>JBKJSE010000074.1:0-6418 GCA_046595925.1 Archangium sp. | reverse complement strand
GGGTGACCTGCCGCGCGAGGCAGAAGTACTCCCTCGACTCCGCTCGGGAGGACCGGTGTGTTCCTTCGGTCGAAATCGCCAGCGAAGCTGGTTCCTTGCTCGGGGGGAACGGTGGGTGGACCCCCTGCGGAGACTGTTGAAGCAGGAGCGGGCAAACGAAAACCCCGTCCCTCGAGGAGAGGAACGGGGTCGGTGCTGCACAGGCTGGAAAGTCTCAGCTCTGCGCGGCGGGCGCGTTGAACTTGCCCATGAGCGCTTCGCGAACATCACGGTCGAACTTCACGTGACCCGTGGCGATCTCGCGGATGGCGAGCACGCAGGGCTTGTTCTTCGAGTGCTCTACGAGGGGGCGGGCGCCGGCCATGAGCTGACGAGCGCGCTTGCTCGCGAGCAGCACGAGGGCGAAGCGGTTGTCGACGTGGGGGAGGGCGTCTTCGACGGTTACGCGAGCCATGGTGAAGTCCTTTGGAAGCCAGACGAAAGAGGACGTTCCTAAGCGGGGCGCCCCATCGCGTCAAGACCTGAACAGTCGGCGCTGCAGGCCTCCATCAGATCGCACCGTACGAGGGCTCCACAGGCGCGAGCACGGGGCGGTTCCGTCGACACAGTAAGTTCAGACCCCCCCTCTCAAAACGGGCATGGTGCGCCCCGCCGTCTTTCCTGGGAGACCACCATGCTTACGAATCGACTCGCGACTCTGGCCGGAGTGCTTTTCAGCGCCCTGGCCCTCGCTGCAGCACCTGAACACGCCGATGCTTTCCTCTCGTCGTCCCCCGACCAGTCGCTGGTCGTCTCGGCCGAGGTGATGGCTGCCCGAGGGGCGCGCGTCACCGGCGAAGAGAAGCGCCTGGGCGTGCCCACGTTCATTTTCATCGAAGGCGTCTCCGCCGAAACGAGCGCCGAAGCCACCGCGCGTTCGGTCATCTCGCGGTTCGCCGACGCGTATCGCCTCGACGCTGCCGACGTGAAGTCGTTGTCGGTCCGTGAGCTTCACCAAAACGACCGGAGCGGCACCATCGTGCGCTTCGCGCAGCAGGTGAACGGCATCGACGTCTTCCGCAGCCAGTTCGACGTGGTGCTCTCGAAGCAGGGCGTGCCGGTGGCCGTCTCGGGCTACCCCGCGCCGTCCGACTTCGCGCGCACCGCCAGCACGCACTTCCGTGTCGGCGCCACCCAGGCGCTCGAGCGCGCGTTTCGTGAACAGACCGGCGCCAACGGCACCTTCAAGACCTTTGCCTCGACCGACGGCGTGTGGATGACCGCCTCGCTGGTGGAGAACTCCGGCTTCACGCTCTCGTCACCTGCACGCGCGCGCCGCGTCTATTACGTGCTCAACGATCGCCTCGAGCCCGCGTGGCACATCGAGCTCGACGTCGCCACCCGCGGCAGCACCTCGTCGGCGATGTACGCCTCGGTGGTCTCGGCCACCGACGGCGCGCGCCTGATGCGCCACAACCTCACGGCCGACGCGAGCTACAAGGTGTTCGCCAACACCCCCGATTTGATTCCGTTCGACGGCCCGTTCGGCAACGACGTGACGCCGCACCCCACCGGCACCCCCGACGGGTTTCAGCCGCCCTTCGTGGCTCGCAACCTGGTGACCGTGACCTCGGCGCCTTTCTCACGCAATGATCCGTGGCTGGCGAGCGGCGCGGTGACCCTCACCGGCAACAACGTCGACGCCTACGCCGATCTCGCCTCGCCCGATGGCTTCTCGCCCTCGACCAGCGACTTCCGCGTGGTGCCTTCGTCGCCCGGTCTCTTCGACTACCCCGTGAGCTTCAGCACCTCGCCCGCGGCCAACGTGAACCAGCAGAGCGCGGCGATCACTCAGCTCTTCTACAACATCAACTTCCTCCACGATTGGTTCTACGACTCGGGCTTCGACGAGCGCGCGGGTAACGCGCAGACCACCAACTACGGCCGCGGCGGGCGCGAGGGCGACTTCATTCGCGGCGAGGCGCAAGACTCGTCGGGTCGCAACAACGCGAACATGTCGACGCCCTCCGACGGCGCCAGCCCCCGCATGCAGATGTACATCTTCGATGGCCTGCCGCAGCTCAACGTCAACTCGCCGGCGGGCATCGCGGGCCGGTATGACTGCAACACGGCGGCCTTCGGCGCGAGCGCCTTCGACCTCACGGCCAACGTCATTCGTTTCAGCACCACCACTGATCTCGGCTGCACGCCGTACCCGGCGGGCACCTTCACCGGCGGCATCGCGCTCATCGATCGCGGCACCTGTGGCTTTGTGGTGAAGGCGGCCAACGCGCAGGCGGCGGGCGCCATCGGCGTCATCATCGCCACCAACGCGGCAGGGGCAGCTCCCGGCATGGCCGGCGTCGACCCCACCGTGACCATTCCTTCCATGTCCACCACGCAGGCGGCGGGCGCGCTGCTCCGCGCCACGACCGGCACGATCACGGTGAACATGAAGCGCAGCGCCGATCTCGATCGCGACGGCTCGTTCGACAACCAGATCGTGGCGCACGAGTGGGCGCATTACCTCTCGAACCGTCTCATCGGCGACGGCGTGGGGTTGATCAACAACCAGGGCCGCTCGATGGGCGAGGGCTGGTCGGACACCGTGGCGATGATCATGAGCGTTCGTGACGAAGACCGCCTTCGCGCGGGCAACAACACCTTCCAGGGCGTCTACGCGTCGGCGGCGTTCGTCACCACGGGTGGGGTGAACAACGGGGCGTACTTCGGCATTCGTCGCCTGCCGTACTCGACGAACCTGGCGAAGAACCCGCTGACCCTCAGGCACATCGCCAACGGGGTCGCGCTGCCGACCGGCGTTCCGCTCGCCAGTGGCGCTGATGGCGCGTTCAACGGCGAGGTGCACAACGCCGGTGAGATCTGGTCGAACATGTTGTGGGAATGCTACGCGTCGCTGCTCAACGCGTACCCCTTCGTCGAAGCGCAAGACCGCATGAAGGGCTACCTGGTCGCCGGGCTGAAGCTGACGCCGATCTCGCCCACCATGCTCGAGGCGCGAGACGCGCTGCTCGCCGCGGCGCTCGCGGCCGACCCTGCCGACTACCAGCGCTTCGTCAGCGCCTTCGCCAAGCGCGGGGCGGGCTTCGGTGCCGTGGTGCCCGACCGCAACGTGGTCGACCACATCGGGGTCATCGAGAGCTTCGAGACCGGCGCTGCGATGCGCGTGGTCTCGGCGACCATCAACGACGACGCCACCTCGTGCGATCGCGACGGCGTGCTCGACCTGGGCGAGGTCGGCAATGTGAGGGTGCGCGTCAAGAACGTGGGCCGCACGGTGCTCGCCTCGCAGACCCTGTCGCTCACCGCGTCGGGTGCCACGTCGACGATGAACTTCCCCAACGGCAACACGGCCACCATTCCTTCGCTCCAGCCGGGCGCCGAGGCCACCGTCAGCGTGCGCATGAGCATCAACTCGGCGCCGCTGCCGACCATTCGTGCGGGGCTCACCGCGACCTTCGATGAGCCGTCGCTGCCGACGGCCCAGCGCACGGTGAGCATCGACCCGCGCCTCAACACCGACGACGCCGCGGCGGCGAGCTCGACCGACGCCTTCGACACCAGGGCCGACGCGTGGACCTCGGTCGGCTTCACGCGCGAGAACGGCTACGCCCACGCCAACGATCTCAACACCGTCTCTGACCTCACGCTCACCTCACCGTGGCTCTCGGTGAACGCCACCGGCAACTTCATCGTCACCTTCAAGGAGCGCCATTCCTTCGAGTGGGACGGGACGCGTTTCTGGGACGGCGCGGTCGTCGAGTTCAGCACCGACGGGGTGACCTGGGTCGACCCGTTCGTCGCGGGCCTCTTCAACCCGGGCTACACCGGGAACCTGCAGGCCGACCCGGGCAACCCGCTCGCAGGCCGCCGCGCGTACGTCAACCTGAGCCCCGGCTTCCCCGCCTTCGTGACGCGCACGCTGAACTTCGGCGCCGCGCTCGCCGGTCAGTCGGTGCGCCTTCGCATTCGGGTGGGCTCGGACGGCGCGGCTGCCGCCTACGGCATCGACGTCGATGACTTCACCGTCACCAACGCCGCGAACGCGCCGTTCACCGCGCTCGCCAACGACTCGGTCGGCACGTGCAACCAGCGGCCGGTCGCCATCGCGCCTTCGTTCAACGCCGTCGAGGGGACGCTGAGCAGCAACGTGCTGACGCGCAACCCGATTCGGCTCAACGGCACCAGCAGCGTCGACCCTGATGGAGCGCCGCTCACCTACGCGTGGACCCAGCTCGGCGGCTCGTCGGTGACCCTGACGGGCGCCAACACCGCCACGCCCAGCTTCGTCGCGACCGTGCCTGCAGCCGGTGCTCACTACACGTTCCAGTTGGTGGTCAATGACGGCACCGATTCGTCGCTGCCGGCGCGGGTGGAGATGGACGTGAGCAACGTCAATCAGCTCCCGGTGGCTGTGGCCGTTGGCCCGGCGACGATCGCCGAGCGCAGCGGGCCGACGGTGACGCTCGATGGCTCGACGTCGACCGACGCCGACGGCGAGATGCTCACCTTCACCTGGTCGCAGACGGCTGGCCCGACGGTGGCGCTCTCGAGCACCACCGCCATGGCGCCGACCTTCGCGCTGCCTGAAGTGACGGCCGACACGACGTTCACGTTCAAGCTGGTGGCCAACGACGGCACTGCTGATTCGGCCGCCGCGACCGTGTCTGTCCTGGTGACGAACGTCGATCGCGCTCCGACGGCCAACGCCGGCGTCGACGTGACCTCGCCGGGCCGTGTCTCGCTGCAGCTCACGGCGACCGGCGCCGACCCTGAAGGTGATGCGATCACCTTCGCGTGGACCCAGGTCAGCGGAACCAGCGCAATGCTCTCCAACCCGGCAACGGCGACGGTGTCGATCGCCACGCCCAACGTGGCCGCGGCGGAGGATCTGGTCTTCCGCGTGACGGCGACGGCGAACTCGCTCACCGCGACCGACGACGTCACGGTGCATGTGCTGGCCGATCAAGCGCCCTCGGTGAACGCCGGCGCCGACTTCCCGGCCGCGGGCCGCACGCTGGTCAATCTCTCGGGCGCCGCGAGCGATGCCGAGGGCGACGCCATCACCTGGGCGTGGTCTCAGGTGTCAGGCACCTCGGTGACTTTGACGGGCGCGACGACCTCGAGCCCCACCTTCACCTCGCCTGACATCAAGACCGCTGAGCCGCTGGAGTTCAGCGTGACGGTCACCGCCAATGGTCGCACTGCGACCGACACGGTGACGGTCACGGTGGCGGCCGATCGTGCGCCGACGGTGAGCGTGGCCGATGTCTCTGCCGACGCGCGCACCACCGCGACGCTGGCGGCGACGGCGGCCGATGCCGAAGGTGACGTGGCGACGTTCACCTGGGAGCAGGTGAGCGGGACGGTGGTGACTTTGACCGGCCAGACCACGGCGGCGCCCACCTTCACGGCGCCTGAAGTGGCGTCGGGTACCGAAGCGCTGGTGTTCCGCGTGACGGCCACCGCGAATGGGCTCACGGCGACCGACGAGGGCACCGTGACGGTGCGCGCCGCGAATCGTCAGCCGGTGGTCTCGGGGTTGAACGACGTGAGCGAGAACGAGCGCGTCTCGTTGACGCTCTCGGCCGTGGGCATGGACCCTGATCAAGACGTGTTGACCTGGGCGTGGTCGCAGCTCGGAGGCCCGCAGGTGACGTTGGCCGGGGCGACCACCGGAGCGGTGACCTTCACCACGCCCGAGGTGCGGGAAGACACGGTGATCGCGCTGAGCGTGGTGGCGACCGACCCCACGGGTGAGACGGCGACGGCCACGGTGCGGGTGACGGTCAAGAACGTCAACCGCGCTCCTGTGGCGGTGGCGAGCTCGACGGGCAGCGTGGGTGGTGAGCGCGTGGTGCTCAACGCGTCGAACTCCACGGATCCTGATGGTGACTCGTTGACGGCGATCTGGAAGCAGACGGGCGGGCCTGAAGTGACGCTCGAGAACGCGGGCGACAAGGTGGCCTCGTTCATCGCGCCGAAGGTCGAAGCGGCGACCGAGTTCACCTTCGAGGTCGAGGTGAGCGACGGCACGTTGAAGTCGAGCGTGCCGGTGGTGGTGAGCATCCAGGCGGCTCCGAAGGCCAGTGGCTGCGGGTGCTCCTCGGGCGCGGGGCTGTTCCCGCTCGCGCTGCTGGCTCTCTCGCTGCGCAGCCGTCGCCGCCGCAAGAACTAGTTCACGGTCTCCCTCTCCCTCTGACTCTCCCTTTCCCTTCGGGAGGCTGGTGAAATAGGTCAGCCACCGTTCCCCCCGAGCGGAGTCGAGGGGGCACCTGCAGCGCGAAGCGGAGGTAATCCCTCGACTGCGCTCCTAAGGAACAGCACCGTTCCCCCCGAGCGAAGTCGAGGGGTGACCTGCCGCGCGAGGCAGAAGTACTCCCTCGACTCCGCTCGGGAGGACCGGTGTGTTCCTTCG
>JBKJSE010000446.1:0-14727 GCA_046595925.1 Archangium sp. | reverse complement strand
CAGCGACTGAAGCGAAGCGCTCGGCACAATGGGAGTTCGACTCACTGTCAAAATGAAGAGCGGGAGCGGTACCGATCAGACGAAGACGGTACTGCTCGACGAGGAGACCATCACCTTCGGGCGTGATCAGACCTGTCAGGTCGTGCTCGCCCAGCAGGCTGTCTCGCGCAACCACGCGCGCATTTCGCGCGATGGCACCCTCTTCTTCCTCGAGGACCTGGGCTCGAGCTTCGGCACCTCGGTCAATGGGCAGAAGCTGCCCAAGGGTGAGAAACGGCTGCTGCGCAACGGCGACGTGATCGCCATCGCGCAGTTCGACGTGACGTTCGATCGGGTGGCCGAGGGCAGCAGCGAAGACGTCTCGGGCAAGACCAGCTTCCTCTCGCGCAAGGTCGTCAAAGACGTGATGAAGGGCCTCGCCGCGGGCGGCGAGAACGCCTACTTCCGGGTGATGAACGGCGCGACCGAGGGTCAGCGCATCGAGATCGCTGACGCCCAGGAATACATCTTCGGCCGCGACGCCGCCGACGCCGACATCGTGCTCAACGACGACCTGGTCTCGCGCAAGCACGTGAAGGTGCGCCGCGACTGGTCGGGCACGCACGTCGAAGACCTCGGCAGCCGCAACGGCATCAAGCTGAACAAGAAGCGCACCCGCAAGGCGACCATCAAAGATCGCGACGAGCTCGAGATCGGCGGGGTCAGGCTGCTCTTCATCGATCCCTCCGAGGTCCGCGAGGATCCCGTCGTCATGTCCGCCAGCCAGGACGACGAAGAGGGCACGCTCGCGAACAAGCCCGAAGACGAGCCTCCGTCGGTCGAGGTGAAGCAGCAAGAAGAGCCCGTCGCGGAAGCGCCGGTCGAAGAAGAGCCCGCGGCCGAAGAGCCCGTCGACGAGCCGCAGAGCACCGAAGACGATCCCCCGGGCGACGAGGAACCGCCTCAGGACGAAGAGCCCGCCCAGGACGGCGACGAGGCCGTCGACGAAGGCCCGCGCAAGCTCATCGACTTCAGCAACAAGCAGCACCTGGTCGCGCTCGGTGTCGGCGGCGCGATGGTGGTGGTCGGGCTGGTGCTGATCATTCTGCTCGTCGCCGGCGCCTGAAGGTCCCCTCTCCCGTCGGGAGAGGGTGAGGGCGGTGACCTCAGCTCAGCGGGTGCTGATGCGAGCCACGGGCTGAATGTTGAGCTCGGGCGAAAGCTCCTGGTAGCTCACCACCGAGAACGGCGGGTTGAACTCGTACTCGAGCAACTTGCGCACGTACCTTCGAATGTCCATCGAGGTGAGGATCACCGGGCGCTGCGCCGTCGGCGGCAGGTGGCCACACTCGTTCTTCACGGCCTGCACGATTTCCTGCGCGATGTCGGGCTCGAGCGCGAGGTGCGTGCCCGCAGACGTGCGCTTGATCGAGCTGCGAATGGCGTCTTCGATCTGCGGGTCGAGCAGGTACACCACCAGGGTGTTCGTGCCGCGCGCGTACTTGTGCGAGACGTAGCGCTTGAGCGAGCTGCGCACGTGCTCGGTGAGCATCACGCTGTCGGCTTCCATCTGCCCCTGCTCGGCGAGGGCCTGGAGAATGCCGCGCAGGTCGCGAATCGAGATCTCTTCTTCGACCAGGCGCCCGAGAATGTCGGTGAGCTTGAGCACCGTGACGACCTTCGGCACGACCTCCTTCACGATGGCCGGGAAGGCCTTCTCGAGTTGGTCGAGCATCGTCTGCACTTCCTGCACGCCCACGAACTCCCGGGCGTGACGGCGCAGCACGGAAGCCACGTGGAGAATCATGTAGCCGGGCACGTCCCACGTGGTGAGGCCGGCGGCCTCGAGCATGTCCTTGTTCGCCTCGGGCACCCACGCCGCGGGCTGGCGCGTGGCCGGGTTGATCGCATCGAAGCCTTCGATGTTCATCAGCCGCAGGCGGTCGACGGTGTCGTTGACCAGGATGTGGCCGAGCGTGGCTTGACCGGTGACCACCGGCACTTCGTTGATCTGAATCTGGTACGCGCCGGGAGGTAGACCGGGGTTTCCACGCGCACGAACGCCGGGGAAACGAACCCCCAGCTCGACGAACAAGCCGTCGCGCATGAAGGGCACCAACTCAAAGAGGAACTTGCCGCCGTCTTGCCGCGAGTCGACGAAGGGCACCAACGCGTCGGAGACCTCGAGCACGATGGGCGTGACCACGGGGATGAAGAGCTCGGAGTCGGGGTTGATCGGCTCTTTGGGCGCGGGCTCGGTGGCCTTGGCCTTCTCGTCTTCACCCTCTTCGCCCGGCGTCTCACCGTCGGCGTTGAGCTCACCGCTGTCGATCTTCTTCTGGCGCTTGAGCATCACGTAGGCGCCACCAGCCGCCGCTGAGCCCAGCAAGAGGAAGGGAACCTTCGGCAGGCCGGGCACCAGGCCCAGGACGATCAACATCGCGCCGGCGATGCCGATGGCGCGCGGGTAGGCGATCAACTGCGAGCTGATGTCCTTACCGAGGTGAGCGCCTTCTTCTTCGCCACCGACGCGCGTCACGATGATGCCCGCCGCGGTGGAGATGAGGATCGCGGGGATCATGCCGACCAGGCCGTCACCGATGGTGAGCAGCGCGTACTTCTTGGCCGCCTCACCCACCGTCATGCCCTTTTGCGCCACGCCGATCGCCAGGCCGCCGACGATGTTCACCACCGTGATGATGATGCCGGCGATGGCGTCGCCTTTGACGAACTTCATCGCGCCGTCCATCGCGCCGAAGAGCTGTGATTCGCGCTCGAGATCGCGGCGCTTGCGCTTGCCGTCTTCCATCTCGATCGAGCCTGCACGCAGGTCGGCGTCGATCGACATCTGCTTGCCGGGCATGGCGTCGAGCGTGAAGCGGGCGGCCACCTCGGCGACGCGCTCAGAGCCCTTGGCGATGACGATGAAGTTCACGATCACGAGGATCACGAAGACGATGCCACCGACCACGAAGTTGCCGCGCGCCACGAAGTTACCGAACGCGTAGACCACCTCGCCTGCGTCGCCGACCGACAAGATGAGTCGTGTCGTCGAGACGGTCAGCGCCAGCCGGTACATCGTGGTGATCAGCAGCAACGTGGGGAACACGCTGAACTGCAGAGCGCCCGGAATGTAGAGCGACATCAGCAGGATGATCACCGACAAGCTGATGTTGATGGTGAGGAGAATGTCCAACAGGAACGTCGGAAGCGGGACGATCAGCATCCCGATGATCGCCATCACCACGACGGCGAGGACGACGTCCGAGTACTTGTTGATGAAGCCTTTGCCTGAACCTGCGGGACCTGCAGCCATGAGGGGCGAGAGGCTAGCGCAAAGCGCTCAGCTCGTGCGATTCGAGCGAGCCAGGGTCAGCAGTTTCCGGGCTCTGGCCACGAAGGGATCTGAGGCGGGCCCCAGCTTGACCGCCCGCTCGAGATCTTCCGTGGCCCGCGCGACCTTGCGCCGCGAAAGCCGAATCTCACCCCGGTACACCAGGGCTGCCAGATCGTCCGGGTCGATGGCCAGGGCGGCCTCGAACTGCTCGAGCGCCTGCTCGAGGGCGTTGGCCCCCAACAAGATGGTGCCCAGCATGGTGTGCGCGAAAGGGTCTCTGCGACCCAACGCCACCAGCGACTCGAAGACGACCCGCGCTTCAGCAGCGCGGCCCGCCTCGAACGCTTCGTGGCCCAGCCGCGTGAGATCGACGAACGCCTGTTCGGCAGGATCGACGGTCTCATCGGTCAACGTCTTGCGGCCCTTGCGAGAGGGCCGGCGATCAGGATCGCCGGGTTCCTCGGTGACGAGCGTCTCGACCGTCTGAATGCGCTTGGGCACAGGCCCCCGCGCCTTCTTCGGGTAGTAGACGATCTCGACAGGTTTCGAGCCGCGCGTCATCGACTACCGCTTCACTTCTTCTTGGCCGCGTCTTTCTTCGACTCGTCTTTCGTCACCGTCTCGATCATCTCGAGGGCGGCGGCGGCGAGCACCCGGGCGCGCTGGGTGAGCGGATCTTCGAACTTGGGGTCGAGCTCGACGGCCTTCGCGAAGTCTTCCGCGGCCTCGAGGATCTTGCCGTCGCGCAGGTTGACTTCACCGCGGTTGACGTAGGGGGCGACTTCCTTGGGGTTCAGGTTGATCGCCACGTCGAAGTAGCCGCGCGCCATCTCGAGATCTTCTTCGGCCAGGAAAACCGCCCCGAGCGCCGTGTGGTAGTACGACTCGGTCGGCTCGAGCGAGATGAGACCCGAGAAGATGGTCTTCGCCTCGCTGTACTTGCCCTGCTCGTAGAGACGGAAACCGATGAGCGCCATCTGCAGCATCTCGGGGCCGCTGATCGCGTGGTAGTCGCGAAGGTTCATTTCACCCTTCTGAAACGCAGCCTTGCGCTCGGGGGTGTAGAGGAGCTTTTCCCAGTTGGGGGTCGGTTCCTTGACCACTTCGATGCCCGGAATCATGCCTTCGGCGATCGTCAACTCTTCCTTCTTCTTTTCGCTCATCGTGCTGTCTCCCCAGAGTGATTTCGAATTCGAAGCGCGCGGACTGCACCACAGCTGTCTTCGTGAGGCATCAAAAAAAAAGGCCGGGAACCCGAGGTTCCCAGCCTGTGAAGATTTCGAAATTTCGCTCGAACTTAGGCGCGCAGGTTGCTGATGAGCTGGCCCTTGGTCGAATCGTGCGACTTCTGCACGGTCGACATCATTTCCCAGAACTTGTTCATGGTCGACATCGCCTGCTGATAGTCGAACATCTTCTGGTTGTACTCGTTCTGCTTGCCAACGTCCTTCGCCTCTTCGCCGGTCAGCGGCTTGGGAGGAAGGTTGCTGCTGGAGCTGGCGCCCGCGGGGCTCGAGCTTCCGGTGCTGCCCGTGGCGGCGCTCGACGACGTGCCGGTGGCGGCGCTGGACGACGACGACGGGGCGGCAGGGTTGTTGGCGGCGATGGTGCCCTGGCGCTGGTCGAGACCGGGCAGCGCGATGTTGCCGGCGCCGGGAGCGAAGCGCTTGGTGACCATCTCACCGAGCGACTGGATCAGCTTGTCGATGCCGCCCTGCGCGAACTGGGTCAGCTTCTCGAGGCCCTTGCCGAGGAGCTTCTCGCCAATCGCCTTGAGGGGACCGGGCAGGGGCGAAGCGGCGAGCGCGTTCTTGATGAAGCCAGCGCCCTTCTGGAAGATGTCACCGGCGATGCCGCCGAGGAGCTTGCTGGCTGCAGGAGCGATCGCCGAGATGATCGACGGGGCAACCTGCTTGATGACGCCACCGATAGCACCGCCGATAGACTTAAGTGCACCACCCATTGTGAGCCTCTTCTTTCGTGTGATGCCGGAGAGTTATTCCCCGGCAGTTGCAGAGTTATCGCATGGCCTGCTCGCGCAGTTTCCTCGGCATTTTCTATTTTTTTGAGAGAACCGCCATCATCGCGGAAACCTTCATGTTTTCAGCCGATTCGGGCTTCGAATACTGGAGCGCGCGCTTCAAATCGTCGATCGCCTGGGCTTTCTGACCCTGAAGAAGCTTCACCTCGGCCCGGCCCAGATACGCCGTGGCGTCTTGCGGAGCGATCTTGAGGGCCACGTCATAAGCGGCCACGGCGCCTGCGGGGTTTCCCGCGGCCATCTCGACCACGCCCAGCGCCTTGGCGAAGTACGGATCCATCGGGTTGATGGCGTAGAGGCCCTGAAAGACGGTGCGGGCCTCGTTCACCTTGCCCTGGTAGTAGAAGTAGTAACCGGTGCGCGCGATTGAGTAGAGCTCCTCATCGGTGTACCCGCGCACGTCTTTGAGGGTCGCCTTGCCGTCGGCCCACTTCTGAAGCCGCTGGGCGAGGGCCGCGTCGTCAGACATTTAGTAGCCCTCCTCCATCGTCTCTTCGCGGCGGCGGCGTTCGATCTCAGCCATGTCGTTGCTCACCGTGCCCACCAGCTCGAGCATCGACGACTCGCGGGCGAGCAGCGACTTGAGGCGCTCCACGCGATCGGGGGGCGCGCGCAAGGTGCCCAGGCCCCGCTGCATGGCTTCCTGGTTCGCTTCGGCCAATCGTTCGGCGACCGTGTTGAGCGGCCCGCGATCGGTGTAGCCCTCGAGATCAGAGTCGTGACCCGCGGGGCCCGGGGGCATCGGCAGGCGAATCTCTTCGGCAGAACGCGCGGGGCCGATCGAGTCGAGCAGCGCTGAGGAGGCGAGCGCGGGGTTCTTGGGGTCGCCCTTCTTGCGAACGTTCTTCCGGTCGAGCTGCGCCTTGTTGACGAGCTTCTCGCGTACGCCCTGAGGGCCACCCCACGGCCAGGCTGGAGCGCGCGTCTGCGGTTGTCCGATCTTCGCCATGTGCAATCTCCTACTTCTTGTTGGCAGCCTGCTGTTGCAGCGCGCTCACGAAGTTCAGCACTTCGGCCACTGCGTCATAGAGCTCTTCGGGAACTTCCTGCCCGACGTCGACCCGGTACAGCGCGCCTGCGAGGGTCGTGTTCTTCATGAACGGCACGCCGTACTGCTTTGCGATCTCCCGAATCTTCTCGGCCTTGAGCCGCATGCCCTTGGCGATGACGCGCGGAGCGTTGTCCTTCTCGCGATCGTACTTGAGCGCAATGGCGATGTCGGCATCTTCAGGCATGGCGCCCAGTGTCGCCCGAGACGGCCTTCGCGAAAAGGGGGCTACCGATTGCGCAACCACAGCCGGGTAGGAAAGGTCTGGGTCTTGACGATCTCTTCCAGCGTGAAGAGCCGGTGCACCGGCGCATTGCGATCGGTGGTGAGGAACAACATCTTGCCGAAGCCGGCGGCGTACAGCGCCCGCTGAGCCCTTCGCACCAGCACCCGCGAGAGGCCCTTGCCCCGCGTGGCCGGGTCGACCGCCAGACCCAGCAGCGTGCCGGTGTCCTTTTCCTCGGAAGTGGCGCAGCAGATCACCCCCACCACCCTGCCCTCGTTGCGAATCACCACGCAGGCAGAAGGCACGGGCACGCCCAGCGCACCGCTCAAATAGCCATCGAAGGCGACGCCGCAGTGTTCGGCGGTCGGAGCACGCGGCAACGTGGCGTAGAGCCCTTCCACGCTCATCGCGTGGGTGCGGGCGAACAACGCGCGTGACTCGGCCAGCTCGCTGTCGCCCAGAGGAGACACCTCGAGGCCTTCGGGCTCGGGTTGATTGAGCGGCACCTTCGAGAGGTCCTGCGTGAAGACCTGGCGGAGCAGCAGCCGAAAGCCGAGCTCGTCGAGCGTGGCAGGCGCCAACTTCACGCAGTCTTCGTCCCACACGAGCGCCTCAGAGGTGCTGCGCAGCTCGTGGAGACCTGCCAGTAACGCCGACTCGGGCCCGCCGGCCGCCACCACCTGGCGCCACGAGCCACGATCGTCGACCACCAGCACCCCCTGGCCGTCCGCCGACTGTGAAAACACCGCACGGAGCTCACCCGACTCGAGCCGCTCGTAGAGCGAGAGCACCGCGAGCATCGGCACGCCCCCTTCGGACAACACGGCGCACGCCTGATCGAGCACGGCTGCATCGAGCTTCGAGGTCATCGGCTCATCGTGGTCGCCCGAGGGGGCCTCGATCAAGCCGACTTCTTGAGCTGGTAGACGAAGTTGAGCACCTCGGCGACCGCGTCGTAGAGCTCTTCGGGCACTTCCTGGTTCACCTCGATGCGCAAGAGCGCGTGCGCCAGCGGCACGTTGCGCAGCATCGGCACGTCGTACTTCCGCGCGAGCTCACGAATGCCTTCAGCGCGCAGCTCGATGCCCTTGGCGATGATGCGAGGCGCGCCGTCGTTGGTCTTGTCGTACTTGAGCGCGATGGCCACGTGATCGGGGTTGGTGACGATCACGTCGGCGCCCTTGACCGAGTCCATCTGCGCGCTCTCCAGCAGCTCGTGCGCGAGCTCCTTGCGCTTGGCCTTGTGGTGCGGGTCGCCTTCCGATTCCTTGTATTCCTTCTTGACGTCGTCCTTCGACATCATCTGGTCCTTCATGTAGCTCTTGTGCTGCCACCAGACGTCGAAGATGGCGAAGCCCACGAACATCAGAATGACCTTCTTGCAGATGCGCGTGACGAGCTCGCCCATCACCATCATGGTGATCGCCGCGTCACCTTCGATGGTGGACACCACGAGCCGCATCGCGTCGTGCACCACGCCCCACACCACGTAGCCCGTGACGCTGAGCTTGAACATCGACTTGAAGAGCTCGATGAGCTGCTTCTTGCCGATCAGGTTCTTGAGGCCCTCGATGGGGTTGAGTTTCTCCATCTTGGGCATCACCGCGTCGAGCGCCAGCAACGCGCCGACCTGAAGAAATTCCATCAGGCCACCGGCGATCGCCGCGGAGAACGCGATGGGAATGCAGGTGAGCAGCAGCGCCTCAAGCGAGAGGTAGATCAGCTGCGTGGTGGCCAGCGCGAGATCGTCGGGGTGCGCGATGTGATCGACGCCGAAGAGGAAGAGCTGCTTGATGCGCGTCTCGAACGCGTCCCACGTGCCGCCCACCACGCTCATCGCGACGGCGAGCGCGAAGACGCCCGACAGATCTTTGCTCTTCCAGACGTTGCCCTTCTTGCGGGCGTCGTCGATCTTCTTTTGAGACGGTTCCTCTGTCTTGTCGCCACCTTCAGACACGAGGCCCCCTCACGAGAGCAGCTCGAAGGCGCGCCTGAGCCAGCGGAACATCACCCCGTACTCTCCGATGAGCCGCTCGGTGATGAGGTGAATGGCGGTCACCATGATCAACACGCTGACCACGGGCTTGATCTGCATGGCCACGAAGAAGACCTGCACCTGCGGCGCCACGCGGTTGATCATGCCCAGCGCGAGGTCGACCATGAAGGTGGCGAGCAACACCGGCGAGGCGAGCGCCAGCGCGATGCGGATCATGTCTCCAAAGATGCGCAGGATCGTCTCGAAGAAGCCCCACGTGCCGTGGCTGAAGCGCGGGTACTGATCGAGCGGAATCTGGGTGAGGCTCTCGCCGAACACCTGGAAGACGATGTGGTGACCGCCCAGCGTGAGGAAGAGCACGGTGGTCATCTGCAGCTGCAGGTTCGAGAAGAGCGACGCGTTCTGGCCCATCTGAGGCACCATCAACTGCGCCTGGTTGGTGCCTGACATCGAGTCGATCAACGTGCCTGCCGAGTTCGCTGCGTCGAACACCAGGCCTACGATGAACGAGAGCGTCAGCCCCAAGAACAGCTCCTTGAGCATCAGGGCGATGAACAACACCGCGCTGATGGGTATCTCGCGCACCTGCGCGATGAGCACCGGGTAGAGCACCATGCCGATCATCACGCCCAGGCCCAGCTTCACTTCCTGGGGCACGGTCTCGCCGCCGAGGAACGGGGTGAGAATGACCACCGGCAGCACGCGCGCCATCAACAACGCGAACGCGAGGAGGATCTGGGTGAAGTCGAGCTGAATGCCCAGCTCGTGTCTGAGCGCGGCGACCAGTTCTTGAGCTTCAGCTGCGCCCATGGCTCGTCAGTGCCCGATCAACGCGGGGAAACGATCGAAGATGTTGAAGGTGTAGCGGAGGATCATCGACCCCATCCACGGGCCGGCCAGCGCCAACACCCCGAAGATCACCACCAGCTTGGGGGCGAACGAGAGCGTCTGCTCCTGGATCTGCGTGGCCGCCTGGAAGACCGAGACCATGAAGCCGATCACCAGGGAGAGGAGAATCGGCGGCCCCGAGACCACCAGCACGAGGATCAGCGCCTGCTGAATGACGTTGTTGAGCTGGTGCATGTCAGAGGTACCCGATGACGAGGCCCTTCGCGATCAGGTACCAACCGTCGACCATCACGAAGAGCAATAATTTGAAGGGCATCGAGATGGTCGTGGGCGAGAGCATCTGCATGCCCAGGGCGAGCAGGATGTTCGCGACGACCATGTCGATCACCAGGAACGGGAGAAACAACATGAACCCGATCTGGAACGCCTCTTTGAGCTCAGAGACCACGAAAGAAGGCACCAGCACGAGGAAGTCGGTCTCACCGATGCCCACGCGGTCTTCGGGTTTTCGCAGCTTGAGCGCGAGCGAATAGAACAGCGTGCGATCTTTGAGCGTGACCTTCTTCAAGAGGAAGTCGCGCATGGGCTCCTTGGCGCGGTTGGCCGCCTGCACCAGGGTGTCGACGGTCTTGGCGCTCATGAGCCCTCCTTCCTGGGTGACGCCGGTCGCGTCGGCTGCCCGGAACATCGCCTGACCCACGGGAGACATGATGTAGACGGTGAGGATCGTCGCGAGCCCGGTGATCACCTGCGTGGGCGGAATCTGCTGTGTGCCGAGCGCGGAGCGCACGATCGAGAGCACCACTGAGATCTTCACGAAGCTGGTGACCATCAACAGCACGAACGGCGCCAGGCTCATCGCCGCCAGCGCCATCATCAGCACCAGCGGCTTGTTGGCGAACGAATCGCCGCCCGAGAGCGGCACGTCGCCGACGTCGACCGCCGAAGGCGCTGCCCCTCGGCCCTTCTTCTGAGCAAAGGCGAGCGCGGGCTGCAGCAGGAGCGCGGCCGAGAACAAGAACAGCTTCGCGCGCAGGGGGGTGGAGAGACGTGTCGTCACGATTTTCCGTCCAGGTCAGGCGCAGGCGGGGGAGTTGCCGGCTCTTTGCGGCCCAGCAGCTTGCGAAGAAACGGGCTGAGCTGCACCGGAGACGAGGTCTGGGTGCGCGCCTGGTCGATCACGGTGCGATCGAGCTTGGAGATCAACGACAGCCCGCTGTCGCCACCGCCGATGAGCAGCACCTCGCCGCCCGCTTCGATCACGAACAACGAACGCTTCTGATCCAGCGTGACGCGCTCGAGCACCGTCACCACCGAGGTGCCGAGCGGCGCGCGAATGCCCAGCAACCTTCGCAGGCCGATGTTGAGGGTGAGGTAGGCGAGCGCGACCACGATCGCCAACACGATCATGGTGCGAAGGAGCGTCCACCCGAGGCTGAAGTCTTCCACCGCGAGCTCCGGCGGATCGGACCTCGGGATCTCGGGTTCGGCCAGCCGGTTCGCTTCGTCGCGAGGAAGTGGGCTCGGTTCGGGCGCCACGTTGGGCGGCGCGGGCGCGACGACGGGAGGCGCCGCCACGGTCTCTTCGGCCCACGCCGCGGGGGCAGCCATCAGCGCAACGAAAAGAAGGGAGACCGGCAACCGAAGCACGGGCGCACGGTACCCGACGCGTGAGGCGAGGTCACCCTGCGAGCGAGAGGATCCGGATGCCGAGGTTTCCGTCGATTTCGACGAGTTCTCCCCGCGCCACGACCTTGCCCTGAACTGACAGATCGAGCGGCTCACCCGCAACCCGGTTCAAGTCGAACACATGCCCGACCTTGAGGGCCACTACCTCTTCGGCGGTGGTCGAGACGCGACCGAGCTCGACCAGGATCTGCAGGGGGATGTCGTTCATCAGGTCGGCGCCACCGGCGCCCTGTGCGTCGTCCACGTCGTTTCTCCCTCGAATTGAACCAGGTGTGGTCGATTCGTCCTCATCCTCGCCCAACGGTGCTTCAGCCGCTGATTCTTTGGCCGACGCGTCGGAGCCCTCGGGCGGCGGCGGCCCGCCGAGACTGATGCCGGTCACCTTCGCCTTGTAGCGGCCCTTCTCGACCACGATCTCCGCGTCGAGGTGCCCTGCCCGCCCGTAACCGACCCTGAGCTTCGCCGTACCACCCTCGCCTTGATCGGGGCGGCAGCTGAGCTGGTCCACCAGCACCACGTCGCGCTCGCGCAGCTGTGAGAGCTCGGCGCCGGTGACCTCGACCATGCCGATCTCCGCGCGCACGATGGTCTTCACGTTGCTCAGGCGGGTGAGGTGCGCTTCGGCGTCAGCGGCCCTGCGCGCGCGGCGCACGGCAGCGTCAGCGGGCGGGTTCGCCGTCGCGAGCACCTCTTCGGGGATCACCAGGCGCAGGTAGCCAGAGTGGCTGCCGAAGACGGCCTTGAGCTGCACGACCGCCAGATTTTCAGTCTCGGGAATCAGCCCGCGAATGTCTTCGAAGCCGCGCACCACGCCCTCGATGCGCAGCTTGGGCAGCGAGGGGTCGAGCGAAGGCGAGAGCGCCTTGAGCGTCTCGATGATGACGTAGGTCATCACGCCCTCTTCGATGTCGGTCAGCGGGCGCAACGCGACGGACTCACCGGCGCCGCCCAGCAACATGTCGATGGCGTGGTGAGCGAGCCCCAGCTCGACCTCGAGCAGCCCGCGCGTCTTGTTGGGCTGGGGCGCGAGCACCGCGAGGAAGGTCGTCTCACCGATGTAGTGCTGCAGCTGCGACATCGGCACGACGTGCACGTACTCGGCTTGCACGGACACGGGCTCTTCGAGCATTTCCTGCAGGCGCTTGCGCACCGAGCTCGACACCTCACCGGTCGAGCGCACGTTGGGCAGCATCCACTCGAGGTTCTTCACCAGCTGCGCGTGACGCTTGCTGACCTTCTCGAGGTTGCTGAAGACGAAGGGCCGCCACGCGCGCCCCGACTTGGAGAACGTGGGCGCCTTGATCATCATCGTCTGCTCGGGCGACTTGCCCGTCGTCCGTGAACTCACCGCGCCTCGGTCTTGAAGTCTTCGAGGGTCAAACCACGGGCGCCGAGCGCTGCCTTGAGCGCTTCACCCTGTTCTTCGATGAGCTTGAGCACTTCTTTGTCGGAGCCGGAGAACACGGCCGAGATCTTTCCGTTTTTCGCAGACACCTTCACGGACAAACCGGCGAGCACGTCGCCCTTGAGATCGATCTGGAACTCGGTCTTGCCCATCGCGTTGGTGCCGATGCGCACCTTCTCGACGATCTTCTGCGCCAGCTCGTTGGCCACCTTGCGCAGGCGCTCCGAGCCCGTGGCTTCCCTGGGCTTGGCCACCGACATCGGCGCCATCAGCGCGGGGTTGAAGCGGAAGCCGGGGTTGGCCGCGGCCGCTCCGTCTTTGCCATCTTTGCCGCCGCCGCCCTGCTGACCGCCGCCCTTGTCGGAGTCGGTCTTGATGTCGCCCTTCTCACCCTTGCTCGAGACACCGCCCGCAGCGCTCGAGGCGCCGCTGCTCTCACCGGCTTCTTTGCGCTCCTCCAACCGCTCGCGGCCGACCTTCGCGTCGCCGCTGCGGCTCTGCGCCGCCTTCGCATTGCCCGACTGATCGGCCTGCCGGCTGTTCGCGGTCTGCGAGAGGCCTTGATCGCCCTGCTCTTTGACCTGCGCGGTCTGCTGCCCATCGGAGCGCGAGTTCTGCGCGACCTTCTGCTCTTGACCCTTGCTGCCGAGCTTCGACTTGAAGGCCGATTCCTGCTGCGTGCCCTGCGCGCCCTGCTCGAGGTGCTTCGACTCGTCAGCGTGGCCCGCCTCGGCGGCCTCGAGCATCTGCGCGATGGCGCTGCGCGCGAGGTTGCCCTCAGACTTGACCTGGGCTTCCTGCTTCTGGCCGGCCACCAGCTTGGAGAACGCGTTGTTCTCGGCCGCCTTCTTGGTCTTCTGGCCTTCCTGCGTGCGCTTGGCTTCGGCAAGCCGGGCTGCGACGCGGGCGGCATCTCGATCGTCGTCGACGCGGCTCATGAGTTTTCCCGGCGGGTGCGAGCGAGGTGAAGCACGGCCCCGATTTCTTCCTGGTTGGCTTCTTCCTTCGTCTGGCGCTCTTTCTTGACCTCTTTGGCCCAGGTCTCTTTGTTCTTCTCGATCGCCTTCTTTTCTTTCGCGGCTTCAGCCATCTCGGCCCGGCGCTGTTCGACCAGCGCGTCGGCCTGAACGACGACTTCTTTCTGCCGCTCGATGTCGAGCATGAACTGGGCTTCTTCGTCCTTCAGGCGCTGCTCGAAGCGGCCCATCTGCTGGAAGGCGGTGATGCCGCCGCCCTTGGCCGTCATCTCTTGAAGGAAGGCCTGCACCTTGGCCTTGCGCTCGACCTTCATGCGCTCGAGCTGCTGGGTCATGCTGGCCAGCTGCTTCTTTTCCTTGTCGGCGGCCTTGAGCGCCTCTGCGAACGCGTCCTTCGCGGCGTCTTCAGCCTTGGTGCGGATGTCGAGCAGGACCTGCAGTCGATACGGAGGCATGGCGGCCAGAGCTTACACGGGCCCCACCGCTGTGGTGCGACATGAAGTCAGGCCGACACCTACATCACTCGGCAGCGTCTGCGAACATGTCCACCAGGCGCTGCACGGTCTCTTCGAACGGGCAGTTCTCGTGGGTGTCCTGCTTCAAGAAGCCGATGATCTGGTCGTACTTGTCGATGGCGTAGTCGGTGCGCGGGTCGGTGCCGTACTGGTAGGCGCCCAGCAGAATCAGGTCGCGCTGCTTCTCGTAGGTCGAGAGCGTCTCGCGCAGCTTACCGCCGGCCTTCTTGTGCTCTTTCGAGACGATCTGGCTCATCACGCGTGAAAGCGAGGCGAGCACGTCCATCGCGGGCCACTGGTTTCGTTCACCGATGGCGCGGTTCAAGATGAAGTGACCATCGAGAATGCCGCGCACTTCGTCGGCGATGGGCTCTTCCATGTCACCGCCGGCCACGAGGCACGTGTAGATGGCGGTGCACTTGCCCTTCTCTGAATTACCCGTGCGCTCCATCATGCGCGGGAGCATCGAGAAGACCGACGGAGGGTACCCCTGGCGTGCCGGCGGCTCACCGATGGCAAGGCCAATGTCACGCTGGGCGCGCGCCAGACGCGTCACCGTATCGAGCATGAAGAGCACGTTGCCCCCGCGCTCGCGGAAGTACTCGGCGATGGCGGTGGCCACGTAGCCTGCGCGCAGACGAACGAGCGCGGGCTGATCGGAGGTG
>JBKJSE010000081.1:0-8281 GCA_046595925.1 Archangium sp. | reverse complement strand
CAGTTGGTTGAAGCTGATCTTCTCGATGGTGTTGTTCGCGGAGAACACCTTCACCGGGATATTGACCAGCCCGAAGCTGATCGTTCCTGTACCCATCGCACGTGCGGCCATGGTTGTTACCGTACCCCCAAGTGGCTGATTCCAAAATGACTGCCGACGACATCGTCTTGCAACTCGCGGAAGCGCGGCCCACGGCCTTTACGAAGGACGGCTGGGGCTTCGAGCTGAAGTTCGACGGCTTTCGGCTGCTGGCCGAACGCATCGGGGGCAAGGTCCGCCTGGTTCTCCGCAGAGGCAGGGAGGCCACTCGCCAGTTTCCTGAGATCGTCACCGCGCTCGAGCAGATTCCCGGGGGCGATTTCATCGTCGATGGTGAGTTGGTCATTCAAGATGAACAGGGCAAACCGATCTTCCAGCGCCTGCTCACCCGCGGCACCCTGACCGGTCAGCGGGAGATCGACATGGGCATGCGCGCAAACCCTGCCGTCTTCTTCGCGTTCGATCTGCTGATGGACGAAGGCGCTGATCTGCGGGCGCTGAAGTTGAGGGAGCGCAAAGCCCGCCTGATGGCGCGTGTGCCGAAGCTCGAGCGCGTCTTGCCCGTCGAGTACGTGGAGCGAGAGGGCGAAGCGCTGCTCGACGCCGTGCGCGGTCAGCAGCTCGAAGGCATCGTCGCGAAGGATCTCTCGGCGCCGTACCGCGGTGGCCGCAACCCCACCTGGCTCAAGATCGCGCTCAAGCACGTCGCCGACTTCGCGGTGATTGGGTACGCCGACGACTTCAACGCGCTCTACCTCGCGACCTGGGATGGTCTGCAGTTCGTCTTCGCTGGCAAGGTCGGCTCGGGCATCACGCCGAAGATCGGTGAGAGCATTCGCCCGCTGCTCGAAGCCACCACGCTCAAGGCGCCGCCCTGCATCGGGGAAGTACCCAGGGAGAAGGAAGCGCGCTGGTGCAGCCCGCAGCTGGTCATCGAGGTGCGCTTCAAGAACTGGCCGGAAGGGATGTCGATTCGGGAGCCGGCGTTTTTACGGTTCCGGGAAGACAAGCTGCCCACCGAGTGTCCCACGCCGAACTTTGGGCACGCGCCGGCACCCGCTCAGGCGGCGCAGGCTCCGAAGATCTCCAACACCCAGAAGGTGCTCTTCCCCGAAGACCGCATCACCAAGGGCGAGCTCGTCGAGTATTACCGGCAGGTCTCGAAGTGGCTGCTCCCGTATCTGGTCGACCGGCCGCTGATGCTCACCCGGTATCCTGATGGCATCCGCGGGAAGAGCTTCTTTCAGAAGGGGGCTCCGTTGAAGGCGCCCGACTTCGTGCGCACCATTCGTGTTCGCAATGAAGAGGAGGCACGCGACATCGATCAAATCGTTTGTGACGAGCTGCGCACGCTCGAGTGGTGCGCGAACCTGGCCACGTTGCCGCTCCACATTCCGGCAAGCAGAGTGGGTTCACTCGACAAGGCCGACTGGGCCGTCATCGACTTCGACCCGAAGGGGGCGCCGTTCGAAGACGTGATGATTCTGGCGCGCGCGCTTCATGAGCGGTGTGAACGGGCGGGCCTGCCGACGTACGTGAAGACGAGCGGGGCGAATGGGCTGCACGTGCTCATTCCGCTCGCAGGGCAGTTGGATCATGCGGGCGCGAAGCAGCTGGCAGAGTTGTTGTCGCAGTTGCTCGTCGCGGACTTTCCGAAGATCTCCACGCTCGAGCGCGCGATCCCCAGGCGGCACGGGCGCGTGTACGTCGATGCGCTGCAGAACGGGCAGGGGAAGCTGATCGCGAGCCCGTTCTGTGTTCGGGCTCAAGAGGGTGCGCCGGTGTCGATGCCGCTGCTTTGGAGCGAGGTCGTCAGCGGGCTGACAGCCCGGACTTTCACTTTGAAGAACGCGATCGCGCGGCTCGAGGCCGTCGGTGATCCGATGGCTGAGGTGCTGACCTTGAAGGTCGATCTGGGCGCCGCTTTGGCGAAGCTGACCTAGCTAGCGGCCCTGCGCGATTCGGCGAATGGCGACGCCGGCGATGTGCATGCCGAAGATCGACGTCACGTACGCGACCGAACCATCGATCTGATTGCGGTGCTCACACGAGTGGAACTCGTTCTCGCCGTGAGGGCACACGCACATGAAGCCGCCCGACGCCTCGTCGTACTTGAGGTCGAACGGATCGCGCCGCGGCTCGATCGAGAACACCGCGGTGATGCCCGTCGGCTTGTTCGTGTCGATGCCGTGCTTGCGCTTGAGCAGCTTCCTGACGTCCTTGGCGAACGGATCCATGTGCGTCTCGCACAGATCGTCCACGCGAATGTACGTCGGGTCGAGCCGGCCTGCCGCGCCCATCGAGCTCACCACCGGGATGCCGCGCTTCACGCACTCGTTGAGCAGGTGGAGGTTCGCCTTGATGTTGTCGATCGCGTCGACGACGTAGTCGATCTTTCCCGCGAGCAGCTGCTCGGACAGTTCTTCCCGGTAGAACTCCTTCACCGGCGTCACATCGCACTCGGGGTTGATGCTCTTGCAGCGCTGCGCCATCAAGTCGGCCTTGCCCTTGCCGACGGTGCTCACCGTCGCGTGCAACTGGCGGTTCGAGTTCGTCACGCAGACCACGTCGAAGTCGACCAGCGTCAGCTTGCCCACGCCGCTGCGCACCAGGCCCTCGACCGTGTAGCTGCCCACGCCGCCCAGGCCGAAGACCACCACGTGCGCGTCTTGAAGCCTTCGCATGCCGGTATCGCCAATGAGTCGCCCCGTGCGATCGAAACGCCGGTGCAGGCGGAAAGGCTTCTCGAGGACTTCAACGGGGGGAACTTCCACGGCGGTCGCGAGCTGCATCACGCCCCTCTAGCGCGACTCGAAGGTGCACCGGAAGAAGCGGCGCGCATTCTCGGTAGTCCGTTCGCGCAGCTCGACCCCGAGGTACGTGGCCATCGAGTCGATGATCAGCGGCAGGTATTGCGGCTCGGAGCGCTCTCCGCGATGAGGGTGCGGGGCCTGATCAGGCGCGTCGGTCTCGCCCATCAAACGCTCGAGCGGGATCTTCTTGAGCGCCTCCAGCGGCCGCCGCGCTTCCGGGAAACTCACCGGCCCTGCGAACGAGAAGTGACAGCCCGCCTTGACGTAGAACGGCGTCAGATCGGCCGACCCTGAATAGCTGTGCATCAACAATCCCGCTTCCGGGACCGCGTGGTCCTTCAGGTACCGTTGAAGGTGGGGATGAGCTCGGTAGCAATGCACCAAAAGTGGCAGCCCGTGCCTCTTCGCCAGTTCGAAGTGCGCGTGCAGAACCCGCAGTTGACGCTCAATCGGCGCACCCGCTTCGCTGGGTCCATCGAGCCCACATTCGCCGACAGCAATGGCGGTTCCGGGGAGAAGGGAGTCGAGAAAGGCGAGGTGCCGCTCGTCGTCGGCCTCAGGCAGCGACGGGAGCAGCTGGGGGTGAATACCCAGGCCCACCTGCACCCGCGCGTCGCGCTGAGGCCAGGAGAGCAGGGGCTCCCACGAAGTCGGCCCAATGGCGGGAATCACCAGGCCGGTCACCCCGGCGGCCCACGCGCGTTCCAGAACGCCGTCGCGGTCCGCGTCGAAGCGGGGCACGTCGAGGTGGCAATGGGTGTCGATCACGAGGTCATCCCGAGCAGGGGACCGGCTTCCAGACCCACCGTTCGCATCGAGCGCAGTGGAGATGCCACCTGCGCCGCGCGGCAGGTGACCCCTCGACTTCGCTCGATGGGAACGGTGCTGTTGCTGAGGAGAGCAGTCGAGGGATTACCTCTGTTTCGCTCGGCAAGTGTGACCGGTGAGGTTCTCAATTCCTATTTCCGCCAAGCCTCTCGGTACGAACGGAGGCTCAGAAGTTGGGCTTCACGCCGTCACGCTGGGCGAGCGCGAGCAAGCGCTCATGCTCCGAGGCGTCGGCGGGTTTGGCTTCTTCGATGAGCATCTGGGGGACGTCGTTCTCGACGCGATACTTTCGCTTCAGGCGCGGGTTGTAGAGCACCTGTTCGGTCGCGAAGAACAACAACGAGCCCTTGTCTTCAGGGCACGCAAGAATCTCGAGCAGCCTGGGGTCGAGCGCCATGGGCGTGGACCTACCACACGTCACTTCAGATGAAGACGAGCTTGCGGCCCACGCGCTCCGAGAGGCGCGCAGAGCCGAGCACGCGCATGACCTGGTGGGGGTCACCCAGCGCGTCGAACGCGGCCGAGATGAGGTCGCCCACGGTCAACGTCTTCGCCTCGACGGTGACCTTCATCTTGTTGCGCATCTTCGGCATCGGTCGGCGGCCCTGCATTTTGCTGTTCTTCATGGTGTTCCCTCCGGTGAGACCCGTTACAGAGCACCCGCCGTGCCACTCCCCCGCCGGCGAGCTTCCGCGCACTTGAGACTCATCCCCATGGTTTGTTTTCGACCCACGCTCCGCTATTCCTCAAACCCAGTGAGTCGCTTCCATCTTTTCTGGGTGTTGGTTGGGTTGGTCGCGACGCCTTCGTTCGCGTTCGAAGAGACGGTGCGCCGCCAGGAGGTCGATGCCGGAGTTCACCTTCCGGTGCTCACCAGGGCCCCCACGCTGGTCACCTTCATCGAAGCGCAATACCCCGCAGAAGCTGAGAAATCGGGGCGTACGGCGCAGGTGAAGCTGATGATCACCATCGGGGCTGATGGCCTGGTGAGCGAAGCGGTGGTGACCGGCCCTGCAGGTGACGGCTTCGATGAAGCCGCGAAGGCGGCGGTGCTGCGGTTCGTCTTCACCCCCGCCGAGGTCGACTTCACCCCAGCGGCCGTGCAGGTCGAATACGTCTACAACTTCGTGCTCCAGGTGGTCGACGCGGGCGTGGAAGAGGTGCCCGACGCCGGCGCGATGGCGAAGCTCGAAGGGCAGCTCTACGCCCGTGGCAGCCGCGGCTTCGTGCCGGGCGCCATCGTGCGCTGCGACAACGCGCCTGAGCGCGAGACCTACTCCGACGAGAACGGCAAGTTCGCCCTCGAGGTGCCCGCTGGCATCTGTGAGGTGCGCGTGGCCGCTGCCGACTTCGAGGTCTTCAAGACCAAGGAGCCGCTCGAGCCCAACGAAGTCAAAGAGGTGAAGTACTACGTGCTGCCCAGGCCCAGTGGCTTCACGACGGTGGTGCGCGACTCGAAGGAGAAAAAAGAGGTCGTTCGCCGCACGCTGTCCCGCGCTGAGATTCAGAAGATCCCCGGTACCTTCGGCGACCCCATTCGCGTCATTCAGAACTTCCCCGGCGTGGCCCGCGCGCCGTTCGGCCTGGGGCAGCTGATCGTTCGTGGCGCGAACCCCAACCAGACGCTCACCTTCTTCGACGGCGTCGAGATCCCGCTGCTCTTCCATCTCGCCGGTGGTCCCTCGATCGTCAACGGCGAGTTCCTCGATCGGGTCGACTTCTTCCCCGGCGGTTTCGGCGCCCGCTACGGCCGCGCGGTCGGTGGCGTGGTCGACGTGGCCAGCCGCCGTGGAGCGGCCGACACCTGGCACGGCGTGGCGAAGGTCGACCTGCTCGACACCAGCCTCTTCGTGGAAGTGCCGGTGACCAAAGACGTCTCGGTCGCTGCTTCCGCGCGCCGCAGCTACATCGACGTGCTGCTGCCGCTGGTGCTCCCGAAAGATCCTGCCGGCGGCTCGTTGCTCGTGCTGCCCGCGTACTGGGACTACCAGGTGCGCATCGACGTCGGCGGCAAGAAGGGCGAGAAGCTGGTCGATGGGCAGTCGAGCTATTCGCTGTTCGCCTTCGGTTCTGACGACACGCTGAAGATCATCGCCACCGGTGGCGGCCGCAACGTCGACCTCTCGCTCGAGACGCAGACCACGTTTCACCGCGTGATCGGCACCTGGAACTACCGGGGCGGCAACACCACCTTCAAGCTCACGCCCTACCTCGGCCTCGATCTGGCGAAGGTCGACTTCGGCATCGTCAAGCTCAACGTCGATCGCTACATCACCGGCTTGCGCGCCGACCTCGGCATCGAGGTCAGCGACTTCTTCACGCTGCGCGCGGGCGCCGACATCTTCAACCAGACGCTGGTGGGCAAGGCCGAGCTCCCGGTGCTCAGCGGGGTTCAGTTCATCGGCTTCCCCGGCGCTGAGCCGAAGGTCGGCACGCAGCAGATCAACACGGTGATCGGCAGCTTCGACGGCGCGCTCTACACCGAGGCCGACTTCTCCATCGGCAAGTTCACCGCGACGCCGGGGGTGCGCGTCAGCCACGCGGTGATCAACGGCCAGGTGCGCGACGCGGTCGACCCGCGGTTGTGGGCGCGTTGGCAGTTGCTCGAGAGCACCTCGCTCAAGGGCTCCATCGGCCTCTACACGCAGCCGCCCGCGGGCACCGACATGGAACCGCCTCCGTTCGGCACGCCGGGCCTCAAGCACGAGCGCGCCTTTCAGAGCTCGCTGGGCGTGGCGCACAAGTTCACCGACTTCATCAACCTGGACCTCACCGGCTTCTACAACCGCCGCTACGACAACGTGGTCTCGCCGGGCACCACCACGGTCAATGACGACGGCAGCGTGACGACCACGCGCGCGGCGAACTTAGGGCTCGGGCGCGCCTACGGCCTCGAGGTGATGTTGCGCCACGAGGTCTCGAAGAACTTCTTCGGGTGGATCGCGTACACCTTCAACCGCTCGGAAGAACGTCGGGCGGGTTCAGGCCGCGACTACATTCAGAGCACGTTCGATCAGACGCACATCCTGACCGCGGTCGGCAGCTACAAACTTCCCTGGGGCTTCGAGTTCGGAGCGCGCTTCCGCTACGTGACCGGCCGCCCGAAGACCGCGCTGCTGCATCAGTTCGACATCTACCAGGCTGACTCGAACAACTACTCGGGCCAGTTCGGCGCGACCAACGCGAGCAAGATCAAAGATTTTCACCAGCTCGACCTGCGCCTCGACAAGAACTTCCTCTTCGAGACCTGGACGCTCAGCGTCTATCTCGACGTCCAGAACGTCTACAACCAGGCCAACGTCGAGGCGTCGTTCACCGACTACCGGCAGCGGCAGGAATACGACGTGCCCGGCATTCCTTTCCTCCCGGTGATCGGCATCAAGGCCTCGCTATGAAGAACACGATTCTGTCGCTCTGCGTGGCGATGCTCGCCGGCTGCGTCACCCCGCAGGACAACCCGACCAACGTGCACGATCTCCGCGTGCTGGGCATGCGCATGGAACCCCCCGAGGTCTTGATGGCCGGCTGCAATGCGCAGCTGCTGCTGGGCGCCCTGGCCGGGGCGGCTGATGGTGGCACGCCCGATGGCGGGGTCGCGGTGCCCCCGCAGGTCTTCCTGCTCCTCGCGGCGTACGCGTCGACCGAGATCGAGTTCTCCGCCTTGATCGCGGATCCGGCAGGCAACGGGCGCATGCTCGACTACCGCCTGCTGGCGTGTGCGAATCGTGGTGATCGCGACTGCAACAATGAAGGCGACTTCGTGGAGTTGGAGAGCGGGCAGACGACCGCGGGCGAGTTCAGAACCAGGAAACCCATCAGGCCCGGCATCCAGATTCTCGACGGCGGCACAGAGGCGACGAGCACGCCTCTGCTGTTCGAGGTGATCGATCAGGACACCTTCAAGGGCCTGGGTGGCATCCGCTTGCCGGTGGTGCTCGAGCTCTCCGCCCCGGACACGGGCGAGAAGATCTTCGCGCAGAAGCTGATGGTCTACACCTGCCAGCTCTTTCCCGAGATGAAGCAGAACGTGACGCCCCAGCTGCCGGGCCTCCAATTCGACGGTGATCCGTGGCCGGAAGGTGAAGTGAAGAAGGTGAAGGGCCGCTCCGAATTTCCTCTCGCGCCGGTGGACTTCACTGAGCTCGAAGAGAAGTACGTGGTGCCCAGCCTGGCGCTCAAGCCGGTCGCGCTGACCGAGAGCTGGAAGGTCACCTGGATGACCACCAGCGGCACGATGACCTCGTACGAGACCGGCGGCACCAATTTCGACGGAGCCAGCGAACGGCACGCCTCGAAGTGGCGCCCCGACCCGACCGACGACGAAGAGAAGGACGTCGACTTCTACTTCGTGGTGCGTGACGGCCGCGGCGGCAACTCGTGGCTCAAACGAAGCGTGCGCTGGATCCCCTGACGAGTGAGATCCCCTCTCCCTTTGGGAGACTGGTGAAATAGGTCCACCACCGGTCCCCCCGAGCGAAGTCGAGAGGTAATCCCTCGACTCCGCTCCTAAGGAACAGCACCGTTCCCCCCGAGCGAAGTCGAGGGGTGACCTGCCGCGCGAGGCAGAAGTACTCCCTCGACTCCGCTCGGGAGGACCGGTG
>JBKJSE010000223.1:0-11640 GCA_046595925.1 Archangium sp. | reverse complement strand
CGCGTCACCGTATCGAGCATGAAGAGCACGTTGCCCCCGCGCTCGCGGAAGTACTCGGCGATGGCGGTGGCCACGTAGCCTGCGCGCAGACGAACGAGCGCGGGCTGATCGGAGGTGGCGCACACCACGACGGAGCGCTTCATGCCCTCTTCGCCGAGCGCGTCTTCCATGAACTCCAGAACTTCGCGGCCACGTTCGCCGATGAGCGCGATGACCGAGAGTTCCGCGGAAGTCTGCCGCGCGATCTGGCCCATCAAGGTCGACTTACCGACGCCGGAGCCTGCGAAGAGGCCGATGCGCTGGCCTTCGCCCACGGTGAGCAGGCCGTCGATGCACCGCACGCCCAATGAGAGAGGCCGGGTGATGCGCTGGCGCTTGAACGGGTCTGGACAATCGCGGTCCACCGCCCAGGGGATCATGGTTTCGGTGGGCAGCGGCCGGCCATCGATGGGCTCGCCCAGGCCGTTGAGCACGCGCCCGAGCAACCCGTCGCCGGCCCAGACCATCAGCGGCCGGCCGGTGGGCACCACCTCTGAATCAGGGCCGATGCCGATGAGCTCGCCCAGCGGCATGAGCATCACGGTCTCGCCCTGAAACCCGACCACCTCGGCGCGCACTTCAGAGCGGCCGCTGCGAATGAGGCAGACCTCTCCGATGCGCACGTTGGGCACCGCGGCTTTGATCACCAGGCCCGTCAGCTCGGTGACCCGGCCGCGTACGCGCACGGTCTGGGTCGTCTTGACGAGGTCGGCGTAGCGCCGGAGATCGATGGCCATCACTTCACTTCTTTTCGCGCGTCGGCCGGCATCAACACGTTGCGCAGCATCTCGAACTGGGTGCGGATCTGGCCGTCGATGGTGCCGTACTCGGTCTGAATGATGCAGCCGCCGCGCTCGACCTCGGCGTCGTCGCGAATCGAGATGTCGACCGCGCGCCCGATGAGCTCGATGAGCCGCGGCTTCTTCTCGCGCAGCAGCTTGCCGTCTTCGGGGTGCACCTTCATGATCATCGCCTTCGAGCTGCGGGCGGCTTCAGTGCAGCTGGCGATGATCTCCATCACCAGCTCGGGGTCACGCTCGAGATCGCGGCTGATGATCTTCGCGGCGACCTTGAGGGCGAGGTCGAGCACGTCTTTTTCGCTGTCGGCGATGATCTGACCTGCCTGCATCTTGGCGCGCGCGAGCTCTTCGGCCTGGCGGGCCTGCACGTCGGCTTTCGCTTCGTCGCGCGCCTTGGCGAAGACTTCCTCTTTGAAGCGCAGGGCCTCGGCCTTGATCTCTTCGGCGCGGGCCTGGGCCTCGGCGATGATGCCCTTGGCGGTGGTCTTGGCTTCGTACTCTTCCGCGTTGACCACGCCTCGGCGCGGCGGCGGCGCACCACCGCCACTGGGCGGAGCCGCAGCAACCAGCGGAGAGATCTCCCCACTGTCAGCGCCCCTGATGACCTTACCGATCACCCGGGGTGCACCACCTGAAGGTCTTCGTTCGTCGCGCGGCCCGTCATCCATCGGCCACTACTCTAACGCGAACCACCGGCCGGTCCACGACCTGGACCTTTGAGCACCGGAGATCGCTGGGGATTGGTGGTGCTGCCCGTCGAACCGGGCGGTTCCCTGCGCTTAGGAATCGCGGACACCGGCGACGACTGGGACCGCTGCGGCGGGCGGGTCTCAAGCGGATCGTTGGGCAACGGTTTGCCGTCGCGCAGCACGCGCTGCGCTCTGACCTGCGAGTCCGTCGGCCGGGCGCCGGGCTTGAGGCTGGGCACCACCCCCGAGCCCGCAGCGCCTGCACGACGGGCTTCGCGATCGGCCATCAAATCGCGACGAGGGGCGACACCGGGTGCAGCGGCGATCGGCCGGCTCCGCGGTGCAGACGGCAACGCCGGGGCCTGGGCCACCGACCCGGTCGAACGGCGGGCGGGCGGTGCCACGAGCACCTTCGACTGCGGGTTGGATGGCGCGGCGCTGCCCGGGGGCGGCCGGAGCATCGGCGGCGCGGGAGGCGCCTTCATCGGGGGCGGCAAGCGCATCGGTCGATCGATGATGCCCTTCTGCGCCAGGCGCTCGATCTGCTCGACGATGTCGAGTCGGCCGCCGTCACCCTTGATGGGCTTGCCCTTCTCTTCGCGCAGCCAGCGGTTGAGCAGCTTGCCGATGTCACCCTGGTGGCGCTCGGCGAACCGCTGCGCGAAGTCGGGCGACTGCGCGTAGCAGGCGCGAATGATTCGCTGAATGCCTGCGCTGCGCATGCCCAGCGAAGGGTTCTCGAGCGCACCGTGCATCTCGAGCACGAGCTTGGCGTCCTTCTCCGTCAGCCTGCGCGTGGCGCCCGCTTCGGCGGCGCGCTGCGCGAGCACGCGCTGATCGGGGGGCAGCTTGGCGAAGAAGGCCACGCGATCTTCGTCGGCCAGGCCGGCTACCGCGGTCGCGAGCACGCGCGCTCCCATGCGATCGGCCACCGCGAGGATCTCGCGCTGCTGCATCATCGAGAGATCGGTGAAGCGGAAGCTGCCGACCTGCGGCGCGTTGCTGCGCATCGCGTCTTCCAGCTTCCAGCGAACGATCGAGAGCACCTCGGGCTTCACGTCGCGCAGCAGCTTCACCGGCGCGGGGTTGCCCATCTCGGCGCGCACGGCGTTGGCGAGATCAGACTGGAGCGCGCCCAGGACGACTTCGACGACGGTGCTGCGCTCTTTCTTGAGCAACACCGCCAGCCGCTTGGGATCGGCGCTGGCGAGCTGGCGGCGGCGCTGGGTGACCAGGCGTTTGATCTCCTGCACCAGCAGGGGAATGCGCTTCTCGCGGGGGATCTGCAGCACACCCGCCGCGCGGTGCTTGAGCAGCTCTTCTTCGCCCTGATCGAGATGCTCGTACGCCGCGACGGCCTCCGAGCCGCCGAAGGCCAGCGAGGTCAGCAGGAGCATCGTCTGCCGCTTGGACAGCGACGTGAAGAATTGCTCCACGGCTCACCACCTGAACCGCTCCCGGCGGGAGCGGCTCAGCCTTCCTGCGTCTTGCGGGGGGCCGGACGTGCCGCGGGCTTGCGGATCACCATGAAGCCGGTGAGGCCGGCCATCGAGATGAACAGCAACGCGAACACGCCGATGATGGTCTTGAAGGTGCCGGCGCTCGACTTCTCGACCTTCACGCCGAGGATGAAGACGGAGCGCTCGGTGGTGTCGTTGGTCTTCTCGAACTTGGCCTGCGTCATCAGCACCTTCACGTTCTCCTTCTTGAGCTCGGGCACCGCGTTGGCCACGAAGCTCTGCACGTCGTCGACGAGCACGGGCGCCTTGTCGTCCTTGTTCACCATGTACTTGATGAGCACGGAGGCGGTCGGCAGCGGCTTCTTCTCAGGCTGGGTGAGATCGTTGACCTCGGGCAACATCACGATGGTCTTCGCCTCGAGCACGCCGGGAATGCGATTGAGGGCGTTGCTCACCTCACCACCGAGCGCCTCGATGAACATCGCGCGCTCTTCGGTCTGCGTGGGGATCATGCCCTTGGTCATCTTGAAGATGGCCAGACCATCGGAGCGCGGGCGCGGCAACGAGTACTCACGCAGCAGCTTGGCGGCGTTGGCCACGTCTGCCTTGGGCACCGAGATGTTGTAGCGAGCCTCTTTGCCTTCGCCCTCTTTGTGCTTCGTGGCGTCGATGTTCTCGCCCTGGAGCAGCACGTAGATGTCGTTCGCGTCGTCCTCCGTCAGATCGTGCTGCACCTCGAGGGTGCACGCAGAAGCGAGGAGGATCACACCGAAGAAAAGAGTGGAGCGCACGAAACGGCTCATGAGGGCGCAGACCATACCAAAGAAACGAAAAAAGGCGGCCTCCGCAAAGGAAGCCGCCTTCTTGGTACAGCAGAATCGTAAACGACTCAGACCTGGGTCTTGAGCGTGTCCTTGAGGCCGCTGGTGGCCTTCTCGACGACCTTCGAAACGAGGTCGAGTTCCTGCGTGTACTTGTACATGCCAGCCTGCATCGAGAGCAGCTCCTGGTTCGACATCGACTTGCCGCCCGAGATGCCGCCGTTGATGAGCTTGTCGATGTGCGCCTGACCCTTTTCGAGGTTGGCCATCATCGAGGACATCATCGAGGAAGACTTGCTGACTTCAGTCTTCTGGGCGACGGGATCCATGCCCTTGCCGGTGACGTTCTTATCGAGCTTGTTGAGCCCGGCCTTGTCCATCTTCTGGACCTGGTCGACGTGCTTGATCTGGTCGAGCTTCTGAACCTGCTGGGCCTGCTGAACATGGCCCACCTTGCCGGCGGCCTCGGGGCCCTGACCCTTGAGGCTCTGATCGAACTTGCTGGGGCCCGCCTTAGCCTGCTGTGCGGCCTGGTCGGGGAGCTTCTGCTGGGCGATCTGCGCTGCCGAGATTCCTGCCAGTGGTCCGGCCATGGTCATTGCTCCTGTTGTGGTCTGACGGGTTGTCGTCGTCGTCGTCGAGAAGTTGCTTCAAGGTCTCAACAGCACGGGCATGAAGGCGGCTGGCCCAGCTCTTTGACTGCCCGATCTCGGCCCCGGCCTCTTCCAGCGTCTTGTTCTGGAAATAGTAGCCCTGGAGCAATTTCCGCTCTTTTTCCGGGAGCTTCTCGATGGCCGCCCGCACCCGGCGACGCATCTGTTCGAGCTGAATCTTCTCGTCGGCAGGCAGCGATTCGTCGGTCACCTGAAGGCCTTCGCTGCCCTCCAGGCTGGTGGCGAACACCATGGCAAGACCCGTTACAGCGCCCGAGATTTCCCGGACGTCGTCGTCGAGGGACGTACCGCCGCCCCCGCGATCCGAAAGGTTCGTCATGTAGGCGTTGGCGCGCTCAGAAGCCGCCGCCCCGCCCTTCAGCACGCCCATTTTCCGCAGGCCGTCGTAGATGGCGCCTTTGATGCGGTAGTGGGCAAAGGTGAGGAAGTTGGCGCCCACGCGAGCATCGAAACGCTCGGCGGCCTCGAGCAACCCGATCTGGCCCCACGCGACGAGCTCATCCATCTCGAACTGCGAGTTGAACTGCTTGCGAACCTGAGCAGCCAGAGACCGTACGTACGGACCGTACTTCTCGAGGATCTGAGGCTTGGGTTCCCCGAGCGCCACGGCCGATTACTCCTGCTCCTCGGCGCGATCCCACAAGCGCTCGAGGGTCTGGTTGAGACGGGGATCGTCCTTGAGCTGCTCGAAGATCTTCTCGGTCAGCTGCTTCGACTGCGTGCGCACCTTCTCGCGAAGGATATCGGCCACCAGCTTCTTGGTCGCCTCTTCGCGACTCTTCAGCTGGCCTGAACGGAGCTGGCGAACCAGGTCCATCGCCTGCGCCGTGACGGGATCGGTGGGGCCGACGTTGCCGACGTTCGACGAACCCGCGGCGCCCGAAGGCCCGACCAGCGACTCTGCCTTGTCGACCTTGGCTCCGAAAGCACCGCTGGCGGCGCCGGCTTTCGACGCACCTCCGGCACCAGAGGCTCCTCTGGCGCCGCCTGCTTTGCCTCCGCGACCGACTCCTCGAACAGACATGAAGTTTCCTTACTTCGCTTTGGGCTGCTTGGCCGGGGGCGGGAGCGCGCCGGTCTCTTTTGCAGCGATGAGCGCTTCGGCGAAACGTGCGCCGTCGCTCTTGGGCTCGAGCTCGAGCGCTGACTTGAGTTCCTTCATCGCTTCATTGACCTTGCCCAGGAACAGCAGCGTCTCACCGCAGTGAGCGCGTGGCAATGAGGCGCGGGGCGCCAACTGCTGGGCCCGCCTGAACACCTGGAGCGCCTTGTCGAAATGACCCTGGTTGAACTCGAGGCTGCCGAGCGCAATCTGCGGCACTTCGCTCTTGGGCATCAGCAACGACGCGCCCGCGAGCAGCTCGCGCGCGTTGTCGAACTTGCCCAGATCCATCCACAGGTAGGCCGCTTCGAGCATGAGCATCGCTTGCTGCTTGCTCATGGGGACGAGGCTGCCGGCGATGTCCGACTTCGCTTCCGTCATGGGGCTCTTTGTCCTTTGCACGTGAAGCCCACTTCGGGGCTTCAGAGGGGTGGGGAAAACGCCAGGCGATAATAACACGAAGGGCGGCCACCAGGGCCGCCCTCGCGTGACTGCTTATTTCAGCTGCAACTCAGCGGATGTTGCCGACCGAGTTCTTCGCCGTGTCGTGCTTGGTCTTCAGGACGTTCGAGATCGACGAGAACATCGTGTTCTCACGCTGCATCGCCATCTGAACCTGCAGCATCTGGCTGTTCTGGGCCGACATCGAGGCGATGTCGTTGTTGTACGCGCCCATGCCGTTCGTGCCGGCACCGGCCGTCAGGTTCGGGCCACCAGCGGAACCAGCGCCCACCGAGATGGGGCTGCCACCGACGGCCGCGCCACCGGCGCCGCCCGAGAAGCCGACCACGCCGGTCGCGGCGTAGCTGGCAGCGGCCGCAGAACCGGGGCCGCCCGCGAGGGAACCGACCGACGAGACCGCCGCCGAGATGACTGAACCGCCGGGGAGCGCGCCGCCGAGGAGCGAAGCGCCCTGGCCGATGGCCGAACCGGCCGCGTGGAGACCGGCGTTGACCTTCTCACCGAACGTGGCGCCCTGGGTCTGCTTGGCGACCGTGACGTTCATCGAGATGCGGTTCGGCATGCCACCGTTGATACCGTTGATGTTGCTCATGTGATTCTCCTTGAGGAAACAGCGGGAAGTTTCCAGGGTTCCGTTCCCCCGACCCTTGTCGGAGGCGCCCTGTGATTCGATTATCGCGCACTGAGAAGGCGAGTTGCGTGACGCCCGGTGGATCATTTTTCAGCGACGCTTGGAACCCTTGCCCTTGCGGTCAGCTTCAAGCTTTTCGCGAACTTGCAGGAGGTAGGACAACAGCTCCTCTGTACGTTCGATGGCCTTGCCGACCTTCTTGCCCTGCTCGGCCTTGGGTCCCTTGAGCGCGCTCAATTGCCCCTTCAAATCCTTGAACAGGTCCGCGATGTCATCTGACGTTGCTTTTTCGACGAAACCTTCGATCGCCGGGTAGCTCTGCTCGGGGATGACCTGAGGCTCGGGGGGAGTCGGCGCTTTTTCTTTTTTCGCGGTGGCCATGGGTACTTTCGCTCGTGGGGTTCAGGTGGAAGAGAGGTGCTGCTGAAGTTTCTGCTTACCGACGGGATCTCCGAAGCCAGCCAGACCCAGCGCCGCGCAGAACTGTACGCGGGGGTCGGTGTCGCTCACCAGCCGGTGAAGCGCACTGACTGCAGTGTCCTTCAAGATGAAGTCGAAGTTGCCGCCGCGCGCGAGCTGGCCCAGCGACCTCGCGGAGGCCGCACGAACGGAAGGCAGCTCGTGAGCCAGCGCGTCGCACAGACCGCGGGTCGCGCCGGCGTCGCCCAGCTCGCCCAACGCAGTCGCGGCTTCCACGGGGGCCAGCCCCGACTTGAGGGCCTGGAGCAGCCAGGGCAGCGCCTGGCGATCTTTCAAGCGGCCCAGGGCAACGGCGATCGCGGCGGCCACGCGAGGGTGATCGGTGCGGTAGGCCTTGAGCAGGTACGGCACCGCCGCCTTGTAGCCAGAGAGGCCGAGCGCCTCGGCAGCACCTGCGACGATCTTGGCCGCGGGGTCGAGCAGGGCCTTGACGAACTCCTGGCTGATGCCTTCGTCGCCCAGTGAAGCGAGCCCCACCGCGGCCGCGCGTCGAACGGACGGTTCGGGATCGGCCAGGAGCGCCTTGAGCTGCGCAGTGGCAGAAACCTCCTTGAGGCGGCCGAGCGCTTCAGCCGCGTCAGCGCGCACGCCGGGCAGTTGATCGTCGAGCCGGGCCACGAGCGCCTTCACGTCCTTCGAGGCGATCTGCTTGTCGAAGAGGTTCGGTCTCCCGGCCCAGGCCGGTTCGAACTCAGCGAGCTTTTCCGCGATTTGCTCTTCGTTCATGGCTCCTCCCCAGGAGAGGCGCGAACGGTAGAGGAATCACTGTGCTTCATCAACGAATGTACGCGCTTCATCATTCTTCATGCGGCTCTCCGGGGGCTGAGCTAGCAGAGAAGACATGAGCGCCATCGTCACGATCCAGGACGTCGTCAAGGAATACAGCCTCGGTGCGACGGTGGTGCAGGCCCTGCGCGGCGTGAACCTGACGGTCGACAAGGGCGAGTTCATTTCCATCGCCGGGCCCTCGGGCAGCGGCAAGACCACGCTGCTCAACCTCATCGGCTGCGTCGACACGGCGACGCGCGGCGTGGTCGAGGTGGCGGGCCAGAACACCGCGAAGATGTCGGAGCGCGAGCTGACCAACCTGCGCCTCAACACCATCGGCTTCATCTTCCAGTCCTTCAACCTGGTCTCGGTGCTGACGGTCTTCCAGAACGTCGAGTTCCCGCTCCTGCTGCAGAACAAACTCAACGCCAAGCAGCGCAAGGAGCGCGTGGAAGGGCTGCTCGAACAGGTCGGCCTCAAGACGCACCTCAAGCACCGGCCCAACGAGCTGTCGGGGGGGCAGCGTCAGCGCGTGGCCATCGCGCGCGCGCTGGTGACCGACCCGCTCATCGTGCTCGCCGACGAGCCGACGGCGAACCTCGACTCCGAGACCGGCCAGGCGATTTTGGACCTCATGAAGTCGCTCAACCAGAAGCAGGGCACCACCTTCATCTTCTCGACGCACGATCACCGCGTGATGCGCTACGCGAACGCGGTCGTGCGCATCGCCGACGGCAAGGTGACGGGCCGCGAGAGCCCGCAAGACGCGGTGGCGCACGAGATGGAAGGTCTGGACACGGGCAGGAGCACCGAGGTCCGCGCGTCGTGATCGACCGCGTCGTCCTGCTGGTGCGGATCGCGATCCGCAACCTGTTGGCGAGCCCGATCAACCTGCTCATCGGCGGGTTGATTCTGCTGGGGACGATGGTGTTCGTGTTGCTGGGCGGCATGCTCGACTCGTTGAACCAGTCGATGCAGCGCTCGGTGGTGGGCAGCCTCGCGGGCAATCTTCAGATCTATTCCGCCAAGTCGAAGGACGAGCTGGCGCTGTTCGGCCAACTGGGAAACTTCCCCGACCTGCCGGCGATCAACGACTTCCCGAAGATCCAGGACGCGCTGTCGAAGGTGGAGAACGTGAAGGTCGTGGTGCCGATGGGCATCTCGGCGGCGCTGATCACCTCGGGCAACATCGTCGACGCCACGCTCGAGAAGCTGCGCAACCTCTACAAGGCGCGCGACGGCCAGCCGGGCGATCCCAAGCTCGAGGGCGTGCCGCGCGAAGAGCTCGAGCGGCGCATTGAGAGCGAGATCGCGCACGTGCGGCAGATCATCAAGGTGCTGCGCGGCGACGTCGAGAAGGCGATGGCCGACATGATGAACTCGAAGTCGGTCGAGCCGCGCAACATCGAGGCGCTCAAGCGGGTCGAGCAAGACGCGTTCTGGGCCAGCTTCGACAAAGATCCATACACGAACCTGGAGTTCCTCGAGAACCGCATCGCGCCGATCGTCACCGACACGTCGCTGGTGTTCCTGCGCTACGTGGGCACCGACCTCGACAAGTTCCAGAAGTCGTTCGACCGCATGCGCATCGTCAAGGGCTCGCCGGTGCCGCAAGGCCAGCGCGGGTTCCTCATCGCCGATCTGATGCACGAAGATCAGATGAAGCTGAAGACCGCGCGGCGCCTCGACAAGCTCAAAGACGCGCGCGCGAACGGCCGGTTGATCGCCGCTGACGACGAGCTCAAGCGCTTCGTCAAAGAGAACACGCACCAGACGCGTGAGCTGGTGCTGCAGCTCGACGGCCTCAAGACCGCGGCGCTGATGAAGACGCTGCAGGAAGCGCTGCCGTCGAAGGCCGACTCGATCGACGCGCTGCTCTCCGAGCTGCTGGCCACCACCGACGAGAACTTCGACCAGCGGTACACGCAGTTCTACGAGCTCGTCGTGCCGCAGGTGCAGCTGTACCGCGTGAAGGTGGGCGACATGCTCACCATCAAGGCGTTCACCCGGTCGGGCTACATTCAGAACGTGAACGTGCGCGTGTACGGCACCTTCGCCTTCACGGGCCTGGAAAAATCGCCGCTGGCCGGCGCCACCAGCCTGATGGACCTGATGAGCTTCCGCGAGCTGTTCGGCTACCTGACCTCGGACAAGGCCGATGAGCTCAAAGAAATCCAGCGCAACACCGGCGCGAAGACCGTCACCCGCGAGAACGCAGAAGACGAGCTGTTCGGTGACAGCGCCGAGATCATCGCGGAGCCGACGCCGGGCATCATCGACCCCGACGCAGCGCTCGCGGGCACCGGCCGCAAGCTGCGCGAAGAAGATCTGATTCGCCGGGTCTATACGCAGCAGCAGCTCGATGACGGCGTGGTGCTGCACGCGGCGGTGATGCTCGATGATCCCTCACGCATGAACGAGACCATCGAGCGCATCACGAAGGTCTCAGAAGAACAGCACCTCGGCATCCAGGTGGTCAGCTGGCAGAAGGCCTCGGGGCTGCTGGGGCAAATCATCAACGTCTTCCGCGCCCTGCTCTTCGTGGCGGTGGGCATCATCTTCATCGCGGCGATGTTGATCATGTACCTCTCGGTGCTGATGGCCACGCTCCAACGCACGCAGATGTTCGGCACCATGCGGGCGATCGGCGCCCAGCGAGGGCTGATTCTCTCGATGGTGCTGGTGGAGTCGTTGGTGCTCGGGCTCCTCTTCGGCGGGCTGGGCATGCTGGCGGGTGCAGGCGCGCTGTCGCTCATCGCCACGCAGGGCATCGCGGCGCCCAACGACGTGATGTATTTCTTCTTCTCGGGGCCGCGGTTGATCCCCCAGCTGTCGACCTGGCCGCTGGTGGTGGCGCTGGTGATCATCCTGGTGGTGACCGTCGGCTCCACCCTCCTCCCTGCGCTGATGGCCATGCGCGTGAGCCCGCTGCGGGCAATGCAGGCGGACGAATGACGTTCTTGAGCCCCATGCTCTGGGTGATCGCCTTTCGCAGCCTGCTGCAGCACCGGGTGCGCACCTTCATTCTGGGCGCTGCCATCGCCGGGGTGACCGCGCTGCTGGTGACGCTCACCGGCGCCTTCGTGGGCATTCGCAGCACGCTGCTGCTCTCGGCCACCACCCTGATGAGTGGTCACGTGAACGTGGCGGGCTTCTACAAAGCGTCGGCCAGCGCGGGCGCCCCGGTGGTGACCAACTACAAGAAGGTGCGCGCGATCATCGACGCCGAAGTGCCTGAGCTCGACTACGTGGTTCAGCGCGGCCGCGGCTGGGCCAAGCTGGTCAGTGAATCGGGCGCGCAGCAGGTGGGCATCGGTGGCATCGACATCACCCACGAGCCGGGCTTTCGCCAGGTGGTGCAGATCAAAGAGGGCAAGCTCGACGATCTCACCAAGCCCAACGGCATGCTGATCTTCGAGGCGCAGGCTAAGAAGCTGGGCGTGAAGGTGGGCGACACCATGACCATCGTGGCGCCCACGTTCCGCGGCACCAGCAACACGGTCGACGTCATCCTGGTCGCGATCGCCGCCGACATCGGCATGCTCTCGAGCTGGAACACCTTCATGAACGACCAGGGGCTCAGACAGCTCTACCAGCTCAATGACGAGTCGACCGGAGCGCTTCAGCTCTACTTGAAGGACATCAACCAGGTGAAGCCGGTGCAGGAGCGCCTGCGCCGCGTGCTGGCCGCCTCGGGCTTCGAGTTGCTCGACC
>JBKJSE010000175.1:0-3465 GCA_046595925.1 Archangium sp. | reverse complement strand
CACACCGGTCCTCCCGAGCGGAGTCGAGGGAGTACTTCTGCCTCGCGCGGCAGGTCACCCCTCGACTTCGCTCGGGGGGAACGGTGCTGTTCCTTAGGAGCAGGGGACCGGCTTCGCCGGCGATTTCGTCCGAAGGAACCCACCGTTCGCATCGAGCGCAGTCGAGATGCCACCTCTGCGCCGCGCGGCAGGTGCCCCCTCGACTTCGCTCGGGGGGGACGGCGCAGTTCCTGAGGAGCGGAGTCGAGGGACTCCCTCTGCTTCGCTCGCCAAGTGACCCCGGCGCCTGCCCCATTTCAACAGTCTCCCCAGCGGAGAGGGAACAAGTGCGATTCATGACACGGCCTCCAGGATGGCCTTGCGCACGGCGACGCCGTTCTGCACCTGCTCGAGGATCAAGCTGCGTTGTCCGTCGGCCACTTCCGGCGAGAGCTCGAGGCCGCGATTGACGGGGCCAGGGTGCAGCACCACCGCTTCGGGCTTCAAGGCCGCGGCGCGCTCGTTCGTGAGGCCCCAGCGCACGTGATACTCGGCGGGCGTCGGAAAGAGCGCGTCACCCTGCCGCTCGCGTTGGATGCGCAGCATCATCACCGCGTCGGCGCCATCGAGGGCGCGATCGAGCTCGGTGGTCACGTCGGCACCCAGCGCAGCCAGGCCCATCGGCAACATCGTGGGCGGCCCGCAAAACACCAGGCTTGCGCCCAGCGCCTTCAAACAATGCAGGTTCGAGCGCGCGACGCGGCTGTGGAGAATGTCACCCACGATCGCCACCCGCTTGCCCTCGAGCGTGCCCCAGCGCCGCCAGAGCGTGTACGCGTCGAGCAGCGCCTGGCTGGGGTGTTCATGCTGGCCGTCACCGGCGTTGACCACGGAGCAACCAACCGATCGCGCCACCAGGGCCGCCGCGCCGCTGTGCTGATGGCGCACCACGATGATGCTGACGCCGAGCGCTGCGATGTTCCTGGCCGTGTCGACCAGCGTCTCACCCTTGGAAGCCGACGAGCCGGTGACCGTCCAGTTGAGCACGTGGGCGCCGAGGCTGGCCGCGGCCACCTCGAAGCTCGAGCGCGTGCGCGTGGAGGCCTCGTAGAAGACGTTGGCCACGACGCGGCCGACCAGGTGCCGGCCACCGACACGGCCCTCGCGGTACTCGTGGGCGCGGGTCAACAACTGCTCGAGCTCGGCCCTCGGGAGCCCCTCGATACCGAGCAGGTGGCGCGGCGAGCTCACTTGCCGAAGCTTCCGATCTTCTCAGCGACCAGGTGGTAGCTCTTGCGCTTCTTGAGCGGCTTGAACTCGACGATGCGGTCGTACTCGATGCGAATCGTCAGCTTCTTGTTGGCCTCGTCGAGGATCACTTTGACGTTGTCTTCGGTGAGCCCATAGCCCGGCTGGATCGACTCGACGCCTTCCTCGTTGACCTCGTAGTGGCTGGTGTCGGGGCTGCGCGCGTTGAGCTTGATGAGCATGTTCTGAATCGCCACGTCCTCACCGCTGAGGAGATAGACGCTGAAGGCTTCAGCGGCCGCTTCCTTCGCCTTGAGGTTGTCCCAGTACAGCGGGGCCACGTGGAACGCGTAGAAAGCGAGCGCCGCGAACAGCACGACGAACACATAGGTGACCGGGTTTGTTTCGCCGTTCTTGCGCACGGCACGAAGTAGCCACGCTGTCCGCGCAGCGTCAAGCAACTAGCGGGGTCGCTCAGGCTATCTGGTCGCGCCCCCTCGGCCAGACGTCCGCTCTGCTCCCGTCTGTCGCGCGCAGCGTTCCGCTGCTAGCGGGGTCGCTCAGAGCCACACATGGTGACCGGGGTGAAGAACCGGTCGTAGCGAATGCCCGTGCCCCCGAAGATCGAGCTCAAGAAGCCGCCGTGGGACAGCGAGAACCAGATCACCGTGGCCTTGCCCTTGATGCTGGTGAAAGGAACGAACTCGAACTTGTTCCCGTTCACCCCGAGCCCAAAACGGCTGTCAGCCGAGTTGTTGCGGTTGTCACCCATGACGAAGACCGAGCCTTCAGGCACCTTCACGGTGTGGGCTTCGAGCTGGGAGAGCGCGCCTTTGCGGCGTTCGACCTCGTCGAGGATCAGGTGCGGCACCCCGTTGAAGGTCTCCCGGTAAAGCGCTTCGGGGCGTTCGCGCCAGTCGTCTTCGCGCCAGGTGCTGACCCAGTATTTGAAGCTGTCGAAGCTGGTGACCTGCACCTCGTTGTGTTCCCAGAAGCGGTACTCGGCGTTCTCCAGCGTGCGGGGAGCGAGCACGCCGTTGATCACCAGACCCTCTTCGGTGAACTCGAGGGTGTCGCCCGGCACCCCGACCACGCGCTTGATGTAGTCGACCGACGTGTTGAGCGGGTTGTTGAAGACGATCACGTCGCCGGCCCGGGGCGGGCGGACGATCACGAACGGCACGTAGTTGGTGAACGGCAACCGGACGCCGTAGATGAACTTGTTGACGAAGATCTGATCGCCCAGCTCGAGGGTGGGGATCATCGAGCCCGAGGGAATCTTGAATGGGTCGAGCAGCACCGCGCGAAAGGTCAGCGCGATCAGCAGCGCGCGCACGAAGCCGCCGCTCAGATCGAGCCAGCCGCGTTTGTGCGACTTGAGGTGCTTGTCGTAGGCCTGCTCCAGCGTCTTCGAAGCAGCCTTCACCTGATCGAGCGGCTGGCCAAACGACCGCACGGTGGCCTCTGAGGCGGCGACGATCTCTTCCCACGCCTTGTCCTTGAGCTGCTTGCGCGCCTTGCCGGCGAGCGCTTCGACCTCGGCGAGGATCTCTTCGGCCCGGTAGCGCGCCTCGCGCGTGTCATTCCACTTCTTGAACAACGGGGTGCGGGCGACGACCAACCCCACCCACCACGCGAAACAGACGAGCCCCAAGCCCTGGATCAGCGGCTGCAGCCAGGGGTAGGCGCAGACCACGCTCTCGACGATGGTCAAGTACACCACGAAGACGAGCGCGAGCACGGTGACCGGCGCCCAGAGGCTGACCAGCCGATCGTGCCAGCGCCACTTCTCGAGGCGCTTCTGATCTTCAGCAGAGAGCTTGCCCAGCACCGCTTGCGCCAGCGAGGGCTCGTTCGGCTTCGCCTCTGCGGCCACGTCAGCCCTCCGACTTCAGGACGGCGAGGAAAGCCTCCTGGGGGAGCTCGACGCTGCCGACCGACTTGAGGCGCTTCTTGCCCTCTTTCTGCTTCTCGAGGAGCTTGCGCTTGCGCGAGATGTCGCCGCCGTAGCACTTGGCGAGCACGTTCTTGCGCATGGCCGAGATGGTCTCGCGGCTGATGATTCTGCTGCCGATGGCGGCCTGAATGGCCACCTCGAACATCTGCTTGGGGATCACTTCCTTGAGCTTCTCGCAGACCTCGCGGCCGCGCTGATACGCGCGATCCTTGTGCACGATGATCGAGAGCGCATCGACGATCTCGGCGTTGATCAAGATGTCCACGCGCACGAGGTCGGCC
>JBKJSE010000099.1:0-14171 GCA_046595925.1 Archangium sp. | reverse complement strand
GTTCGGATCCTGAGTCAGTCCTGGGCATTGGCACTCGCGGGCTGAGGCAGGCAATGCGAGCCAGGCGCAGGCGACAAGTGTTGAAGAAGGCTTCGACAACACGAACTCACACCGTTCATCCCGAGAGGCCGAGCCCAGTCGAGGGGGCACTCGCTGAGCGAAGCAAAGGTAATCCCTCGACTCCGCTCCTAAGGAACAGCACCGTTCCCCCCGAGCGAAGTCGAGGGGTCACCTGCCGCTCGGCGCAGAGGTGGCATCTCGACTGCGCTCGATGCGAACGGTGGGTCTGTTCCTTCGGACGAAATCGCCGGCGAAGCCGGTCCCCTGCTCGGGGGGATCGGTGGCGACGTATTTCACCAGTCTCCCGAAGGGAGAGGGGACTCGCTTCATCAGTCGTCGGCAGGAGCCCGCAGAGTCACCTTGGTGGGCTTGCCGGGCCGCTGCGTCAACATCAACCACTGCCGCAGCGGCTTCTTGCCCTTCGCCTCGAACCACACATCGAACGTGAGCCCGTTCTTGAAGTGCAGCGTCGCCGGAGTCTTCCCCAGCTCGCGCTTGTCGACCTTGATCACCACACCCGAAGGCTCGCTCTCGACGAGCACGGCCACCATCGCCGACCCGCTCTTCTGATTCGGAGCCAGCCGCGCGGTGAGCTTGAGCCCGGGCACGCCACTCCTGGAAACCAGCTCGACCGGCGCAACCTCAACCGCAGCAACCTCGACGAGCCCCGCGTCGATCGAAGGCATGTCGACGAACTCTTCAGGACCCGAGTCGACCAACTCGCCCGCATCGATCACCACGGGCTCGACGACCGCGACGACCGGAGCCCCGGCATCGATCTCCACCTTCACCACCGGCGCAGGAACCTCGACCACCGGAACCGGAGCCCGCCCCAGAGACCACCACGCCACCACCCCGAGCAGGGCCAACACCACGACCGCGATCGGCCACCGTGAAGGCCTCTTCGGCCGCCGCGTGAGCGAAGGCGCCGGAGGCGGAGCCGCCGCGAACACCGGCATCGCCCGCTGCGTCGCCGTCTGATCAGGAACGATCGACTGCTCAGCCGAGAGCGCGATCCACTCCGGCTCTTCATTCGCGGCGGGCGGCATTGTCTGCCTGGTGATCGCCGTCGCGCCGTCCTTCGCGCTGAGCAGGCGAAGAAAATTCTCCAGCTCAGATCGCCCCGCAGGCTTGAGCGCGCTGCGCTGCACCTGCTCGAGCGCACCCAGCATCTCCTGCGCCGACGAGAAGCGATTCTCACGCTTCTTCGCCATCGCCTTGAGCACCACCTTGCAGACTTCCTTCGGCAGCTCGGGCTTGAGCTTGTCGGGGGAAGACACCTCTGCGTTGGACACCTGAATCAGCAGCTCCTGATCACTCGGCCCGGGGAAGGGGAGCTTGTCCGTCAGCAGCGCGTACAGCACCGTGCCCACCGAGAAGAGATCGCTGCGGGCATCGAGCGGCTCAGCGCGCGTCTGCTCCGGAGACATGAAGGCGGGCTTGCCCTTGATCATGCCCACCTTGGTGTGCGCGGTGCGGGTGCGGGCCTTGGCGATGCCGAAGTCGGTGAGCTTCACCTCAGCGTGCATCGAGATGAGCACGTTGTTCGGGCACACATCGCGATGCACGATGTTGAGCGGCTGGCCGCCTTCCGCGCGCAGGTGCGCGTAGGCGAGCGCGCGGCAGATCTCGCCCGTGATGTAGACGGCGAGCTCGGGCGGCAACGGCATGCCGGCATCACGAGCGCGCCGCATGATCTGGTGGAGCGTCCACCCGTCGACCAGCTCCATCACCAGGAAGTAGCGGCCGTTCGCTTCACCGACGTCGAGCACCTCGACGAGATTGGAGTGGTGCAGGCTCATCGCGAGCTGCGCCTCTTCGATCAACATCTCGCGGTACTGCGCGTCGGCGTACAGCTCGGGGCGAATGCGCTTGAGCACCACGAGCCGCTTGAAGCCGGCGGCACCGAGCTGCTCTGCGAGGAACACCTCGGCGGAGCCACCATCGGCGATCTTCTGGACGGCGCGGTATCTGCTGGGGTCGGCCATCGCGAGACCGGAACCCTAATTTGTCTTGAAGACGAACGGGTACTTCACGTTGACCACGCCGCCGCTGGGCCTGGGGAAACGAAGCTTCTGAACGAGCGCCAAAACACAGTCGGCGACTCTCTGACTGGGGAACGCGTCTTCCGAAACGTCGGCGGCCTCGCTCACCTTGCCATCGAGATCGATGGTGAACTGCACTTCGAGTTTGCCGGCGAGTGAAGGCGACTTCACCAGCTCACGCTCGTAGCAGGTGCGAATCGCCTTCAGGTTCGCGCGAATGGTGGCCTGAATGTCCTGCTTGGAAATGACGCCACCCTCCGAAGGAGCAGCGTCCGGCGACTTCGAAGTCCACGTGAGCACGCGCGCACGCAACGCCTCGTCTTGCAGGAGCGACGACCCGAGCAACCCGCGCTGCGTCCACCGCGCACCAGGCACCGCCTCGTCATTGAGCGAGTCAGCGATGCGTTTGGCACACGCATCAGCCGCGGGCCTCCAGGCTGAGAGCTCTGCGTGAATCGGCTTGATCATCTTCCGCGGCCACTCATCGGACTTGCCCTCGACATCGATGTACCGATCGAGCGCGTCCGCCAGTCGCTCACAGGCGTCAGGCTTCTCGCTCTTCACCTCGTCGAGTGCGGCCGCGAGCGCCCAACTGTCGGAGTCCATCTCATCGAAGCTGTAGCGAAGCTTCGGCAGTTCGGTGTGCGCCATCGCCCACGCCCCGCCGCTGGCGACCACGCTGATGCCCAGGAAGATGAACGCCATCACCGTCTGGCTCGACAGCCCATCGTCGCTGGAGACGACGGGCTCAGCGAAGCCCTGCTTGCGCGCCTGCGGTTGTTGCAGGCGAGAACCCACCACCGCGGCGAGCGCGCCCAACGCGAGCGGGACGAGCGCTGCGAAGAAACCGATCCACGAAGAGCTCTGCGCCTCGCGATGACCTGCGCGGAGAATGCGCTCCATGTCGACGCCCGAGCCCACGAAGGCCACTGCGCGGGAGACCTGGTATCGGCCGTACAGCGTGCCGAGCATGCCGACGCCGGCGGTCATTGCGCTCACGGCGAGCGCAGCGATTCCCAGCCCGAAAGAGGAGCGTGATTTCCCCAACAAGGCGACGAGGGCGAAGGCGCCGAGCACGAAGCCCAGGCCACCAAACGCGATCGCTGCATACGCGCCGAGGCCGCCTTCTCGAATCATGTCGAGGTTCATGAAGTTGGTTACACCGTTCATCCCCAGCGGAGTCGAGGGATCACTTCGCGAGCGTGTTACGACTCCTCCGTGGAATACCGCGACTACGTCGAACGGCTCCGTCGTTGGGAGACCGTCGCGACGCTCAGCCAGTACGGAGCAGTCGTCGAGCGAGGACAGGGCCATCCGCTGTTCTGCCTGACCACGCCGGGCTCACGTGAGCTGGTGATCACCGCCGGCTTCCACGGAGAAGAGCCGGCCGGCCCGCTCACCCTGCTGAGCCGTTTCGGAGAAGTCGCCGAGTACGCGCGCGAGCACGACGTCGCCCTGCGCGTGTTCCCCTGCGTGAACCCGAGCGGCTTCGAAGGAGGTCACCGCTACAACGCGTCGGGCGAGCAGCCGAACAACGACTTCATCCGCTACGAGGTCGAGCCGGGCGTCTTCGCCGACGAGGTGGCCGAGGGTCAGCCGATTCACGCGTGGCATCCGTACTACGGCAGCCCGAAGGAGACGCTGGCGCTGCATCGCGAGCTCGAGCGCCACCCACCTCCGCTCGGCGCGCTCGATCTCCACCAGGACGCGTGGGTGAAGTCAGCCTGCTTCTACGCCTACCACTTCGGTGCGAAGGCGCCGTACCAGGCGCTGGTGAAGGAGAGCCTCGCGCACGCGAAGGTGGCCATTCACCTCGCGGTGCACAACCTGCTGCGCACGGATCGTTGCGGGCTCATCGTTCATCACGACGGCAGCAACAGCGACTGGTTCTACCGGCGCGGCGTACCGCACGTGGCCGTCCTGGAGACCACGACGCACAACCCGCTGGCCAGTTGTCACGCGATCAACCTCGTGTGGATTCGCGGCTTCATCAGACTGGTCGCTGCACTCGGTGAAGCGCCGCGCAGGGAGCGCCCGCCGTAACGAGATGCCGCTTCGCGCGTAGAGAGCCGTGTCCCTCGATCGCCACCGTGAAGTTGCCCGCATCTGGGACTGGCTGCCCGCGTTCCGGGCGGCCGCCGAATACGAGAGTCTCCAGCGCGCTGGCCAGGCGTTGGCCCTGAGCCCCTCGGCGCTGTCACGGTCGATCAAGCTGCTGGAAGAGACGTTGGGGCAGCCCCTCTTCACCCGGAGCCCGACGGGGCTTTCACTCACCGAGCATGGCCATCGGCTGCTGGTGGCCACGCGCGAAGCGATGCGACGGGTGCACGACGGGCTGGTCGCCCCCACCGAGCTGACCTTGCGTGCGGGCGCCGTCGGCCCGGTGCTGCCGCGGCTGCTGTGCGACGCGGCGATCGACGCGCTGCCCGGCTGGGCGCTGCACTTCGCAGAGGTGTCGTTCGACCAGGCCGCCGAGCGCTTGCGGTGTGGAGAGCTCGACGTGGTGCTCTCGCACCTGCCATTGGCGCTGGTCGATCTCTCTTGTCAGGCCGCGGCTGGCTTGCAGTTCGTCGTGGGCCTGCCGCCCGGCGCGGTGCGGGAGCGGCTGGTCTGTCTCGAGCCGCCCAGCCTCTCGATACCGGGGGCGACCTCCACCGCGGCCAGCCTGGACCAGCTCGTCCAGCTCGCGCAGCGGTTGGGCGCGGCCGCGTGTCTGCCTCTGGCGACGCTCCCCGCAGGTTGGCAGGTGCTCGAAGCGGGCCCGCTGGCACCCGTCTTCGTGGTGACCCGCGCCTACGCCGCCCCGCCGCCCTTCATCACCGGGCTGTTCGCATCGTTGGAAGCCCGTTTGTCAGCCACGCCGCAAGCCGCCAGAGTCTGAACATGCCCCCCTTTGTCCCGCTGCAGTTCAAGCGCCGCTCACTCGAAGAGTCGACCCGGCGCGCGACCGAGTTCTACGAAGAGCTCGACGAGCGCCGCAGCACCCGGCACTTCTCGAGTGAGCCGGTGCCCCGCGAGCTGATCGAGCTGGCCATCTTGTCGGCGGGTACGGCGCCCAGCGGGGCCCATCAGCAGCCGTGGACGTTCGTGGCGGTGAGCGATCCGCTCCTCAAGCAGCGCGTTCGAGAGGCCGCTGAACGCGAGGAGCGCGACTTCTATGCGGGGCGCGCACCCGAGGCGTGGCTCGAGGCGCTCGCGCCGCTCGGCACCGACGAACACAAGGCCCACCTCACCGACGCGCCCTGGGTGGTGGTGCTGTTTCGGCAGGTGTGGGGACTGCATCCCGACGGGAGCAAGCGCACCCACTATTACGCCCAGGAGTCGTGCGGCATCGCGGCGGGGCTCTTCATCACCGCGGTGCACCACATGGGTTTGGTGACGCTGACGCACACGCCCAACCCCATGGGCTTCCTCCAGGAGCTGTTCGAGCGGCCGCCCCAGGAGCGGGCGATGCTGGTGCTGCCCGTCGGCTACCCCGCGCTCGACGCCAGCGTCCCCGACCTGCGGCGCAAGACGCTCGAGGAGATCTCTGTCTGGCGATGACGGCGGCTTCGAAAAAACAGCAGGGGCCTTGCAGTAAACTCAAAGCAACCACGTTCCATGCAGGCGCGTAGGCAGCGCATGCGTGCTCTGACTGTCCTGCTGTCGTCGATGTCGCTGCTGGCGTGTGGCGTGGCTGCGCCCGCCGGGAATGAAGCCGGTGAAGCGGTGTACCGGCAGCCGCTGACCGACGGGAACACCTTCGCCTGCAGCACCTGTCACGCGCTGACGGCATCCGACGATTCGCCGCGGCGCGCAGCCCACCCCATCGGCGGCGCTTCCCGACGCGGCCTGTGGAAGAACGGCGCGGCGACGACCTTCCTCGAGGCGGTCAACGTCTGCGTGAAGGGTTGGCAGGGGGCGCCCGCGTGGGCCGCGACCGACCCGCGCTTCAGCGCTCTGAGTGCGTTCCTCGACGCTCAGGGAGACCAAGCCTCGGAACAGAGGCTCACCTTCGCGCAAGTCGCGCCTCCGATGACGCTGGGCGGGGGCCAGGCTGCGCGCGGTCAGGTGGTCTTCAACGAAACCTGCGCCCTGTGTCACGGCACCGACGGGGCCGGCTCTGTGCGCGGGCCCAACCTGTATGGAACCCAACCCACCGCCGAGCTGGTCGCCAGCCGGGTGCGTGGCTTCCCGCTGGTGGGACGAATGCCCTTCTGGGCAGAGGACCGAATGAGCGACGACGAGCTGCGCGATGTCATCGCCTGGCTGCGGCTCCCAGCGGAGCGCCCCGATGCGGGCACGTATTTGCCTGCTGAAGATGCGGGCACGATGGACGCGGGCTCGCCGACTTGTGGAGTCGACCACCCTCGCGTCGGGTGGACCACGCAACTGCAAACGCGCGCGCACGGGGTGCGGGGCCGCATCACGGCGACGAGCAACTGCACGCTGACGCTCAGCGAGTTTTTCTACGACGGCAACGGCATCGACGTGCGCCTCGTGGGAGCGCCCACGCTCGCCCAGCTCGGTGGGGGCCTGGCTCTCGGGCCGCAGCTCTATCGGCCCGGCACGCCCTGGGAAAACGCGACCCTCACCATCGCGCTTCCGGCAGGCACCACGCTCGACGAGGTCAGCGCGCTCTCGGTGTGGTGCGTGGCGGTGGGCGTCAGCTTCGGCGACGGCGTGCTGCGGGCACCGTGACTCGAAAGGCTCACGGGCGACGAGGGGCTGCGCTAGGTCGCAGGCATGAACCGCGCTCGACTCCTCGGCCTGCTCTTCCCTTTCCTGGCGGCGTGCCCAGCACCGACCACCAAGACCTGTGACGCGACGTCCTGTGGCGGTTGCTGTACGACCGATGGGCGCTGTGAGCTGGGCCAGAGTCCAATGGCCTGCGGCGCGGGCGGCTTTCTGTGCACCTCGTGCTCGCTCGGGCTCCAGTGCGTCGCCGGCCAGTGCGGTGCTCAGGGCGGGGGCGGCGGGGGAACCGCGACAGGCGGCGGCACCGCGACGGGCGGCGGCACGGCGACGGGCGGCGGCACGGCGACGGGTGGCGGTACGGCGACGGGTGGCGGTACGGCGACGGGTGGCGGTGCGGCGACGGGTGGCGGCACGGCGACGGGTGGCGGCACGGCGACGGGTGGCGGCACGGCGACGGGCGGCGGCACGGCGACGGGCGGCGGCACCGCGACGGGCGGCGGCACCGCGACGGGCGGCGGCACCGCGACGGGCGGCGGCACCGCGACGGGCGGCGGCACGGCGACGGGTGGCGGCACGGCGACCGGCGGTGGGGGTGGCACGCCGCTCTACGAGTGCTCCAACCTCGCCTCGCTGCCTCACCACCTCGGCTGCGACTTCAATGCGGTGACCATGGACAACGACGTGTCCGGCCTCTTCAAGGGCGGCATGGTGGACGGCGGTCAGGGCACCCAGCTTTCGGGCTACGGGTTTCGCGTGCTGGCGAGCCCCGGCGCTCCCGTCACGTTCGAGGTGCAGCGCACCGTCAGCGGCGTGAACGATCTCGCCGCGCTCGCCAGCATCGACGGCGGCAGCAACGGCGACGTCTATGTTCCCTGGCAGTCGCTCGGAGGAAGCGGCGTCCTGGGCCTCGGCACCACCCGGCGCGCCGCCTACGGGTGGAAGCTCGTCGCCAGCCGGCCGGTGAGCGTGCAGCAGCTCAACCCGCTCCGCGGAGAGGTGCTCTCGGCCACGGCCTGCACCACCGACATGAACTGCACCAGTCCCCAGGTGTGCCTCACCACCCCGACTGGCCGCCGCTGCGGTGAGCCCAGCTACACGCAAGACGGCACGCTGCTGCTGCCGTTGCAGCGCCTGGGTACTTCGTACATCGCGACCGCGCCCGAGAACGTGGCCTTTACGAACAGCGCAGACGCGGGCGCTCCCATCACGCAGGAGATCGACACCGAACTCGCCATCGTCGCCACCGCGCCGAACACGCAAGTCACCATCCGCGCGGCCACTCAGCTCAAGGCGGGCCTGGGCATCGGCACCATTCTTCCCGGGCAGACGGCCACCTTCACGCTCGCGGCCTTCGAGGTGCTCCAGTTCTCGACCATGCACGTCGCGCGCACCTACCCGCAGTGCGCGGCCTCGTCCTCCGACACCTCGTTCAACTGCACGACGTTCGGCCAATGCGCGCTCGTCTGCCGCGAGGCGAACGATCTGTCGGGCACGCTGGTGACGTCGACCGCACCCGTCGCCGTGTTCGTGGGCTCGCCGTGCATGGTCAAGCCGTTCTCGGCGGTCGCGTGCGATCACCTCGAAGAGCAGTTGGCGCCGCTCAACACGCTCGGCCTGCAGCACGTGCTCACCGTGAGCGCGCCGGTGCGCTCGACCGATGGAGGCCTGGCCGCGCCCGCACCGCAGCACTACAAGGTGACCGCGGTGTGCAACTCGACGGCCTGCCCGGGCGGCACGCACCTCACCTTCTCGACTGCGCCCAGCGTGGGCACCGTGGTCTCACCGAACCCGTGCCTGAGCGGCTTCGTCGAGACCAACACCTGCGCGCTCGCGGGCGGCGTCTCGGTCGAGTTCACCACCCTCGGCGCGACGGTGCTCACCAGCGATCAACCCGTGCAGGTCATGCACTTCTTCCCCGGCCAGAGCGCGAGCGGCGCCAGCGCTGCCACCGGAGATCCTTCGATGGCGCTGGTGACCCCGGCCGAGCAGTGGAGCCGCTCGATCGGCTTCTCCACCATCGGTGGTCAGCGTGACAGCTTCGCGCGCCTCACCTGGGACACCGCCGTGGTGACCTCGGTGATGCTCGACGGCAACCCGGTCACCGGCTCGACCCTGGTCGGCTCGACCTTCGCGTTCGTCAACGCGCCCGTCGCACCGGGCGATCACACCGTCAGCACCGTGCCGGCCGGCTCACCCGTGGGTGTCGAACTCTACGGCTACACGGCGTACGCCTCGTACGCGACGATGGGCCCGCGCCAGTTCGAGGTGATCGCCCCGACGCTTCAACCGTGACGCGCTGTGGTTTCGAGCTCAGTCACTTCAGGAGCGTGGAGTCGATCGCCTCGAGGATGACGGAGGCGAGCGGGCGCTCCTTGTAGGTCTCTGCGAGCAGCCGCCAGCGCACCACCCCGTCACTGCTCAGCAGGTAGGTGGCGGGCCAGGCGATGTCGTTGTCGGCATCGAAGAGGCCAAAACCCCGGGTGGCTTCGCGGTCCACGTCGCAGGCGATCGGGAAGTTGAGGCTCAGCCGCTGCGCCAGCGCCTCGCTCTTCTCGACGGGGTCGACGGAGATGGGCACCAGGCGAACGCCCCGCGCCTCGAACTGCTTCAGCGTGTCGCGCAGCTCACCGAGCTGCGTGCGGCAATACGGTCACCAATGCCCACGGTAGAAGACGAGGACCACCAGCCCGCGTCGCAACGCCCCGGCCAGCACGAAGCGGGTGCCGTCGGTGAGCGCCACCGAGAAATCGGGCGCGGTGGCGCCCTCTGCGAGCGCGTGCTCCAGACCTGCAGGCGGGGTGGTGCGGCGCGCCTGCGGAGGAAAGTCGGTGCGCTTCTGCACGACCGCGCACCCGGTGAGCAGACAGAGCGAGGCGACCAGGTTGCGAAGCATCGAGGTGGCCTGGCACGCCTCATCCGCGCTGCGAATCGAAGCTCCCAGCCACGACGCGCCTGAGTGGGTCAACAGCGCGCCTCCTGCGCTTTTGACCCGCCACGCGCCTGACGGAGGCAGCGCACCTTCGCTCGGAGGCGCTGATCCGGATCAACTGGACCGCCGCTTGCTCAGCGGCATCCCCGCACCTCTCAGCGCCGTCGCGCTGGGAGTCACCCACAGGAGTCGGAATGAAACTCAAGAGCAGAATCAGGTCATGGCAGTTCGTCGCGCTGGGCCTGAGTCAGGCGTGGACGCCGTTGGCGCTCGCTCAGTCTTCCTCGCAGGCCGTGCCTCCGGTGATCACCTCGGTCACCGCGCCCGCCCCGGCGTCCTTGAGTTGGCAAATGAAGGTCGGCGTCGAGCGCGCCTGGCGCCTGCAGTACCAGGGCACCGCGCAGGTCGACTACAGCCGCGTGGCCTCTGCGATGACCCGCTCGCTGGGCACCGCCCGGGTGGCCTCCAGCCCCGGCATCTCGCGCATCCAGTCGTTGCGCTACGACATCGACGCGGTCCTCCACACGCGAGTCATCTCGGTGGACGCCAGCGGTTGGACCGTCGCGGCCCGCTTGCACGACGTGAAGTACCTGGTCGACGGAGAAGCCGACCCGCGGCAGGACCTCTTTCAAGCGCCCTTCATGGTGCGCTTCGACGCCGCCGGCCGCATGGGCGCGTTGTCCTTCATGGACAAGTATCCCCACGAGCTGGAGCGGGCCATCTCGCGGTTGATCGAACCGCTGCAGGTCGCCCTCGCCGCCCCGGGCACTGCGCGCTGGGTCAGCCAGGAGCAGGGCGTCGACACCGGCTTCACCGCAACCTACGAGGTGAAAGCAGTCGACGGTGAGCTCGCGCAGCTGATCAAGAACAAGACGCGCATCACCCGCAGCGCCCTCGACAACCCTGAGCTCTCACTGACGGGCGAAGCGCGCATCGCACGCTCCGAGACGAGAATCGCCTTCAACCTCGCGCGCCACACCGTGGAGCGCCTGACCTCGAACGAAGAGACCTCGTTGATGGTCGGCGGCACGCTCTTCACTGCTGACGCGCACACCTTCAGCGCCGTCGAAGCGCCGCTGCCCTCGAACAAGCTGCCCACCACGCTGGCCGGAGCGAAGGCCACGCTGGCAGACCCCGCCTTCGCGCGCGCCCGCTTCTATGACGTCGACCTGCACACCCGCCCGATGGTGGAAGGCCTCGACGCCGCCACCGCGCTGAGCACCTACCAGACGCAGGTGGCCGGCAACCTCGGCCTGGGCGTGCGCTTCCTCGAAGCGTGGTTGCGCCTGAACCCCACGCAGTCGCTGGCCACGGCGCGCTCCATCGACGCGCTCGACCCGAAGAGAGATGAACGCGCCTTCGGCTTCGGCTGGGCGGCGCTCGCTTCGGCCGGCCATCGTGAAGCGCAGACCGCGCTGCTGCAGGTCGCCGCCGGGAGCGGCTTCAAGCCCGAGTCACAGGAGCAGGCGTTGATCGCGATGATGAGCCTCGAGCGGCCCGAACCCGCGCTCGCCGCCAGCATCTGGGAGCTGCGCCGCACCCTCGCCACCCAGGTGCCGGGCGCGAAGCTGTCGATCGCCACCAACGTGTACGGCTCGTTGGGCGACGTCAGCAAGGCCAACCCCACCCTCACCTCCGAGGTGGTGCGCAACCTGAGCGCGCTGCTCGCTTCGGCCGATGCCCGTCAGCAGGTGCTCGCGCTCGACGCCCTGTCGAACGTGGGCGACGACGCGCGCGTGTTGGCGCTCGCCGCCCCGGCCCTCACCTCGCGAGACGAGGCCGTGCGCATCGCCGCGTTCGGCACCTTCCGCCGCATGGGCCCTGGCACCCTGCCTGCCTTCACCACCGCCTTCGCGAACGAGCGTTCGTTCGAAGTGCGCCGCGGCGCCGTGCGCACCGCCGGCCAGTTGCCTGACTCCGAGGCGCTGGCCTCGTGGGCGCGCGCGGCCGTCACCACCGAACAAGACCCCATCGTGAAGGGCGAGCTGGTGCACCTGCTGGGCAAAGGCATCGCTCAGCACGCCGCCAACGCAGACACCTTGCGTGAGCTCCTCAAGACAACCACCGAGCGCCGCGTGCGCCGAGACATCTACACCTACGTCGCACCGGCCGCAGGGGTCCGCTAATGAAAACCAATCAGTCGTCATTCTCGGTGCGCCTGTTGACCCTCACCGTGGGCGCGATGTTGGCGCTGGGTTCGGGTTGCAGCACGCCGCCCGTCACCTGCGGTCTGGGCACGGTCTTCGACTCGGCTCACAACGAGTGCGTCAAGGCGCCCGACCTGAACATCATCGTGGAGGACTTCAACCTCGGCGAATTCGAGATGACCCAGGTCGACGTGCCTGAGTCGCTCGAGGTGGGCAGCCCGCAGACGCGCAGCTTCAAGATCAAGAACGCCGGCACCACGCACCGCGAGCTGGTGCTCATCCGCTACGCCGTCTCACCGGTGCAGGCCACCATTCAAGAGCTCAGAGATCGCCTCGACAACCTCGACGACGACACCCAGCTCGGCGGCGCCTTCCTGGGCCAGGTGGTGATTCGGGATCTCGCCCCCGGCGAGCAGCGCACGGTGGAGTACTACCTCTCGGCGCCCGCCAGCCTGAGCGATGGCCTCTACGGCTTCTTCTTCGCGGTCGACGAAGTGCCGCTCCAGCGCATCAGCGACACCGAGTACCGCCTCGACTACTCGGCGCCCGGCATGGCTGACGCCGACGGCACGTTGCGCCTCGACGACGCGGCGCTGGTCTTCGCGCCCGCCACCGTCATCATCGGCAAGCCTGAGCAGCCGAACCTGCGCGTGCTCTTCTCGTCGCTCGACAACGCGAGCTTCCTGCTCGACACCAGCGAGCGCGGCGTGGAGCGGGCCTTCACCATGAGCGCCCGCATGAGCGCTCAGGCGTTGAACATCACCGAGCCCGTCACCGCCACCTTCGAGCTCGAGCTGCCCGGCCACAAGGTGCAGACCCCCGGCAAGGATCTCGGCGAAGCGTGGTTCACCGCGCACGGCCAGGACTTCGCCGCCGCGCCCGACGCCACCAGCTTCGTGTACGACGCGGCCCGCAAGTTCAACCTGCTGGCGGAGACCGAGAACGGCCCGCAGCCCCAGGTGCGGTATTCGGCTGAGTGCCGCCCCGGCACGCCCACCGCGGCCGACGACGACGGTGGCACCGAAGACCCCGTGGTGCCCGACGAGTGCGCCACCATCTTCAACGACGACGGCCGTGACGCCGTCTACCAGCTGCACCTGAGCGCCGAAGACACCCGCCTGCTGGCGATGACGCGCCGGCTGGCGTCGCTCAACCCCGGTCTCGACGCGAACGGCGAAGTGGCCGGCACCCTCGTGTACCGCTTGAGCACCACCCAGGCCGAGTACCAGAACAACCTGGCCGACAACGTGGCGCGCAAGGCCGTGGTCTTCATGGCCCCGCTCGACAGCTCGACCGCCACCAACACCGACGTCGATGATCAAGGCGCCACCGGTTCGATGTCTGATTTGACGTCGCCCTACCCCTTCGTGCTCCGCGACGACTCGCTGGCGAATGGGTTTGGCAATGATTGGTTTGGCGCCAGCTTCCGCAACAGCTCGCTGGCCTCGGTCGACAAACGCCAGGGCGTGGCGGTGGCTCAGTACCGCAAGGCGACCGCCAGCGTCGACGGCATGGTGCTCAAGCAGAACCTGCGCGTGCTCACCCTCAGCGCGCAGGTCGACTGGTCCACCCTGCGCCTGCACAACTCGTGGAGCGCGAGCGCCAACGTCCAGGTGTGGGGCTACACGCTGCTCAACGCGCAGTTCAGCCCGACGTGGTGCACCAGGGACGGTGACATCACCTACTGCCCGCTGTTCGAAGCCGAGCCCAGCGCCTCGCCGCGCACCGAAGCGGCCAAGACGGCCAACAACCAGACCAAGGACAAGAAGAAGACCGGCCGTCAGGTGAAGTGGGAGAAGGAGTTCTTCTTCATGGCCGGCCCGGTACCGCTCACCATCGAAGCGTCAGCGGGCTTCTCGTCGGGCATGACCTTCAGCGGCAAGTTCCTCATCGATGAGACGGGCAAGAGCACCGGCCGCGCGCCCTTCTACGGGGTGGAGTTCGCGGCAGGGCCGTACATCGCGCTGGAAGCCAGCGTCTTCGGCGGCGTCTCGGTCGGTATGGCGCGCGCCGGTGTGGAGGGTTCGCTCACCATCGTGCGGCTCGACTTCACGCCCCTCATCCGTCCCAAGGCGCGGCTCGAGTACGACGCGAACGCGGGGTGCTTCAAGCACGCTGAGTTCGGCATCGACTACGAAGGCCCCATCACGCTGACCGGCCCCTCGGGCACGGTGTCCATCGTCGCCTACGTGGGCCGGAGGATCTGCGTGTGGAAGTGCTGGAAGATCGAAGTGAAGGTGCTCGACCTCACCATCGCCCGCTTCAGCAGCGCCAGTCAGACCTGGTTCGCCTGGAAGGAGTCGACCGCCTGGA
>JBKJSE010000349.1:0-5304 GCA_046595925.1 Archangium sp. | reverse complement strand
CAGCTCGCCGAGAAGTACGACCTGGGCGAGAAGGCGCAAGCCGCGCTTCGGCTCGTCGACGAGTACCTGAGCCTCACGGTCGAGCAGTTCTTCCGCCGCATCGTGGTGCAGATGGAGTCGATGCCGCGGTCCGGCGTCTACGTCGACCTGCGTCGCGAGCTGATGGACGTGGTGATCGCCGACGAGAGCTACCGGCGCGCCAAGAAGCTGCCCTCGGTGCTCACCGCGCAAGGTGACAACGAGGAATACTCGCACCGGGTCGGCTTCTTGAAGAAGTTCTGCATGAACATCCTCTTCCTCAAGGTGCAGCGCAGCTCGAAGCGCAAGGCCTGGGAAGAGGTGCTCTTCGCCATCGCGGCCGGTGGTTCGATGGCCTTCGCCCTCGGCGTCGGTCTCTTCGCCCAGTCGCGCTACCCGCAGGCGAGCTTCAACTTCTTCATGCTGGCCGTCGTCGGCTACATGTTCAAAGACCGCCTGAAGGAAGCGCTGCGCCGGTCGCTCGCTTCTTACATGGGCAAGTTCCTCTACGAGCGCACCACGCTCATCGTCGACCCCGTGACGCACGACAACGTGGGCGTGTGCCGCGAGAAGCTCGACTACGGCGACGCGGTCGAGGTGCCCCCCGAGATCGCCCGGCTGCGCGCGCAGGACGACCTCATCACCGTCTCTCAGACCGAGCTGAGCGAGATGGTCATTCGGTATCGCAAGCGCATCGCGCTCGACTCTCAGATGTTGCCGCGCATCGCCGATGGCCTCGTCTCAGGCGTCACCGACATCATCCGCCTCAACATCGATCGGCTGCTCCACGACATGGACGACCCCGAGTACGCGCTCGACTACGTCGACCTCGAAGACTTCTCGGTCGGCAAGCTGCAGATGGCCAAGAGCTACCGCGTCGACGTCGCGTTCCGCTTCGCGGTCGATGACGGGCGTCACCAACGCACCACGGTGCGCCTCGTTCGCCTGGTGCTCGACCGCAACGGCATCAAGCGCATGACCGATCTGGTGCCCGAGACCGTGGTCACCCAGAGCGCGCCGACCTGGGTGAACGTGCCGCCCGCCAAGCCGCCTCAGGTGGCGCAACCCGTGACGCAGCAAGTCACCGACTGAGACGCCCGCAGCGCGCGCTCTTTTGCTAGAGCGCCGGGCTCCCATGACTGACTACCTCACCCGCGTCGCGGTCGATTGGCACAAGACGCTCGAGCAGATCCTCTCGCTCGCCCAGAAGTCAGGCCCCAAAGGCCTGTTGGTGTTCGATCTCGATTCGACGGTGTTCGACAACCGGCCCCGGCAAGCGCGCATTCTTCGTGAGTTCGGCGCGGCGAAGAAGCTGCCCGCCTTGCTCGGCTGTCAGGCCTGGCACTTCACCTCGGGTTGGGATCTGCGCGGCGCCACCGTCTCGTGCGGCATGAGCCAGGCCGATTCAGAGGCGGTGTACGCCGAGCTCAAGGCCTTCTGGCAAGAGCGCTTCTTCACCAGCGACTACGCCCGCGACGACATCGAGATCGTGGGGGCCCCGCGCTACCTGCACTCGCTCGACGACGTGAAGGCGCGCGTCATCTACGTCACTGGCCGTCACGAAGGCATGCGCGTGGGCACCGAGGCGTGCATCGAGCGTTGCCGCATGCCGATGCCCAGCGCCGGCGGTCACGTGCAGCTGCTGATGAAGCCTGCGCTGCCTGACGACGATGACGCGTACAAGCGCCAGACGCACGATCACCTGCGCCAGATGGGTACGGTGTTGGCCGCCTTCGACAACGAGCCGCAGCACATCAACGACTACGCCAGGAAGTTCCCCGAGGCGGTGGCGGTGCACCTCGCGACCGATCATTCGGGCCGCGACGTGAAGCTCGACCCCCGCTGCATTTCCATTCCCCACTTCGCGACCTGAACTCCTTCGCAAGAAGGATGGCAGGTGTAGATCGCTCTGTTACAAGCCCGCGCTCTTTCAAGCGCTCAACAAGGAGTCTCAGTGGCCAGCACCGAGTCGATGCTGACGATGTACCGGAAGATGCTGCTTGCTCGCCGCTTCGAGGAGAAGGCCGGGCAGGCGTACGGCTTGAAGAAGATTCAGGGCTTCTGCCACCTCTACATCGGCCAGGAGGCCGTGGTGGTCGGCGTGAACGAAGCGCTGCGCCCGACCGACTGGGTGATGACCGGCTACCGCGATCACGTGCACCCGCTCGTTCGGGGCGCTGACGCCGGCATGCTGATGGCCGAGCTCTACGGCAAAGACAGCGGCTACTCGAAGGGCAAGGGCGGCTCGATGCACTTCTTCGACATCGAGCACGGCTTCTACGGCGGCTACGGCATCGTCGGGGGGCAGATTCCGCTCGCGGCCGGCCTCGCGTTCGCCTCGAAGTACCGCAACGAAGATCGCGTGACGGTGTGCAGCTTCGGCGACGCCGCGGCAAACCAGGGCGCGATGCACGAGACGTTCAACATGGCGGTGAAGTGGAAGCTGCCGGTGCTCTACATCGTCGAGAACAACCGCTATGGCATGGGCACCGACATCGCGCGCGTCTCGTCCGTGCCTGAGATTCACAAGCGGGCGCCGGGCTGGGCCATGCGCGGTGAAGTGGTCGACGGCATGAACGTGCTGACGGTCTACGAGAAGGCCAAAGAGCTCATCGAGTGGATCCGCGCAGGCAACGGCCCCGTGCTCCTCGAGGCCAACACGTACCGGTTCCGCGGGCACTCGATGTCTGACGCCGCGACCTACCGCACGAAGGACGAGGTCGAGCTCGAGAAGCAGCGCGACCCGATCCTCAAGCTTCGCGAGGTGCTGCTCGAGAAGAAGGCGGCCACCGAGGCCCAGCTCGACGCGATCGACGAAGAAGAGAAGGGCATGATCGAACGTGCGCTGGCCTTCGCCGACGCCGCGCCGCTCCCGCCCGACAGCGACATCTGGACGCACACCACGGTCGAAGAGGGTGAGCCTGACGTGCGCCCGCGTGAGCGCGTGCTGGGCGCCACCGACGTGAAGTGGCCTGAATTCCCCACCGACTTCAAGGTGACCTGGGATCTCGAGCCCCGCACCAAACCCGACCCCGAAGCCAAGAAGGGAGCGAAGTCCTAGTCATGGCTGAGCTCGCATACCGTGAAGCGTTGAACCAGGCCCTCGCTGAAGAGATGGAGCGCGATCCCCGCGTCTTCCTCATGGGCGAAGAAGTCGCGCGCTACGACGGCGCCTACAAGGTGTCGAAGGGGCTGCTCGACAAGTTCGGCAGCACGCGCGTGGTCGACGCGCCCATCTCTGAGCTCGGCTTCGGCGGGCTCGGCGTCGGCGCGGCGATGGGTGGCCTGCGGCCGGTGATCGAGATGATGACGTGGAACTTCGCGATCCTCGCGATGGATCAGATCGTCAACAGCGCGGCCAAGCTGCGCCACATGTCGGGCGGCCAGCTGCGGTGCCCCATCGTCTTCCGCGGGCCCAACGGCGCCGGTGGCCGGCTCTCGTCGCAGCACTCGCAGGCGCTCGAGGCGAACTACGCGCACTTCCCCGGGCTCAAGGTGATCGCGCCGGGTACGCCGGCCGACGCCAAGGGCTTGCTCAAGTCGGCCATCCGCGATGACAACCCGGTCATCTTCATGGAAGGCGAGCTGCTCTACGGCGTGAAGGGCGAAGTGCCCGAGGGCGAACACCTCGTTCCCATCGGCAAGGCCGACATCAAGCGCGAAGGCAGCGACGTCACGATCATCACCTGGTCGCGCATGCTGACCGCGGTGGTGTTGCCTGCCGCCGAGCAGCTCGCCGCTGAAGGCATCAACTGCGAGGTGCTCGATCTGCGCACCATCAAGCCGTTCGATGCCGAAGCGGTGGCCGCGTCGGTCGCGAAGACCAACCGCGTGGTGATCGTCGAGGAGGGGTGGGGCTATGCCGGTTTCGGTGCCCACATCGCCGACTTCATCAGCCGCGATTGTTTCGACGATCTCGACGCGCCCGTCACGCGCGTGCACGGCCTCGACGTGAACATGGCCTACGCCGAAAACCTCGAGCGCCTCATTCTTCCGTCCACGGCGCGCGTCGTCGAGGCGGTCCACCAGGTTCTGTACCGCTGAATTTCTTCTTGGAAGAGACACCATGCCCATCGCCATTCAGCTCCCTGCGCTCTCGCCCACGATGTCCGAGGGCCGCATCACCAAGTGGCTCAAGAAGGAAGGCGACAAGGTCAACTCGGGTGACGGTCTGGCCGAGTGCGAGACTGACAAGTCGAACCTGGAGATCGAAGCCACCGACGGCGGAACGCTGCTGAAGATCGTCGTGCCCGCGGGCTCGACGAGTCCGGTCGGTGGGGTGATCGGGTGGATCGGAAAGCCCGGTGAGGCGATCCCCGACGCGCCTGCGCCTGCCGCGGCGGCTCCTGCTGCTGCCCCGGCTCCGGCCGTTGCTGCACCTGCGCCGAAGGCGGCGCCTGCCGCTTCCGTGGTTCCTCCGAAGCCCGCGCCGAAGGCCGCTGCTGTGACTGCGCCTGCCGCCCCTGAAGAGCGTCTGCGCGTCTCTCCGCTCGCGCGGAAGATGGCCGAGACGCAGGGCATCGATCTGGCCAGCGTGCCTGGCTCGGGCCCCAACGGCCGCATCGTGAAGCGCGACGTGGAAGAGGCGATGGCCAGCCCGGCCGCGGGTGCGAAGAAGTCAGCGCCCCTCATCCGCTCGGCTCCGGGCGTGCGGTTGCCCCCGCAGGACATCGCGTTGACGTCGATGCGCAAGGTGATCGCGCAGCGTCTGGGCGAGGTGAAGCCCGGCGTGCCGCACTTCTACCTGACCATCGAGGTGGAGATGGATCAGGCGCTCAAGCTCCGCGAGGAAGCGAAGGCGCAGGATCTGAAGATCTCGGTCAACGACGTGATGGTGAAGGCGACGGCGATGGCGGTTCGCAAGTTCCCGCGCATCAACCAGTTCTTCGCGGGCGATCGCATCGTGCAGCTGAACACCGTCGACGTCGGCGTGGCCGTGGCGATCGAAGACGGTCTCATCACGCCGATCATCAAGGACGCCGACATGAAGGGCCTGGCCGAGATCGCACAGGAGATCCGCGAGCTGGCCGATCGAGCGAAGAAGAAGTCGCTCAAGCCCGACGAGTACACGGGTGGATCGATCACGGTGTCCAACCTGGGCATGTTCGGCATCGACAGCTTCATCGCGGTGATCAACCCGCCGCAGGCCGCGATCCTCGCGGTCGGCAAGGTGGAGCCCAAGGTCGTGGTGCGCAACGACGCGATGGTGATTCGCCAGATGATGTCGGTCACGCTGTCCGGTGATCACCGGGTGATCGACGGCGCGGTCGGTGCGCAGTACCTGCA
>JBKJSE010000079.1:0-8390 GCA_046595925.1 Archangium sp. | reverse complement strand
TTCCCAGCTCGTCGCGTCGGCGTCGGCGGCCCGGCCGATGGTCACGTGCGGGCAGGCGCGCGAGGCGCCTCCGTCGAACACGATCGTCGGGTCGGTGTCGTCGATGCAATTGGGCGGTCGCGACGCAGGATCCGTCGATCAGCTACCGGCTCCCGCCCAATTGCATCGACGACACCGACCCCACGAAGGTCGCTGACGGCGGCGCGACGCGGGCCTGCCCGCACGTGAACGTGGGCCGCGCCGGTGACGCCGACGCCACGAGCTGGGAAGGCGAGCTGGAGATCAGCTCGGGCCAGGGCGCCACCATCACCGTGCACCTCTCGTACGTGCAGCGCCCCGACGGCCAGTGGACGGGCTCGATGTACTACTTCGGCACCTTCAAGACGGCCGGCCTCAACGGGTGGATCGCGCGTGCCGACAAGTCGAGCGCCGCTGACGTCGAGAACGCGTTCATTCAGCGCTGGGGCGCTTTCCGCGGCAATCAGCTCAACGGCTGGGAAGAATTCAGGGCCGTGCTCACCTCGACCCGCGTGGGCTCGTGGGACTTCGCCGAGGTGAAGAACCGCTGCAGCACCACCCCTGGCTCGAACGCCCGTTGCTACCCGTACGCCAACCAGGCCGGGCTGCGCTCGTACGTCGGGAACGCCGAGGTGTACGCCATCCCCTCCGGCGTGGTCGAGCTGCCCATCGGCTTCAACCTGAAGATCGCCAACCCCGTCAACGCACCCACGGTCTTCGAGGGCCGCGTCGAGTCGTCGCTCGCGATGCACTACCCGGGCAATCCCGAGCTCAAGATCGAGTTCGCCTCTGACCCCACCAATGCGGCGTTGGGCATGATGATGGGCTCACCCGATGGCGGCGGCGGCGATCGCGTGGTCTTCCTCAAGGGCATCGAGGCGGTGGCCAACGACACCAACCGGCTCACCTCGACGGTGGGCGGCCGCTTGGTCTCGAGCGACGGCACCTGCCCAACGCCCGATGCCGGCATCTTCAGCGCCGTGGCCGTGCCCTGGCTGGTTCCGGGCTTCACCGAACAGACGAGCGTGAACGGCGCAGGTCAACGCACGCGCACCGAGTGCCGTGAGAGCCGCCTGCCCTTCGACACCGCGGTCGACAACACCAACCTCACGCGCAACCGCGAGCTGGCCGGTGGCAACCCCGTGCCCGACGGCAGCCCCCGCGTGCGCACGCTGAAGTTCATCGACGGCGCGCTGGTCAATCAGACCGAGCTCTTCCTGATCTTCGAAGAGAGCTACGAGAGCTTCATTCCCGGCCGGGCGCCCACCACGGCGTATGGCTACATGACGCTGCGGCGATCGTCGGCCACCCTCACGAGCGCCGACTACCGGGGCCGGCCCACCACCACGGGCACGCGCACCGCGGTCACGCCGGGAGCCACCTGCTCACCTGCCCTGGTCAACCAGGTGCTGGCGAACACCACCTTCACCGCGGCGACGGGCACTCCCCTGAGCCCCGCGCAGATGGTCACCCTGGTCGACACCCTGCTGCTGGGAGGCCAGGGCGGCGCCGGCTTCACCGAGCTGACGCCCACCGAGCAGAACACGCAGATCGCCTCGTACTGTGAAGGCGCGGAAGGCGGCTCGACCGGCTTCTTCAACGCGGGCAAAGACGAGTTCACCCGCGGCATCAAGAAGGCCTGCCCCCCCGGCGCGAAGATCGTCTACTTCAACGTCGGCACCAGCCGCACCTCGGCCTCGCTCGCCACTGATCCGTGCATGAACGGCGGCAGCCTCACCTGCTGGGAGACGCTGCAGGCCTGGAAGAACACCTCGCTGGCGCCGGAGTACGAGCCGCTCTATCGGTGCACCAACACCCTCGACGGCGGCACCAACAACTACTGCGACGACAACCGCACCGACCTGCGCGCCGAAAAGACCTTCTACAAGAAGGCCACCAACGGCGCGCCGGCGATGCTGGGCATCAACGCCCTCATCGACCGCGCCTTCCGGTACAAGACGCGCTTCCGCTCGAGCACCGGTGGCTCGCTGGGCTTCGCGCCGCGGCAGTGCATTCCCAACTCCGACTCGATCCCCTACTGCTACGACCCCGCCGAGATTCAGGAGGCGCGCGCGCGCATCGACTGTCTCATCGACGTCTACTCGCGGCCCGGGGTGATCAACGGGCCCGCCATGAGCCCGGGCACCCTGGCCGATCAGCAGCGCACGCGGTTGCTCACGTTCTTGCGCTCGAACTTCAGCGCGTTCCCCAGCACGCCGGGCGCGGGTGGCACGACGCTGGTGCCCCACGAGGCCTTCGAGCGCCTCTACGCTGAGCTGTTGATCATGCAGGGCGATGAGTCGCTCACCGCCGCGTATGCGTCGCGGTTCGATCTGGCAGCCAGTGGCGGGGCCACCTTCAAAGGCAGCGCCTTCGAAGCCAACGGCATCGATCTGACGGGCGTGGCAGGGGCCGAGCTGTACCAGCTCTACCAGTCGATTCAGTACTACCAGCTGGCGCTCGACCGGCTGTACCTGCTCGGCCGCAACATGGGCACCGCGCTCGACCTGGGCAACGTGGGCAGCCTCACCAACTTCGTCAGCGCCGATACGGTGACCAACTACCTCGAGCGCCTGGTGCGCGCCGCTGCGCAGAAGTCACGCGCGTGGGGCGAGATCGCCCGCCGCTACCAGAACTTCAACCGGCCCGATCTCGCTCGCGCGGCGATCGAGCGCGCCTACGTGGGCACCTACGTGGAGAGCGCGTTGATCAGCCGCCTGATGCAGGACATCGCCGCGGGCTCGGGCGCCCCCAATCAGCCGCAGATGCGCGCGACGATCGAGAAGACCCAACGCAGCTACCGCATGTCGCTGCTCGACATGCGCGAGATCTACGCGCAGGTCTCGGACGAGCTGAACTACTTCGGCTACGCGCCCGACTACATCCCCTTCCCGGCCCTCGATTCAGCGGCGAGCCTGTCGGGCGGCGCGGTCGAGTCGTTGCTCGCGCTCGCCAAGCAGCGGCTCGATCTCGCCAAGCAGCGCGAGCAGGTCGCCCTGGGCGCCGGGCGGCAAGGCCGGGTCGACGCGGCGCAGTTCCAGGCTGACCTGGTGAGCCTGCGCAACACCTACGAGAACCAGCTCGCTTCGGCCTGCGGCACCTTCAAGGGCGACGATGGGCTCATCTACCCGGCGATCCAGAAGTACGCGCCGCAGAACGCGATCGCCTTGCAGCTCGGAGATCCCTGCGGGCACATGGGCAATGGCGACATTCACGCCGCTTCCCTCGCCGCGCAGGACAACGCGCTCAAGATCACCGGCATCTTGCAGCGGCACGCCAACATCTTGCAGGACGTCAGCAACGAGCAGCAGCGCGTGGCGGCGGCGTGCGGGGTGATGGCCTCGCAGGTCGATTACAACTTCAATCAAGCAGGCAGGGTCAGCACCCTGCAGCGCGAGATGGCCGATCAGAAAGCCCTGGCCGCGTTGATCACCGGCACCATCAACGCGGGCATCGCCGGCCTGCAGGCCACCGCGTGTGAAACGCTCGGTTGCCCCAAGGCCATCTCCACCGGACTCGCGGTGGGCGCGATGGGCGTCGCCGCCGCAGGCACCCAGTTCGCGAGCGAGAGCCGCATCGCGCAGAAGGAAGAGGATCTGCGCGACCTCGAAGCCAGCAGCGTGCGGTTCGCCGCTGGGTTCCAGTGCAACCTCGCGGCAGTCAACGACGGGGGCATCGGTGCGTCGGGGCTGGGCCTCATTCAGATCGACAGCAACGCCCGCGTGGCCAGCATGCTCAACGACAGCCTCGAGGTGCAGATCGAAGCGCTGCGCGCCGACTACGCCTTGCGCGGTGCGATTGCCGAGGTGCAGCGCATGTACAACAACGCCCAGCGCCTCCAGAACCAGTACGAAGAAGCAGCCGCGCTGTCGCTCGACGTGCAGCAAGCCCAGAACGACCCGAACGTTCGCATCTACCAGAACGACGCGATCATCAACGCCGACGTCTCGTTCAGCGATGCGCTGGCGACCGCCTACCGGCTGACCCGCGTGTACGAGTACTACACGAGCCAGTCCTACGCGCGGAAGGAACAGCTCTTCCTCATCCGCATGGTCTCGGCCGGTCAGTACAACCTCGAGAACTATCTGCTGCAGCTCGAGAACGAGTACCTCTTGTTCGGAGAGCAGTTCGGCAACCCCGACCTGCGCGTGCTGGTGCTCTCGCTGCGCGACGACATCATGGACATTCCGCGGCTGGGCACCGACGGGCAAGCGCTCACCGAAGACGTGCGCATCAACCTGCTGCGCCAGAAGTTGAAGGACCCCAAGCGCCTCGATGCCCGCGGCTACCTGACCCTGCCCTTCTCGACCACGGTGGGCGATCTCTCGCCCGTCACGCGCAACCACAAAGTGCACCACGTCGAAGTCGACCTGCAGGGCGTGCGCATGGGCGACGCGTTGGCCCGAGTGTACCTGCGCTCGGCGGGCACCGGCGTGGTGCGCAACGTGTCTGACGACCTCGACTACTACGTGTTCCCCGAGCGGCTGGGCGTGATCAACGCCTCGGTCGGCGGGGCCAAGGTGTTCGACCCGGAGATCTACCGGAACTACCGCTTCCGCGATCGCCCGCTGGTCAACACGTTGTGGGAACTGGTGGTCAACCGCCGCGACGAGCTGGTCAACAAAGACATCGACCTCGGGACGATCTCCGACATCCGGGTTCTCATCTACTACTCCGACTTCACCAGCTTCTGAGGCACATGCGCATGTCATCTCTCCTTTCCGGGCGTGTTGCCCTGGGCGCCGCTGCGCTCTCCTTGTTGCTGCTGGGTTGTCCTCCTCCGAACGTCAACGCCGACTCGGGCATGAGCGAAGCCGACGCGGGCTGCGATGGCATCATCGGCTGTGCTTGTGCCGCGGGCGCCTGCACCACCGGTGAGTGCCTCGCGGGCACCTGCACCGACTGCCGTCGTGGTGAAGCGGCCTGTATCTGCCGCGCCAACAACACCTGCAACACGGGCCTGCGCTGCAACACCGGCCTGTGCGAGAGCTGCCCCGCGGGCGACCTGGGTTGCGCGTGCGGCACCGGCGACACCTGCGGCGCCGGGCTGGTGTGCAGCAACGCCGTGTGTGTCACCGACACCTGCGTGGCGGGTACGGCCAGCTGTCCCTGCCGTCCCGGCGCATCTGCCTGCGACGCGACGCTCTACTGCGACAGCGCGGTGTGCCAGGCGTGCAGCAACGACGTGGTCGGCTGCCCCTGTGATGGCAATGGCCAGTGCGCCGGCTCGACCGTCTGCAACGCGAGCACCCAGACCTGCCGGGCGGTGCTCACCTGCGCCCAGCTGGCCGCCAACGGCGTCTGTCTTCCCAACCAGGCGTGCGTGCAGATCAACGGCGCCGACGCGCAGTGCGTGCCCGACAGCTGCACCGGCGACTTCAGGTGGAACGGGGTCGCGTGCATTGCCTGCGTGAGCGCGGGCTGCACCAACGAGCCGTCCTGCGGCGATCTCGACGGAGGCCTGGGCGCCAGCTGCGTGGTGTTGCACCGGGTCTGCAACGCGATGTCGTCGACCTGCGGCACGTGCCTGCCGGGCTACACCACCAACGCGAGCGGCCAGTGCGTCGCGGTGCCCAGCTGCGGCGGCGCCACCTGCACCTTCACGCAGTTCTGCGATCTCACGAGTGGAACGCCCACCTGCGTGGCGAACACCTGCGGCGCGGGCCAGGCCATCAACTCGTCGGGCGTGTGCGCGGCGTGCGCGCCGGTGCCGACCTGCACGGGCCCCGGGTTCTCTGGCCGGCTCTGGCCGCGAATGACGGCCCTCGACGTGTGTGTGTGCGAGACGCTCGACAACCACTTCCTCATCGCCGGCGGCAACAGCACGGCGACCGTCTGCGATCTCGATGGCGACGGTTGGATGCGCGAAGAGGCCGGCGACCCGGGTGTGCTGGCCGACCCGGCGCTCCTCGCCAACTCGCGGTGCAACATCAAGTCGGTCGATCGGGTGCGGCTGTACGACGAGTACGGCATCTCGGTCGACGTGCTCTCGTGCGTCGAGGGCCTGGTGAAGAGCTCGCCCGCCCGGCCTGATGGCGGCGTGCCCAACGGAGGCATCGGCCAGCTCGCCGACGGCGGGCTGATGCGCAGCGCCGATGGAGGCAACCCCTGCAGCGCCTTCCTGCCCATGCGGCTGCTGGAGACCGCGCGCAACGACATTCCGGGAAACCCCAACCCGTCGAACTACGCGCCGGCCTATGGCGCGCGCTTGCTCGAGGCCAACGAGCTCAACTCGCTGACCAAGGCGTGCACCTCGCTCAACGCCGACTACAACGACAACAAGCTCGAAGATCTCATCGAGGTGCAGGGGGCAGTGGCGCCCACCAGGGTGCCCGCGGTCGATCGCGCCCGGCTCGAGTCGTTCGCGTTCTTCCTCGAGCTCGACAGTGCAGCCGCAGAGGGCCGCGTGCTCAGCATTCGCGAACGCTCGCGCTGCGAGGCGACCTTCCCCTTCCACTACGCGCCCGACGCGGGCTCGCCCACTCCGAGCGATGGCTACCTCATCGCCAACGACAAACCGTACTGGCGAGCCTGCGCGCGCAACCGTGACCAGACCTACGCCTCGAACAACCCGCGGCCCGGCTACGACTTTGCGAACTACGGCTGCGACAGCACCTCGGGGAGCTGCCCCCTGGTGCCCCCGGCACACCCCACCATGACGGGCCCGGTGGACCCGAGGGCGATGGAGTTTCGCGACTTCGGTCTGTGCCGCCTGCAGGGCAATCTGCCGGCTGACGGGCGCTGGCGCGGCATGAATCACCACAGCCAGTTCAAGTGCGTCAGCGTGGTCAGCACGCTCGACCCCGCCAAATCGTACGAGCAGCTGCCGATGGCGTTCGGCCAGGCGAACGGCGCGCTCACGTATCAGCGATGCAGTGCGCGGCCCTGCCCCACGGGCGATCTGTCCTGCTCGAGCCCGCAGGGAACGACGTCCGAGCCGCAGACCCGTCAGCCGGTGCTCGACTGCACCGCGGTGGCAGGCATCGGCGTTGCCGGCAACGTGGGGTTCGCGGCGGTGAACTACCGCCCGTATCGCTTCGGGAGCAGCATCGAGTACGCGGGCAACAACTACATGGGCATGCCCACCAGCTACCAGGGCGGCTGCGTGAACGAAGACGATGCGTGGGACACCTTCCTCTGCCCCTACCCTGAGTACACGCTGACCCGCGCGCTGGCCGACGCTCAGTTCGGCCGGTACAGCTGTTACAAATACGGAATGAACTTCCTCTGGGCCGGGCCGCTGCCCGACGGAGGAACCAACCTGACGTCGAACTCGACGCTGCGCTGGGGCGCGACCCCCACCCTCAACGTTCTGGGCCCCCGCCCGCCGCCCGATGGAGGGCTCTGAAAATGAAACCGAACGATCGTGTGCAGCTGGTGTTGGAGTTGTTGGACGGCAAGACCACTTCGACCGAACTCGCAGCACGTCATGGCGTCGACGAGCAGGAGTTGCTGGCGTGGCGTGACACGTGGCTTGCGGGGGCTCGCGCGGTCTCGAGCACGCGCGCGCCCAGCCGCAGATGGTGGGTCGCCGGCGCCGTGGTGGGTGCGGCGTTGTTGGGGTTGATGTCGAAAGAGGCGCTGGCAGCGACCTGCGCAGCGCCGACGTCGTTCTCCAGCCTGGGGCTCAACTACTTCTGCCCCAACGATCCCGCGCTGGCCTCGGAGTTCAACGCCAACACTGCGCAGCTGGTCGGCCTCATTCAGCAGAAGGTGGGTGCGGGCTGGGGCGCGGCCGATGCGGGCGCGGGCACGTCGGGCATCACCACCAGCTCAGCGAACGTCTCGGGCGCCTCGACGCTCACGGGCGGCGCGACGATCGGGCCCAGTGGCAGCATCGCCTTCGGCAACACCACCCGGCAGATGCTCAACCTCTGGGGCAATGCCTACGGCGTGGGCGTGCAGAGCAGCACGATGTACTTTCGCAGCGGCGGGAACTTCGCCTGGTACGTGGGCGGCACCCACTCCGACACGGCGTTCGATTCGGGCGGCGGCACCGAAGTGGCGCGGCTGACCGATGGATCGTTCTCGGTGCGAGGCCTGATTCAGAGCAACAACAACGCACCGGTCTCGAACCAGCAGGGGCTCCAGGAGCTGATCGTCGAAGCCACGCCAGCGAGCGTGGGCGTCGTGGTGGCCATCAACGTGGCTGCGTTCAACGCCGTCTGCCGCGATGAAGACGGCTGCTCGTACACCATCGCGATGTTGAACTACGACAACACCGGGGTCGTGGCTTCCCGCACCGGCCACCTCTTCTTGCCGGTGTTCACCAACGAGTGGCGCATGTCGAACGACGCGCAAGGCACTGACGGCAACAACGCGGTCAGCGAGTTCGGCGTGTGGGACTGCTACTTCGGTGACTTCAACACGTC
>JBKJSE010000091.1:0-13527 GCA_046595925.1 Archangium sp. | reverse complement strand
CAGGGTGAGGTCTTCTCCCTCGACGGTCTTCACCTTGGCGCCGTCCTTCATCTTGGTGACGTCAGCGGCCATCACCTTGCCGGCCAGCACATGGTAGGTGAGCACCTTCTTGAGCTTGGCCTGATCCTTGAGCAGCGCGTCGAGGTCTGCCTTGGGGAGCTTGGCGAAGGCCGCGTCGGTAGGCGCGAACACGGTGAACGGGCCCGCTCCGCTCAAGGTATCGATGAGGTGACCTGCGGTGAGGGCGGCGGCGAGGGTCTTGAAGTTTCCTGCAGCGACTGCGGTTTCGACGATGTTCGACATGGGGTGCTCCTGGGCGCACGACGGCGGGAACGCCACGTGCGCGGTTGTGTTGCGAGTTGTCAGATGAGGCATTTCAGCGCGAGCAGGGAACCCGCCGACGCGCCGTGCGACGCAGAAGGAATTAACGAGGGGGCTCGCCCTTCACCACGTGCATCGCGCGCCGACCGGGCCTTTCACCTCATGCGGGCAGGGCAGTTGAACCGCCTTTTCCGATGACCACACAACCCGGGCGCGCCGTTTCAAGGGGGGCCACCTGCCGCGTGCCGCCTGCGCGCTCAGTTGAGCTGGTCGATGAAGTCGCAGTCGACGGTGCGCACCCCGCTCGAGGTGCTGACCTGAGCGCCGAGCACCAGCGCGGCGTCACCACCGACGGGGAAGCGGGGCCAGCCGGTCGCGCTCGCGGGCGTGCCCGTCGACGCCAGTGAGGACCACGCGCCTTGCATGGTGTCGGACAGGGCGAGGTCCCCGGTGCCTGGCGTGAACGAGAGCGCGCCGAAACTGCGAAACACGAAGGGGATCTCGAGGCCGTGGGTGGCGCCGATCAGCGCTCCGACCGGGCCGGGGCTGCGCCAGGTGAAGAAGTAGCGGTACACGGGCGCTGCCTGGGTGACGCTGAGCGCGCGGGCCAGGCGGCGCATCGGGCAGGTCCAGGTGGCGTCGGTGGTGAGGGTAACCAACGCCTCGCGCGGCGAGTTGAAGCGCGAGGCCGGGTATTGGGTCAGCAGCTGATCGCCCACCGTGACGCCGTACTGCGCGCGCACCGCGGAGGCGTATTCGGTCTGAGTGCTGACGGGCTGCACCATGCGGCTGGTCTCTTGCGCGTTGCTGCCGATGATGACCGGCACGCCGTGCTGTTTCCCCTGCTTGATCAGCTCGAGCGGGTGATCCGGGAGCACCACCCCGTCGATGACCGGCCCATACCGCATGCCCCTGGCGAGGGGCCCTGCCGCGGAGTCGATGCCAGCCAATTGGTCAGCGGTGACCGCGCGCAGACAGTCGAGCGGCACGGCGGCGGTGGCACAACCGACGGCGCCCATCACGGGCTGCAGGCTCACCACCGATTCACCGAGCGTGGTGGGGTAGATGCCGCCGCTCTGCGCCACCGCGGCGCTGAACAGGCCCTTCGAGCCGGGCGCCACCAGGTGCAGGAGCGTGTCCTGCCCTCCGGCTGACTCCCCGAAGATCAGCACCCGCGCCGGGTCGCCCCCGAAGGCCCGTGCGTTGGCCTGCACCCAGCCCAGCGCTGCCTGCTGATCGAGCAGCCCATAGTTCCCGGAGACGCCCGCGTCGTTCTCGGCGTTGAGCGCCGGGTGGGTGAAGAAGCCGAGCGCCCCGAGCCGGTAGTTCAACGAGACCACCACCACGCCCTCGCGTGAGGCGAGCTCCTGGCCGTCATAGATGGGGTCACTCGAGCTGCCCTGCACATTGCCACCGCCGTGGATCCACACCATGACGGGTGCTCCCGCCACACCCACGGGCGCAAACACGTTGAGGGTGAGGCAGTCTTCAGCGCCGACGAGGCCCCCATCGCCCAGCTGCTGGGGGCACACCGCACCGAAGGCATTCGCGGGTCGAACCTGCGGCCAACAGGCGGTGGGCAGCGGCGCCCGCCAGCGCAGCGCGCCCACCGGGGCCTGGGCGTAGGGGATTCCCAGGAAACGGTTCACGTCACCCTGGAGGACCCCGGCCACTGCGCCGGAGCTGGTCACCACCACGCCCTCCGCGGGCACCACCTCGCTGCCACAAGGTGGGCGCCCTGCGTCAAAGAGCGCCCCGGCGTCGAACGTGGAGCCTCCATCGTCGGGCACCTGGGGAGGCGTCGCACTGGGCCCACAGCCCCACAACGCCACGACGCAACACGGCCAGAACGTTCGCATGCGTGCTCAACACGGGTGGGCGTCGATGGTTGCGGTGAATTCGCTGACGCGCCGATCGCCGTTGGAACATTCTGCGCGACGCTTGAAGACACTCCTCGTCAGTCATGCCGCGGTCACGTGGTTCCTCTGCGGACTCATCTGGACCATTCAGGTCGTGCACTACCCCGCGTTCGCCGACGTGAGCCGTGAAGGGTTCTCGGCCTTTCATCAGGCGCACCTGCAGCGCATCACGGCCCTCGTGGCGTTGCCGATGCTGCTCGAGCTGGCGACGGCGGGGCTGCTGGTGCTGTTCGCGCCGGTGCCGCGCTGGAGCGCCCTCGTGGGCCTGGCGCTGTTGGTGATCATCTGGGCGGCGACCGCCTTCGTCCAGGTGCCTCTCCACGATGCGCTCGCCCGCGGGCCTGAGGGCGCGACCATCTCCCGGCTGGTCGAGACCAACTGGGTGCGAACGGTGGCGTGGACGCTCCGCGGCGGGCTGGCCGGGTGGTGGCTCACGCGTTTGGGGGGGCTGTGACAACCCTGACAGCCAGCTGTCACAGCCCGGGTTAAAAGGGCCGCATGGCGGAGTTCAAGTTGGTCAGCGAGTACGTGCCCCGGGGCGATCAACCGACGGCCATCAAGGAGCTCACCGAGGGGGTGAACCGCGGCGACGAGCACCAGGTGCTCCTGGGCGTCACCGGGTCTGGCAAGACCTTCACCATCGCCAACGTCATCGCCAACACCGGTCGGCCCGCGCTGGTGATCGCCCACAACAAGACGCTGGCCGCGCAGCTCTACGGCGAGTTCAAGCAGCTCTTTCCCGCGAGCGCCGTCGAGTACTTCGTCAGCTACTACGACTACTACCAGCCCGAGGCGTACGTGCCGTCGTCGGACACGTACATCGAGAAAGACTCGTCGATCAACGAGCAGATCGAGCGCATGCGCCACTCGGCCACGCACTCGCTGCACACCCGCGATGACGTGATCATCGTCGCGTCGGTCAGCTGCATCTACGGCCTGGGTACCGCGCGCGCGTACGTGGGCATGGCGGTGAAGCTGGTGAAGGGCGCTGAGCTCGGCCGCGACGCGTTGATGAAGCAGCTCGTCGACTGCCAGTACGAGCGCAACGACATGGACTTCCACCGCGGCACGTTCCGCGTTCGCGGCGACACGGTGGAGATCTTTCCGATCTACGAAGAAGACCGCGCCGTTCGGGTCGAGTTCTTCGGCGACACCGTCGAGCGGATCAGCGAGTTCGACCCGCTGCGTGGCGTGACGCTGGGCGACGTGGCGAAGATGACCATCTTCCCGGGCAGCCACTACGTCACCGAGCCCGATCAGCGGAACATCGCCATCAAGCAGATCCGCGTCGAGCTGCAGGAGCGCCTGACGGAGCTCAAAGGGCAGAACAAGCTGGTGGAGGCGCAGCGCCTCGAGCAGCGCACGATGTTCGATCTGGAGATGATGGAGCAGTTGGGGTTCTCCAACGGCATCGAGAACTACTCGCGGCACCTCTCAGGCCGCGCGCCCGGTGAGCCGCCGCCGTGCCTGATGGACTACTTCCCGAAGAACTTCCTGGTGATCGTCGACGAGTCGCATCAGTCGATTCCGCAGATCGGCGCGATGTACCGCGGTGACCGCAGCCGCAAGGAGACGCTCGTCGACTTCGGCTTTCGGCTGCCGAGCGCCATGGACAACCGGCCGCTCAAGTTCACCGAGTGGGAGCAGTTCGAAAAGCAGATCGTCTACGTGTCGGCGACCCCGTCGGAATACGAGATCAACAAGTCGCGCGGCGTGGTGGTCGAGCAGGTCATTCGGCCCACCGGCTTGCTCGACCCGATCATCGAGATCCGGAAGGCGGGCAACCAGGTCGACGACCTGCTCGAGGAGATCCGCATTCGCGCGAAGAAGAACGAGCGCGTGCTGGTCACCACGCTCACCAAGCGCATGGCGGAGGATCTGACGGAGTACTACGCGGAGGTCGGCGTGAAGGTGCGCTACCTGCACGCGGACATCGACGCGATCGAGCGCACGGCGATCATTCGGGATCTGCGCAAGGGCGTGTTCGACGTGCTGGTGGGCATCAACCTGCTGCGTGAGGGCCTCGACATTCCCGAGACCTCGCTCGTGGCGATCCTCGATGCGGACAAGGAAGGCTACCTGCGTTCGCACGTGTCACTGATTCAGACGATGGGCCGCGCGGCGCGTCACCTGGAGGGCAGGGCGATTCTGTATTCGGACTCGATCACCGACTCGATGAAGAAGGCGATCGAAGAGACCGAGCGCCGGCGCGAGATTCAGCACGCGCACAACGTGAAGCACGGGATCACTCCGACGCAGATCAAGAAGGCGATCACCGACCTGTCGCAGTTTCTGTACGACGGTGATGCGGCGGCGCTGCCGATGGCCGCGGATGCGGGCGCGGTGGTGTTGTCGAAGGACGAGATCGCCTCGCTCATCAAGAAGAGCGAAGCCAGCATGATGGCCTTCGCCGATGAGATGGAGTTCGAGAAGGCGGCGGTCGAGCGCGATAAGTTGATCGTGCTCAAGGACATGGACCTGGGACTCAAGCCGGCGTTGAGATCGTTGTTGTCTGACTCGAATGAAGATGACGTCGAGCGGGGCAATCAGCGCAAGAAGCAGCCTCGGAAGTACCGGCGTAAACGCTAAGTGTCGGGGTGAGGGGCCTGCGCAGGTGCGTGAAGTGCCTCCCAAATCACCGCGAGCACCGCCTCAAACTCGAACCAGATCTGAAAGTTCCAGAACCGAAGGACCCGCCATCCATGTCGTCTGAGCCACTCATCACGCCTGCTGTCTCTCGCTCGCGTGTCGGGGTCGACATGGCCACCTCCGTCGACCTCGAGGACCAGCATTCGAGCCGGGCAGGCGAGGTCGGCAATCCAGGGGCCGATCTGGTGTTGTCTCCGGAAGCGGAATCCCGTCGAGCCGTTTCGATAGACCGTCCACAGGGTCCGTTCTTCGTTGGTCTGGTTGCGACGAAGTGCTCGGGAATACTCGACGTTCTTTCGGTGACGGCGCATTCCACGGCTGATTTGCAACTGGTGGGCCCCTCACCCCGGCCCTCTCCCCGCTCGCGCAGGGAGAGGGAGACCCGATGACGATCCTCGAGGAAAAACTCGACGCGCTGCCCAACCAGCCCGGCGTGTACCTGATGAAAGATCGCACCGGCCGGATCATCTACGTCGGCAAGGCGGTCAACCTCCGCAATCGCGTTCGCAGCTACTTCAACCGCGGCTCTTCCGACTCGCGCGCCTTCGTGCAGCTGCTCGATCGCGTGCTCGTCGACATCGAGACCGTCGTGGTCCGCAACGAGAAGGAAGCGCTGCTCCTCGAGAACGAGCTCATCAAGAAGCACCGCCCGCGCTTCAACATTCAGCTGCGCGACGACAAGCAGTACCTCTGCCTTCGCCTCGACACCACGCACGAATACCCACGCCTCGAGACGGTGCGCCGCCCGCACCGAGACGGCGCGCGCTACTTCGGTCCGTACTCTTCCGCGTCCTCGATCCGCGAAACGCTGCGCGTGGTGAACCGCTTCTTCCAGCTGCGCACCTGCACCGATCACTCACTGGAGACCCGCAAGCGCCCCTGTCTGCTCCACCAGATCGGCCGCTGCCCCGCGCCGTGTGTCTTCCCCGTGCCCGTCGACGACTACCGCCGCAACGTCGAGTCGGTGACCCTCTTCCTCGAGGGCCGCAGCGGCCCGCTGGTCGAGCAGCTCCGCGAGCGCATGAAGGCTTCGGCCAAGAAGCTCGAGTTCGAAGACGCCGCCCGCCTGCGTGATCAGGTCATCGCCCTCGAACGAAGCCTCGAGCGCCAGACGATCGCCACCACCGACACGATCGACCAGGACATCTTCGGCCTCTTCCGCGAAGCCGATCGCATCTGCATCTACATCCTCTACGTGCGCGGAGGCCGCATCACCGGGGGGCGACCGCTCCACTTCACCAGCGACTTCCCCATCGACGAGCTCATCGAGTCGCTCGTCAATCAGTACTACGCCGACGAAAACTTCGTGCCCAAGGAAGTCCTCCTGCCCGCCGCCCCCAACGAGCCCGAGGCGCTGGCCGAGCTGCTGTCCGAACAGAAGGGCGAGAAGGTGCGCGTCTTCGTGCCGCAGCGTGGAGACAAGGTCGAGCTGCTCGCCATGGCCTCCCGCAACGCCGAACGCTCGTTCAGCGAACGCACCCGCACCCGGGAAGAGATCGAGCAGGTCCTCGAGCGGCTCAAAGAACGACTCCACCTCACCAGGCTGCCCCACCGCATGGAGTGTTTCGACATCTCGCACTCTTCGGGCACGTCCATCGTCGCCTCGCAGGTGGCGAGCGTGGACACCGAGCCCGACACCTCGAACTACCGCCGCTACAAGCTCAAGACCGTCACCCAGAACGACGACTTCGCCTCGATGCACGAGATCCTCTCGCGCCGGTTCCGCCGGGGTCTGGTGGACAACGATCTGCCCGACCTCATCGTCATCGACGGTGGCAAGGGCCAGCTCGCCGCAGCGTACGCCGCGATGCGCGATCTCAAGGTCGAAGGCGTCGACATGGTCGCGCTCGCCAAGAGCCACGAGCTCGACACCCTGCTGCCCGACGAAGGCACCAAACGCAGCCCGGAGCGCGTCTTCCTGCTCGACCGCAAGGATCCCATCGTCCTGCCCCAGACCTCACCCGAGCTCTTCGCGCTGACCCGCTTGCGCGACGAGGCGCATCGGTTCGCCATCACCTTCCAGCGCAAGCTCTCGCGAAGGCGCGGCCTGCAGTCGCAGCTCGATTCAGTGCCCGGAGTTGGGGAGACCCGCCGAAAAGCCCTGCTCACGCACTTCGGCAGCCTCAAGCGCATCAAGGAAGCCACCATTCCCGAGATCGCCGCGGTCGAGTCGATTGGCCCGGCCGTGGCGGCCCGGCTGCATGCCTTTCTTCACGCGCCACTCAAGACCGAAGTTGATGAGGACGATTCTGATGACCCCGTCAGAGCTGCGTCTTTAGAGGATGCCGTGCCCAAGCCGTGACGACGATGTCAGGCAGTCTCAGGAAAAATCGAGGGTTCGCGGCATTTTTCGTTGCGGGCTTGAACTGCGCTGGCATACACCTTGGTCGCTTCCAGTCCGACTCGAAGAGAGGCGAACACACCATGAGGTTGTACCCCAAGCTCGTTCCCATCATCGCTCGCGAGGTCATTCAGCGTCTCTCGACGGAGCACGACATCGAGGTGGAAGCCATCAGGGCGTCTGACGCCGAGATGGATCTGTCGGCCATCATGCGGGAGTACCTCGCCAACGAGGAGCGCGTGAATCAGGCAACCCGTGAGGCGCTCGAGCGCCGCGGGTATGACTTCTCGAAGTTCACGCAGGTCAAGCGCGAGATGGCAGACGTCCGCGGCTTCCAACTCGGCGAGGAGGGCATCGAGTTCGTGATCAACCAGATGCTCGAGTTCCTCCTGGTTTCGCGAAACGTCGAGGAAGTGTTCTCGGACGATCAAGGCATGCGCCCGAAGATTCTCCAGGTGATGAAGAAGCACCTGGACATCGAGGACGACATCGATCGCGAAGCCCGCGGCCGCCTCAAGCACCTCGAAGAGGGCACCGGCGCGTTCGAGATCGAGTACCAGAAGGTCGTCGACCAGATCCGCCGCGCTCGCGGTTTGATCTGAGCCTGATCGACTGATGGTGACGGGCGGGGAGGATCTTTGAGTCCTTTCCGCCCTTTGTCTGTCGGCAGGATCCCAGAAAATTGACCGGCTCGATCACGCCTGTAGCGTGATGTTCATGTCGATGATCCAGACCGCCACCGCGTACCCGCTGTCGAAGTCCGTCGATGCGATCCGTGACTCCGTCGATCGCCTCGAGCGATTGCTGCCCGACCGGGAAGACACGGCCGTGGTGCTCGACTTCATCGAAGACGATCTGCGTGAAGGGCTCGACGCGATCTCAGAGGTCGAGGCTCACTTCACGGACATTCTGGACACCCTGCGCGCCGACAAGGTGACGCCCATCAAGCTGCTCGACGCCGCGGAAGACTTTCGCGTGCTCAACCGCATCGAGTACCTGATGGTGGTGGTCGCTCAGCTGCGCCGTCGTCTCAGCCAGGCCGCGGGCAAGATGCGTGAGCGGGCGCCCCGCTGATCACCACTTGATATTGGCCTTGTTCTCCGCCCGGTTGCTCTTTTCACCGGGCCGGGTGAAGGCCTTCATCGTCGCGCGCACGGCCCCGAAGTCCATCACGCCCATCGCCGCCAACGGCAGCCTGCGCGCGTCATCGCTGATCCACACGTGCATCTCGCGCCGAGCATCGGGCAGGTTGATCGGCGCCGCTTCGCCCGCGAGGTGCCAGGTGTCGAACTCGCCCACCGGCATCGAGACGTGTTCCCGCGGCATCACCGTGCCCCACACCCGCCAGATGCGCCGGATGCCGTAGACGTCGAAGCAGAGGAACTGGCCTTCCTTCATGGGGATCGCGCGCAGCAGGTGAATCGCGCCGGCCACGTCGCTCACGTCGTTGCCCCAGCGCATGTCTTCCATCCACGTCTGGCCGTTGATGGTGCTCACCAGCTTCGCCGTCTTGTTCTTCTTGAAGGTGACGTCGGCGATGCGGTGCACCTCGTTCTCGAACGCGTCTTCGTAGTAGCGCACCGGGCGCAGCGTCCTGGGCGACAGCTCGCTCTTCGCGGTGCCCTTCACGCGCCGCACCTTGCTGAAGAAGGTGTTGGTCTCGACCGCGACCTCGAGCGGCAGCACGCCGTCACGAATGGGCAGCGTCTGCATCGTCATGGTGCCGGCGCGAGCGCCGAGCGCGTCGATGTCGAACTCGAGCGTCTCGCCGGGGCCGAACGGAATGGGCGTCATCACCGAGCCCAGGGCCTGGCACTGCGCTTCGGTGGGGAAGGGCGAACGTTGGCCCGGCTGCGGCTTGACCACCTTCACCACCGAGCCTCGAGGGGCCGGTGCAGGCCCATTGGCCGCCAGCACCAAAGTGGAGCTGGCGATGAGACACCCCAAGAGGGACCGCATCATTCAGCTCCCGTGGAGCGGCGGCCCGGCTCGTATTTCACCGCGTCGACTCTGACGTAGCCCAGCATGAGCTTCGCTTCGGCGCGAACGGGCAGCTGCTTCTCGTCGGCCGTGTAGAACAGGGTCATCAGCCCCTCGGTGGCGAGCTTGCCGGTGAAGTCCCCGTTGACCGTCACGCGGAAGACTTCCACCTCGCCCAGGCCCGTGCTCAGCGACTCGCGGCCGACCACCGTCGCCTTCATCTTGTAGAACTTGGTGCCCGTGAAGATGGGCAGCTCGTGCACCGCGCCCACCTCGAGGGGGATGTTGCGCAGGCTGAAGCCGGCCGCGGCGAGATCGAGCGTGCCCTGCTCGATGGAATACGTCTTTTCGGTGGTGGGCCAACCGGGCGCTTCGCGGGTGACCATCACCTGGTTGGCCTCGAAGTCGTATTTGAAGCGCGACTTCGCGCGGTGCTTGCTCTCGTGCACGAAGAAGTCGGCGCCCACCGAGCCGCGGGTGCGGGGATCCCAGTAGCTGATGAAACGATCCTTCACCGGAAACATCGCGGCCAGCTGCGTCGTCTCGCCGACGGAGACCAGCGGCCAGACCTCGCGGCCGAATTGCTCCATCGGGGCGCCGACGGTGATCTCAGCGCGACCCGCAGTGATGCCCATGTAGCTGACGTCGTAGGTCGTCTGTTCCCCGGGCCCGAAGACGCTCGCCAGCCTCGGCCCACCCTGGGCGAACGCCGAGCCCGCGAGCAACATCAGCCAGCCCATGTGTCGCCGCATTGTGTGAACCTCCCGCCGGACAACGATGTCGCGGCGCGCATGACTTGACTGTCAGGTCCCCTCGCTATTCACCCGTGAAATTCCTACATTCGGGCAGCCCCCACTCAGGAGTCTCCCCAGTGCGTCTTCCGATCGCGGCGATCACCGCTGCCTTGATGTTCGCCTCGTGCACGCCCAAGCCGGTCGAGCTGCTGCCGCCGCCGCAGCCCGCGAAGATTCGCACCACGTACCGCGTGCTGGGCGGCGTCTCGATGGGGGCGATTGGCGGCATGGCGCTCGCCTCGACCAACCCCGAGAAATTCGACGGCGTCGCGTCGTTGGGGGGGCCCATCGATGCGGCGTTTTTCCAGCGCTTCATCGACGACTTCGTGGCCGGTGGCTTCTGCTCGAAGGACGAACTCGAAACGATCATGGCGCAGGACCCCGCTGGCTTGAACGATCCCACGCTCATCGACGCGTGCGCCACCCCCCGAAGGTCCTTGCCGGGGCAGTGGGAACACCCCAACGACTTCAATCATCTGCACATCACCAACAACGGCGGCACGTTCGATCGCGAGAGCTACCTCGAGCTGATGGGCGATCTCATGTTGGCCTACGGCAACTTCTTCACGAACAACCCCAGCTCGCCGATCGCTCCCCCGGGCATCGACCCCGAGGTGGTGCGTCACCCTCCGGCCGATCTCTGTACCAACCCCCGCCGGGTGCGCGGCCTGAAGAACGCCGAGTACAACCCTGCGGGCACCTATGACGCGATCACCTTCTGTGACGGCGTGCAGCGGCTGTATTTCTGCGCCACCGGTCGCGAGAAAGTGAACTTCTGCTCCGACCCCGCGAACGTGGCGAACCCGCTGCCTGTCGCACAGGAAGCCGCCTTCGCCGCGCAGTACTGCCTGAACAAGGGGGGGGCGGTGGCCGCGACGAAAGACGCCGAGACGCTCTACTGGTTGGAGAACGCGGGCATCGTCGACCCCTGCCGGCAGCGTGACCTGGCCGCGCCGATCCTCCTCGCGTGGGACTACAACGGCAACGGGCGCCGCGACTATGGCGAGCCGATCGTCAACAACTCGCACGAGCGTTGGGACGACGTGGGCATCGATGGCTGTGCCGACGCCTTCGAGAATGGCAGCGGTGGTTGCAACGCGGCCCCGAGCACCACGCCTTCCGACGCGAACCGCGACAACTACGAGCCCGACCAGAACCCCGACGGCACCGAGAAGAGCTGGCGCTACGACCTGGGCGAGCCCTTCCGCGACTTCGGGCTCGATGGCGTGGCGGGCACGGTGGACGCTGGTGAAGGCAACGGCGTGTACGACGAGGTGGAGGGGCGCAAGCGGCTCTTCGCGCTCGACGGGCGCACGAACTTCAAGAAGCTCGAACCGACCGCGATGGCGCGCCTGCACGTGCTGCTCGATGGCGGCATCCGCGACATCTTCAACTTAGGTCTCAACGCGCGGCACCTCTTCACCGCGGTGAAGCAGGCGCGGCAGGGGTTGGTCGGCGAGTATCGAAACTTCACCGACATTCCCGGCATGAAGGACCGGGTCACCGGCAACTTCAACCCGTGGAACCGGTCGTGGAAGACGGTGCCGAAGGATCTGATCACGCTCTACGGAAACGAGACGCGCACCAACGCAGAGATCATCGCGGGTGAAGGCGATCACGTCGGCACTGCGGGCGAAGCGGCCAGTCGCTTTCAGATCGTCTTCAACTGGGTCGCGTACATGTGGCCCAACGCGCCCAGGCCGCAGGCCGTGTTCGGTCAGAGCACCCCGGCCGATTACCGCCGCGAGACGTACCAATCGACCGCACTGGGGGCCAGGTGGGAGTACGCGATCGCGCTGCCTCCTGGGTATGGAGACCCGCCCAACGCGCAGGCGCGATACCCGGTGGCGTACCTTCTCCACGGCTACGGAATGGATCCTTCTGACTTCGTGGCGGCGGCGATCATCGCGAACAACTTCGTGGTCGACCCCGCGCTTCAGCTGCGCCCGGTCATCTACGTCTTCCCCAACGGCCGCTGCTGCTTCGTCAACTCGGTGACGGGTGAGCGCGACTGTCGGAATACAGACGACACGGGGATGGACATCGATCGTTTGCCCAACTGGGAGCGCGAGTGTCACTCGGGCACCTTCTGGGTGAACCGGAAGGGCTACACTCCGAACGACGGGACGCCGTACGGCGATGCGCTCTTCGAGTTGATGGGCCACATCGATACCCAGTACCGCACGCTTCCCGCGGCGGAGGTCGAGGCACGGTGAGCGAACGCGTTCCGGTGTTGAAGGTCGAGCTCAAGCGCGCCAACGCCGCTGAGCTCGTCGCCTCGAAGCCGGAGCTGAGTGGTTCGCCGTTGATCAAGGCGCTCGGCGCCAATTGTCCCACGACGTTGAGCGGCGCGGTGATCAGGCGCTTCCCCGACAAGGTGGTGTTGATGCAGCAGGGCGAGTCGGGTGGCTCGCTCTTCTTCGTGCTCTCGGGTGACGTGCGGCTCTTCGCGCGGCGCGACACGGACTCTGCAGAGCTGGGCGTGGTGAAGACGGGCGACGTGCTCGGTGAGTCCGAGGTGCTGGCGGGGCAGGGTGGCCGAAGGTGTTCTGCCGTCGCTCAGGGCCAGGTCGATGTGCTCGAGCTGCCGCGCGAGGTGTTGCTGGTGGGCAGCGAGTTGCCGGCTGCGCTCGTGACGATGCTCGAGGCCGTGAAGCAGCGCCGCATGAAGGCCCTCGATGAGATGAGCGATTTTCTCAACCGCTGGTGAGGTGACGATGTCTGGGCATTCCTACGACGACGACGACGACAAGCCGGACGAGGGGAAGAAGAAGAAGTTCGACGAGTTCGACTGTCCGTCGTGCAACGCGAACAACCCCTGGCCAGATGGGCTTCACGAGGCCGAGGAGATCCACTGTCACTACTGCGGCACCTCGTACGTGGTGCGCTTCACCGACGAGGGCCGGTTGAAGCTGAAGGAAATCTAGTCCCCGGGCCCCAACGGAAGCGGCTCTTGCCTGAGCCAATGCCTGCGGCTGAACCGGCGCGCCCCTCACTGCGAAACACCACGAGTGCACCGGGTCGAAGCCAACCTTCGCTTTAAACAAAATCACTGAGCTCGAGGTTCTCTCTGGGGAGCCCACCTGCTCAACGCTGCGTTCAGCGCGTGAAGCGAAACACCGCGCCGAGGGGCCAGCTCACTTCAGCGCCGAACTTCACGCAACCGAACCGGCCGCCTTCCCCAGAGAAGGGGTCACCCTCAGGATCAAAGTTTCCTTGGGGCGACTTAGCTCGAGGGCCCGAGCCTCAAGCCGGGCGGTGACCGAAGATCGCTGTGCCCACGCGAACCAGCGTGGCGCCTTCTTCAATCGCCACTTCAAAGTCCCCCGTCGTGCCCATCGAGAGCTGGCTGAGCCCGTGCTGCGAGGCGAGCTCACGAAGCGCTTTGAAGTGCGGCCGGGACGCCTCGGGATCTTCGCTGATGGGAGGCATCGCAGTGAGACCGACGACCTCGAGCTGCGGCAAGGCACGCACTGCCTCAATGAAGGCACCCAACTCAGCCGGCGCAATGCCCGCCTTCGAC
>JBKJSE010000053.1:0-6639 GCA_046595925.1 Archangium sp. | reverse complement strand
GCGCGCTCAGGTCGGCGACCCGGCCTACGAGCTCGCCGTCGTGACTCGAGGTGTTCGCCGGCCCTTCCAGATGGCCGACGGCCTCGAGCGCCTGCTGGACGCGTACTCGGCCGCAGGAGGGAGGCGCCTCTCGGCCACCCGAGTTCAGTTCTTCGAACTCGGCATCCTCGCCGGACAGTTCGAGCGCGCGGTCGTCGAGCGGGGCGACGTCTCGGGCGTTGAGACCCGCTTGCGCGCCCTCCTGAAACGGCTTGGCGCAAGCTGAATGCCGTCCCGCAGAATGCACCGACGAGGGGGTAGCGACCGGCCCCCAAGCAGCTCAAAATTTGTCCGCCCACGTTTCGCCCCGCGGATTAACAGAACCATAAGATTCCACAGTAGTTGCAGTTGGTTACGGCGCGAGCTTTCTGGCTCATCCTGTTGAACTGACTGAGCAAAGGCCCGCGAAGGTCCAGCTGGGGACATGCGCGCGTCGAATCCGTGTATCCGTTAATCTGATACCGCCATGCTCCCGCGGATCACCACCGACCTCCCCGACTGCGTCGCGATCACACCGACGGCCGATGAGCTCGAGGCGGCGCCTCCCTGGGTTGCGCTCCAAGACGCCAACCCCGATTGGCCGAGGCATGTCGCCGAAACGCTCGTCGACCTTTCACGGAGGCTCGGCCATGGCGTTTAGCCGACCAAGCCCAGAGCCCCGGCCGGCGGCTGACGTGCTCACCGCGCGCATGGTCGGCATCGGCATGAACTTCGCGACCGAGCCGGAGCGCGATGCCGACCTCGAGTCGACCCTCGTGCATGCCTCTCAGCTCGGCATGGACGATGGCGATCTGCGCGTGCTCTCCATGCTGACCACCTGGCTCGGCATGCATCATTCCTACGTCAATGCTGACCGACTGATTCGGCTCGCGCGCGCCGAGACCTCCGAGCGCGTGCGCGCGTATTGGTCGGCGATCGCTGCGTGGCTCGCGAAGGATCGACGCCTCGCCAGGCTACGCACTTCGTACCGAGGACCGCGCGTCGACCTGCTTCCCGTTGGCACCGACTTTCAGGTGAAGCGTCGCGGCGAAGACCCGCGCTTCGTCGACTCGAAGCTGCGAGCTCCAGCAGGCACGTTGCGCGACCGTGTTGAAGATGTCCTTCCGCCCGAGACCCTGGCGTGTCGTCACGCGGGGTACCGCAATCGCCTCCTCATCGGCCCCACGTGGCGCGCGGATGTCTGGACCGTGCTCGAGCGCCACCCCGACCTCACCGTGGCTGAAGTCGCGCGCCGCGCGGCTTGTTCGTTTGCGACGGCGTGGCAGGTCGCCCAGGACTTCAGGGTGCTCCGCTCGGTGTCAGCCGGCAGCGTTGCGCCCTGAGTTCCGCATTGCAGAGGCTCGCTTCAAATGACGCCGGAGCCGTTGCCGCGTACCGTCTCTTCGAACTCGCATGAGCAAGAAGAAGAAGACCAAGACCGAAGCGCCAAAGTGGAAGGGGCCCTGGCTCATCCACTTCTTCAAGCGCCACAAGGACGACGACGCGGCGCAGTCGATCCCGGGTCGCGAGTTCCTCGATGCCTGTCCGAAGTCCGTTCGCGCGAAGTTGCTCGCCGTTATCACCGCCGTCGCGGATGCGCCGCCGCCCATGTTCAGCGGAGGCGGCAAGTGGGAAGCGATGCACGGCGACATGAGCGGCTTCTACGAGGCCCGCACTGACGGTGAGAGCCGAGAGCACTTCAGACTCTTCTGCGTCCTGGAGCGCGACGGAGCCAGCGTCGGCCTCGGAGGGCCGAGCCTAGTCATCATCACGGGTATGCGTAAGGCGTTCAGGACGACCTTCACCAAGCAGGACTACGAGCAGGTCCGCGCGCTGGGCCTCGAGTACTTCAAGCGGAACCCGCGGTCGGTGGCCTGAACTCAGCCGCGGACTTCGCGGGCCGCCAGCTTCCGAGTTCGACGACCAACCACCCGCGGCTCCAGCCCGAGGTTGCAGTCGAGTGCGACCGCCAGGCGCACGACGGTGTCGAGGGTGGGGTTGGGGTCGCTGGCAGTGAAGAGGCGGCGCACCACCTCTGGGCTCATGCCCACGCGCTTGGCGAGGTCGGCCTTGGTGATGCCTGCCGCCTCCCGACGCGCATCGAGCGCACGAACGAAGGCATCGACCGAGTCGATCTCCCGACGGGCGCTCTCGTACTCGCGCTTGAACTCGGCGTCCTGCATCTGGGTGGCGAAGTACTTGTCGAAGCTGGTCTTCGGGCGTCGAGCCATGGAAGGCCTCCTGCGTAACTTATAAGTCACGCAGGAGGCGAGACGCAAGGTCCCGAGTTTCGATGGGTTCCAGCGGTTCGGCCCCAATCTTGAGTGGGGCTGTCCCATGTCCGTCCTCCCAGGCGCGTTTCCCTTTCATGCTCGAACGGACTGGCTGCTCTCCGACACCAGAGGTGTGGTCCCCAACGCCCCGGCTTCAGGGCTCTGGAGACGACATGCATCAGCTACATTCCACTTCTTCGTGGCTTCCCGTCGGCGCCCTCCTGCTCGCGAGACCGTTCGCTGCGCCATCTACACGCGCCAGTCGGTGGCGCGCCCTGACGTCGACCCAACCGTCTCGTCGTGCGAGCTGCAGGCGCAGCATTGTCAGACCTTCATCAAGCATCGCCGTGCCGAGGGCTGGCGGTTCGTCGAGCGCTTCGACGACGAGGGCGAGAGCGGCGCGACGATGGGCAGAGACGGGCTCCTCGAGCTGCTGCTTGCCGTCGAGAATGGCGAGGTCGACCACGTCGTGGTGCACCGGGTCGACCGCTTGTCGCGCAAGTTGGTGCACCTCGTGCGGCTCCTCGAGTTCTTCGAGCACTTCGACGTCGAAGTTTCCTTCGTCGACGGCGCGCTCGCGTCGACTGGCGGCGCCATGGCGCGTCTGCAACTCAGCATTCTCGGCACCTTCGCGGAGTTCGAGCACTCCATGATTTCCGAGCGACTCCGCGACGCGCACCGCAGCAGACGCGAGCAGGGCCTCAGGTCCGCCGGGAGACTGCCCTTTGGCTACCGCTCCGACCGGGACACAAAGCAGCTCGTGCCGTACCCACCCGATGCAGCCTTCGTGCGCGACTGCTTCGAGCGCGCCGCGGCCGGTGTGCTGCCGGCTGTCCTGGCCGTCGAAGGGGCGCGCCGAGGGGGAACACTCGCCAGTTGGTCCGCCCGAGCCGTCATCCGCATGCTCCGCAACCCCGTGTATGCCGGCCGACTTCCCGGGGGCGGAGCCAGCGCTCACGAGGCCATCGTGTCGGCCGAGCTCTTCGAGCGAGTGGCAGTCGCCGTCACGGGTCGCTGCACCAAACGCACCGCTCCCCGACGCCTTGGCGTCCAGGAAGACCCTTTCGTTCTGCGCGGCATTTTGAAGTGTCACCGATGCCGGAAGTCGATGGTGCCTGCGGCCAACGTGCCCATGCGGCGTCTGATGAAGACGACGCCGCGCTACTACCGGTGCCGCACGTTGGGGTGCGATGGCGAGCCTCTCAACGCCGCCGAGGTTGAAGCGCGTGTCGTGACCTTCATCGCCGCGCTACCCGCCAGCTTCAGCGAGGGCCATCGACAGGAGGGCAAGCGCAGCGCCCGAATCTGGGACTTGCTCATGCGCGTCAACCAACGACGTGCGCTCGGCGGGCTCTTTTCCTTCCTCGCGTGGGACCCGACGAGCAGCCGCTTCGTCGCCGAACCGAGCGAGCTCGACCTGGACCTGGTCGACGCGGTCGAGCCACCGCCCGTCGCGCCTCGCCCGCCGCCTCCGATGACGTTGCGCGAGTTGTTCGCGCGTGACGATCGCCGCGAATGACGTACCCGTGCGCGTCGGCGTACGGTTGAGGAATGCCGAAGCCGACCAAGAAGTCGCCCAGCGCTGTGTTCCGCCTGCGCATCGAGCTGGCGCACGTGGCTCCTCCCGTTTGGAGAACCCTGCTCGTCCCCGTGAACCTCACGCTCTCCGCGCTCCACACCGCAGTGAACGAAGCGATGGGCTGGTCCGACTCGCACCTCCACATGTTCATGTTCAAGGAACGGCGCATCGGCGACGTTAGGAAGCCAGACGCGGGCGAGCTCAAGCTCGAGGACGAGCGCAAGGTGCGGCTCGACGACCTCGTCGGGGTCGGGGAGGCCTTACGCTACGAGTACGACTTCGGCGACGGGTGGACCCACCACATCAAGGTCGAGGCGACGCTCGACGCCGATGAGCGCTTCGTCTACCCGCTCTGCGTCGCAGGCGGCCGTGCGTGCCCACCTGAGGACTGCGGCGGACCTCCAGGCTACGAGCATTTGGTCGCAGCGCTTCGGGACCCGGCTTCAGCGGCCCACGACGAGCTCATCTCGTGGGTGGGTGGCCACTTCGACCCCGAGGGCTTCGACGTGAACCGGGTCAACCAGGCCCTTCACGGAGGTCGGTAGCCGATGCCAGCCACGCTGTTGCTGACGACAACCGGAGAGCCCTACCAGCCGGTGAGACTGAAGTGGTCGGTCCCTGGCAAGCCGTTCTGTATCTCGCGACTCGAGGCGCTCGAGTGTGTCGGTGTCGACGCCGAGACGAAGGCGCTCACCGTGTGGCTCACGGGGGAGACCGCCGCGCTCAAGTTTTGGGAACGAGCAGCCCCCATGGCGCCGACTGATGGGCGACTCGTGATTCTCGGCACGTTCAAGTTCCCTGACGCAGGGACGATGGTGCTCGAGGTGCGGTCCATCCCCCGTGCCATCGAACTCGCTCGCTTGGTTCGTCGCGTTCTCGGCGAGAGGGCGAAGCTGACGCGGGTGCGCGTCATCAACCGCTGGTTCGATGCCGCGGAGGGCGCAGATGATTTGCGAAAGCTCGACAAGGGGCTCGATCAGAATGTCACGGTGATCCGCTGGGAAGACACGGCAGACGCGTTCGACGCCTTTGTTGAACAGGGCAAGACGGTCGAGGAACGCCGAGCCCTGCACGCCGAGTGGGACGCACGACGGCGCCACCTCGACGTTCCATGGGTGGAAGACTTTCCGTGTCACCCGGAGGAAGAGAGCGAGGACATGCGCGACCTGCAGGCGACCTTGAACTTCCGCCTGATGCGCGCGGCGCGGCACTGGGGCGGTGAGCGCGTCACGCTCCGGCAGGTCATCGAAGAAGCTGTCGCGAAGATGCCGCCTGTGGCTGAGCCGGGCTGAGTTCGGCCGCGGATCTGGTATCGACGTGGCCATGCCGCGTCTCAAGCGACCGCACGTTGCGTCGATGGAAGAGGTCCGCATCACCCGCGAGGGCGACGCCGCCGTCATTGAGTACGCCGATGAGTCCATCGCCAGCACGAACTTCGGGCTGGGTGCCGCGAAGCTGGCGACGATGACCGACGAGGACGTCCTCGAGGCTTGGAACGACTGCCTCAAAAACATGGACGCGCATCGGCGTGCCTTCGACTACGTCGCGACCGAGATTCCGGTAGGGAAACCGCAGGTGAAGTTCTTCGCCCGAGGTGACCAGTGGGTGCCGCGCGGGGACGTGCTGCGGTGTCAGATTCTTTCGGACGGAGGCATCGAACCTTCGCTCGACGAGCCCTTCGTGGCGATCGACGACCGCGACTTCACGCTCGCGGAGTTCATGAAGATGTTCGGCACCCATGGCGGTTGGGGCATGCGCATCGAGTTCGTCCCAGACGATGAGCTGCACGTTCGTCCGAAGCTCAAGGTCCGCGAGCCGCCGAGGGGAAAGAAGAAGTAGCCCCGTTCAACGCCGCGGCAGCGAGTAGGTCGCGTTCTTCCTGACGCCTGCCTTGAGGACCAGGCCGTCGCTGACCATCTGGCTCAGCCGCCGCTGCAGCGTGCGGAGGGGCGGGGCGTCGCGGCCGAGTCGTTGGGCGATGACCGCGCTGCCGGCGTCGGTCGCGCGCTCGAGCACCTTCACGATGGCGGCGTCGAGCGCGTCGGGCGGCCTGACGACCTCCCAGGGGAGGTGCGCTTCGCCGGCACGAAGTCGACCCAGCTCTTCGGCCACCTTCCGCAACACGATGACGAGCTGCTCTGAGAAGAGCTCGAAGTACTCCGTGAAGTCGCCTTCGCTCACTGCGCCCGACTGATGGCTGGTGAAGACGACACCCGCCAGTCCGGCCCCAGAGCCGACAAGGAAGCCGTGTCGGTCGATTCCGGTCGCCCGCAGCTCATGGTGCAGCAACTCGATGGCCGACCATCGCAACGCGAGGTGCAGCAGCCGGAACAACGCGGCCGTTCGCAACACGCCTGGCTTCGCGAGGAACGCATCGCCATCGACCCACGCGAAGACGTCGCGCACTGCCTGAGGAACGACGACCGCGCGTCGGTGCAACGCCAACACCTTCGCCCGCTCACCCGGGTGGAGCGGCAACCAACGTGTGGGTTCTCCTCCGGGAATCGCGCTGTGGATGCTTGCGTACGCCACCGCGAGCTCCGGGGTGAGGCTCGTTTCAGAGTGCGCGTAGTTCGCGAACGCGTCTTCAGCGACGACGGCGTGCCGAATCGCGTTGAGGATGTCGGGGCGCGGCGTTCGAATGTGCTCGCCCGAGAGCACCGCCTCGACCTCGCCCATCGTGACGCTCCGGTAGTACTGCTTCACCTCGAGAAAGATGCGCTCGCGTCGAGCCTGCGCGAGTCGCTCCCGACGCCGGTGGAAGTTGAG
>JBKJSE010000374.1:0-6744 GCA_046595925.1 Archangium sp. | reverse complement strand
GGCGAAGGAGAACGTGAAGCTGTCCTTCCTGCCGTTCTTCGTGAAGGCGGCCATCGCGGCGTTCCGCAAGTACCCGCAGGTCAACGCGAACATGGACGAGGCCGCTCAGGACCTCATTCAGCGCGGTGACTTCAACATCGGCATCGCGGCGATGACGGAGCAGGGGCTCACCGTTCCCGTCGTGCGCCACGCCGACCGCCTGAGCCTGCGCGGCCTGGGCAACGAGATCTCGCGCCTCGGCACCGCGGCGCGCGATCAGCGCCTCAAGCTCGAGGAGCTCACGGGCGGCAGCTTCACCATCACCTCGCTCGGTCAGACCGGCGGGCTCTTCGCGACGCCGATCATCAACCACCCCGAGGTGGCGATCATGGGCGTGCACAAGCTGCGCAAGCGCCCGATGGTGACGGAAGACGATCAGATCGTGATCAAGCCGATCATGCTGTTCTCGTTCGCGTTCGATCACCGGGTGATCGACGGCGCGACGGGCGCTGAGTTCGCCTACGAGCTGATCAAGTTCATCGAGCAGCCTGAGCTGCTGCTCGTCGACATGATTTGAAGGATTGGCGAAAGCTCGAAGGCGACGCGGAAACGACCGAGCACGCCCTCGAGTCGTGGCTGGCGATCAGCCGGTGACGCGGTCCGAGCCGGCCACCTTCACCAGCTTGTTGTAGAGCCCCAGGATCAAGATGGTCGGCGCCCACATGCCGATGAACTGTGACGTCGGTGCACGGGTGGGCCGGTAGAGCTGCTTCATCTTGTTGCGAGTGCCGCCGAACATGCCGATCGCCTGAAAGACCAGCGAGCCGACGATCGACGCGCCCGCCGCCCAGAGAAAGAGATCAGACGGGAGCTTGGCGGTCTGCTCCTCGATCTTCCGCGCGACCTTGCCTTCGCGCTTGCTCGAGAAGTCGCCCTGCAGGTTGTTGCCACGCTCAGCGTAGGTTTGCGGTTCCATGTTTCTCTCCGAAGGGACGGTGAGAATCCGTGTGTCCCGCGGAGCTAGGGCTGCATTCGGCAGACCAGAAGCGCCCACCCTGAGAGGACGGCTAGACGCCGAACCCGCGTGAGGGCGCCTTCTTCAGCTTCTCGTGCAGGGTCGCGGTCAGCAGAAACCAGTACTGCACCTCGCCGAACGACAGAATGTCGCCGTCCTTCAGGGTGGTCTCGCGGCGCAGACGCACGCTGGCGTTGAGGAAGGTGCCGTTCGTCGAGTCGAGATCCTGGATGGAGCAGCGCTGATTCGCCTCATCCCACCGCAGCATGGCGTGCGTCTTCGACACCGACGGATCGTCGAGCACCAGATCGCTGTCGGGCTGGCGACCCACGGTGAGCTGGTCGACCCCATGCAACGGCGGCACGGACGCCACCACCAGCTCGTCGAATTGGAACAAGAGCCCCAGGGCGCCCGCCGAGACCTTCTCGGGCCTGGCCACCGTGGTGCGGTGCACGTTCGAGGGAAGCCCCATCATCTGGGTCGCAGGCGTACCGGCGTCCAGGGTAGGGGGGTGCTGAACCAGCACGAAAGGCCCCATCTGCTCGCGAAACTGCTTCGCGGTGAATCGGGCGGCGTGACCTCTGAGTTCCTTCACGGACAGCACCAGCCCACGCTAGACCCGACGAGGTACTGTCCGCTACGGTTCGCCGCTTTCCGAAAGGAAGTAACGAGATGTCTGATCGCTACCCCACCACGGCCTCTGGCCTCAAGAAGATGCAAGAGGAGATCAAGCAGCTCGAGACCGTCGAGCGGCCGAAGATCTCCAGCGAGATCGGGATCGCGCGCGCTCACGGCGATCTCCGCGAAAACGCCGAGTACCACGCGGCCAAGGAGAAGCAGGGCTACATCGAGGGCCGCATTCTCACCTTGAACGCGTGGATCGGTGGGGCTGAGGTCATCGACGTGGTCGCCTTCAAGGGACAGAAGAAGGTGCTCTTCGGGGCGTCGGTGCAGCTGCTCGACGTCGAGACGGAAAAGAAGGTCGGCTACCGGATCGTCGGCGAGTACGAGGCAGACCTGAAGAAGCGCTGGATCTCGGTCAATTCTCCCGTGGCGCGCGGGCTCATCGGCAAGGTGGTCGGCGACATCGCGACCGTTCAGAGCCCGGGCGGTAACCGGGAGTACGAAGTGCTCTCCGTCGATTTCGAGGATGGCGCCTAGCCCTCACCCGCTCGAGTCGCTGGTCAGGCCGCTGCAGTTTGCCTGCGCGCGCGACTTCGCCAACCTGGGGGCGGTCAAGGGGCTGCGCACCACGCTCGCCGCGGCGCTCAGTCGCGCGAAGCCCACCCTTGCGGCGGAACGGCTCGCTGCGCTCGAGAAGGAACTCGAGTTCATCGACGCGCCGGTGAGCGAGGCGCGCAAGGGATCGATCAGGCGGGTCTTAGGGATTCTCAAAGAAGAAGGCGTCTCCCTCGCCCCCGAGGGGGAGAGGGTGGGGGAGCCCAGGCCCGTTCCGGTTCCCAGGAAGCCACCAGCCCCTCACCCTGACCCTCTCCCGAAGGGAGAGGGAACTCCTCCTCCTCCTCCGAAGAAGACGCGAAAGAAGAAGACCGCGCCCACCGACGAAGAGAACGCGACCGCTCGCATGCTGAGCATCGCCCCTTCCTCCGGCCCGCTCGCGACCCCGCTCAAGCTGGTCGGCTGGCGAATCAACCCGCGGCTGGTGGGCATCCTCAACAAGAAGGGCCTGCAGCGCACCGGCGACGTGCTCTTTCTGCTCCCGCGCGTCTACGAAGACCGCCGCACGCTCAAGAAGATCGCCCAGCTCACCTCAGGAGAACGCGGCACGATCATCGCCGAGGTCAAGCGCGCCGACGAGAGCTTCGGCCGGGGCCGCAAGCAGTTCCGCGCCGTGCTCGCCGACAGCTCTGGGAGCATCGCCGCCGTGTTCTTCCAGACCGGGCCCTGGCTCAAGGCCCGCTTCCCGATCGGCAAACGGCTCGTCGCCAGTGGCGAAGTCCGCCAGACCAACTTCGGTTGGGAAATGCCGCACCCGGAGATCGAACCCGCCGACGACGTCGAGACCTCACCCATCCACTTCAACCGCGTCGTGCCGGTGTACCCGGGCTTCGAGCGTCACGAACAACGCTCCTTGCGCGAGCTCGCCTTTCGCATCGCCGACAAGTTCGCGACGTCGATCGAAGAGCCGCTGCCCGACGCGCTGCGAACCCGGCTCGGCCTCTTCGGCCTGGGAGACGCCCTCAAGTACCTCCACTTTCCGCCCGGCGACGCAAAGCTCGAGGCCCTCGACGCGCACATGTCGCCTGCGCACCAGCGCCTCGCGTTCGACGAACTCTTCTTCCTTCAGCTGGGCATGGCGCTGCGAAGGCAGGGCGTCAAGGTGCAGCCCGGCATCGCCTTCGACACCTCGCCTTCGTTCGTGCAAAAGGCGAAGAGCCTGCTCCCGTTCACGCTGACCTCCGCCCAGCAACGGGTGGTCGGCCAGGTCACGCGCGACATGGCCCGCGCCGAGCCGATGAACCGGCTGCTGCAGGGCGACGTGGGCAGCGGCAAGACGGCAGTGGCCCTCATCGCAGCGGGGGTCGCCGTACAGAACGGTTACCAGGTCGCCGTGATGGCCCCGACCGAGATCCTCGCCGAGCAGCACTACCGCACTTTCCAGAAGTGGTTCGAGCCCCTGGGTATTGAGGTCGGCCTCATCACCGGTAGCGGCACCGCCAAGGTGAAGGCGGCCCAGCGCGCTGCGGTCGCCTCGGGAAAAGTGCGCATCGCGGTCGGCACGCACGCGCTCATTCAAGAGTCCGTTTCTTTCGAGAAGCTCGGTCTGGTGGTGATCGACGAGCAGCACCGCTTCGGCGTGATTCAGCGCCACGCGTTGATGGGGAAGGGTGTTCGCCCCGACGTGATGGTGATGACCGCCACGCCGATTCCCCGCACGCTGGCGATGACCATGTACGGCGATCTTGACGTCTCGGTGATCGACGAGCTTCCGCCCGGCCGCACGCCGATCGAGACGCACGTCGTCTCAGAGAAGGCCCGCAGTCGCGCCTGGGACGCGGTGCGCTCCGAGCTCAAGAAGGGCCACCAGGCCTACGTCATCTATCCGCTCGTCGAAGAGAGCGAGAAGTTAGACCTCGCCGACGCGACGCAAGGTGCCGAGCAGCTCAAGGTGATCTTCCCCGAAGCGCGCGTCGGCCTGCTCCACGGCCGCATGAAGCAAGACGAGAAGGACAGGGTGATGACCGCGTTCCGCAAGCACGAGCTCGACCTGCTCGTTTCCACCACGGTGATCGAGGTCGGCGTCGACGTGCCCAACGCCTCGGTGATGGTGATGGAGCACGCGGAACGTTTCGGCCTCTCTCAGCTCCACCAGCTGCGCGGTCGGGTGGGTCGAGGCGCCGCCAAGTCGTACTGCATCCTGGTCACTGGCTTTGCGCAGAGCGCCGAGTCGGCTGAGCGGCTCAAGGTGATGGAAGAGAGCACCGACGGCTTCGTGATCGCCGAGCGCGATCTCGAGATTCGCGGGCCCGGTGAGTTCCTGGGGACCCGGCAAAGTGGCTTGCCCGAATTGGCAGTCGCCAACCTGGTCCGTGACCAGGCCCTGCTCGCCACCGCGCAGGAAGAGGCGCGGGCGATCGTCGATCGCGACCCCGAATTGAAGGCCCCCGAGCACCAGCGCCTGGTCCGCGCGCTGGAAGAACGGTGGGAAGGTCGGCTCAAGCTCGCCCGCGTCGGCTGATACAGTGCGCGCATGATCTGCCCCGTCTGCGAGCACAATCAGGACTTCGGCGTGGAGTGCGACGTGTGCGGCAAGGCGCTCGGCGGCCTGGACGATCTCGGCCCGCCGCCGGTGCAGATCACGGTGGTGGAGGGGCTCGAGGCCACGCTCCAGTCTCCGCTGGGCGAGGTGGCGGTCGAGACGATGGGCGACCTCGAGGTCACCCGCTTCGCCGCGGTGAACGTGGCCTCCGACGTGACGCCCGACGTGGAGTTCACCGCCCTCGCGCCCGTGGGGGACGTCGCCCTCGATCAGGTGCCTGACATGTCGGAAGACCGCGTGCCCGATGACGGCCAGCGCACCCCGGTCGCTACGGGCCCGGTCACGTGCCGGTATTGCCGCAACGTGCAGGCCACCGGCTCGATGTGCGACCGCTGTGGCATGAAGCTGCCCGTCGTCGCCGCAGAGAGCGATCTCATCGTCGGGAAGATCATCAGCGACTTCGAGAGCAAGGTTCGCTGCCGATCGTGCGGTGCCCCCAGCAAGGCAGGGGAACGCTGCGGTGACTGCGGGCGCGAAGTTCCGTACCCGGACCCTTGATGCTTCCCGCAGGGGTCGGTATGGCAATGCCGCGATGTCGACCGATCCCGTCCGAGCCGAGCATGACGCTGTTTTGACGTCCCTCTCGACCCGCGTGAGCACCATGCACTTCGCTCACGCCGCGGTGAGCATCCTCATCTCCGTCGCGTTGGCGGGGACCGCGGGCAAGCTCTGGTGGGACTTCTGGTCAACCAACCCTGAGTGGGCCAGCGGCTTCTTCGGGCTCACCGCGCTCGCGCTGGCTTACGCCGGGCTGCGACTGGGTCTGGGCGCGCGCGCCAACGGCAAGGAGCGGCTGCTGCTCACCCGCCTTCGCGCGCTGCGTTTGCAATTGGGCGTCGACGCGCCTGCTTCTGTGACCCAAACGGTCTCATGACTTCCAGCGCCGTCAGCGCGGTCATCATCGGGAACGAGGTGCTCACCGCGAAGGTGGTGGAGGCCAACGGTACGCACCTGATTCGCCGGCTGCGCGAGCGCGGCATCGAGCTGAACTCGGTGCACCTGGTTCGCGATGAGATCGATGACCTGGTGGAGATCCTCGCGGCGTGCCGGCGGAAGACGAAGTTCGTCATCACCAGCGGCGGTGTGGGCCCCACGCATGACGACGTGACGGTGCGCGCGGTGGCGTTGACGCTGCAGCGGCCGGTGGTGCGGCTGCCTGAGATGGAGACGCGCATTCGCAGCTATTACGGCGAGCGTCCGGTGCCGGTCGAGGCGCTGCGCATGGCCGAGGCGCCCGCCGGCAGCACGCTGATTCCGTGCGAGGACCTTCGGTTTCCGGTGCTCGAGTGCGACGGGGTCTTCATGCTTCCGGGTGTGCCGCAGTTGTTCAAGGTGCAGCTCGAGGCGGTGTTGTCGAAGCTGCCGGGCACGCCTGGGGTGTTGCGGCAGCTGTACTTGTCGGTGGGTGAGGCGGACATCGCGGCGGCCCTCGATGGGGTCGCTCGCTCGTGGCCGCATGTCGCGTTTGGTTCGTACCCGACGTGGGGTGAGGGCGTGGATCACCGGGTGCGGCTCACGATTGAGCACGCTTCAAGAGAGATCGTGGACGCGGCCGTTGCGGCCCTCGAGGTTGCTCTCGGGGCCAGCATCATTCGGAGCGAGTGAAGGCACGTGAGGCCCCTCACCCTGACCCTCGCCCAGAGGGACTGGTGAAATAGGTCGCCACCGTTCCCCCCGAGCGAAGTCGAGGGGTCACCTGCCGCGCGGCGCAGAGGTGGCATGCGCTCGATGCGAACGGTGGGTCTGTTCCTTCGGACGAAATCGCCGGCGAAGCCGGTCCCCTGCTCCGGATGAACGGTGTGCGCTCGCTCCTTCGGTCAACCGTCCGAACGCAACACGCAGCGTAGCGCCGCGTAGAGAATCACGCCGCGAGCAACTGCTGCATCGCGCCCCAGCCCCACCACGCGCCGATGCCCGTCGAGATGAAGCCGGTGAACAGCAGCAGCCCCGCCGAAAGCCGAGGTGAACG
>JBKJSE010000233.1:0-5024 GCA_046595925.1 Archangium sp. | reverse complement strand
CCCACCGTTCTCCCCGAGCGCAGTCGAGGGGTCAGCTGCACCGTTCTCCCCGAGCGCAGTCGAGGGGTCAGCTGCACCGTTCCCCCCGAGCGCAGTCGAGGGGTCAGCTGCACCGTTCCCCCCGAGCGCAGTCGAGGGGTCAGCTGCACCGTTCATCCCGAGCAGAGGACCGGCTTCGCCTGCGATTTCATCCGAAGGAACACCCGAACCTCCCGAGAGGGACGTGCTGTTCCTCAGGAGCGGAGTCGAGAGATTACCTCCCATTCGCGCGGCCCACTGATCGAGCGTCTGTCCCTCGAGCCACTCGAGCACCAGCAACCGCTGATGAACCGCGTACACGACCGGCGTACCGACCAACGCGAGCAACCGCGCCTCCGTCGCGAGCTGCGACGCGAGCTCAACACCAACGACCTTCAGCGCGAGCGGGCGACCCTCGCGAACCACCTGGTACACGCGCGCAGCCCCACCACTGGCCATCAGCCGCGCATCCGCGAATCCGTGCGCAGCGAGCACCACCTGATCATCAGACTTCACGAACCACCCACCGCGTCGTTCACCGCCGCGGTCAGCTCGCCGACCGACTCACCCACCATCAACCCCGAAGCGATCGACGGCAACGACGCGTGCTTGCGCGCCCAGAAACCAAGCAACGCGCCCACGCCAATCGTCACCGCCATCGACGGAGGCACCAACAACGCGAGCCCCATGCCCATCGGAGAAGGAATGCGCGCAGCCACACGCTCTCTCCGCTCGAGCAGGGCCAGCATCACCCCCACCACCGCCGCGATCACCGACGCGAGCCGAAGTCCCCAGCCCAGCCCCGCTGCGCCCGACGCCGCCCGCCCCGCCGCGAGGAACATCTGAGCCGCCGGCGCAGGCCACACCGTTCCGCCCAGCTCGCTCTTCGCCAGAAACAGGAACGCCGGCACCGCCACCAACGCCCCCACCACGCAGCCGATCAACTGCGCTACCAACTGCCGTCGCGGAGCGAGCCCCACCAACGTCCCCGTCTTCACGTCGCTGACGAGATCCGCCGCGGAAGCCGAAGCACCCGCGAGCACACCAGCCGACGCAATCGAGACACCCGGCGAAAACGGCAACACCGCACCGAACAACAACTGCAACCCCATCGACAGCGGAGCGCCCGGCGTCGCGTCGGTCTCACCCGTCATGCGAATCGAGACCACACACGCGAGCGGAGTCGCGAGCACCACGAGCGCTGCTGCCCAGAGCGGCGCGCCGAACGCGAACACACACAACAGGCCGAGTGCACTGCCAGGCAACAGGCTCCACAGCAGCGCGCGTGGCTCAGGCCGCTCGACCGCCGCGCTCACCCGAAGCCCCGCGAGCAGATGCGTGACAGCCGCGGCCGTGATCAACGCCGTCGCAGGCCACACGTTCCACCCGGCGAGTCCTCCGAGATCCGCGCTACCGAGCTGACCTTGCGAGAACAACCACGGCCCTTCGACGACCGCGACGAACACACCGGTGAGCGCAGTGGAGAGACCGACACGAAGCCCGAGCAACATGCCCACGCCGAGCGCGAGCGCAGAGAGGTCGATCCCCAGGCCATACGCACCGCGGCTGAGCACCGTCGACGGAACCACCTTCACGATGCGGCGAAGCACGGTGAACACCACCGCCCCTCCCGTCGCCAGCAACCACGGTCGCGCACTGCTGGCCGGCGCTTCGGGCGCGCCCACCTTCCACAACGTCTTGATCGCCTCAGCGGCGGCGGTCGCCGAAGGAAACGGCAACTTCACCGCGCTCACGTGCCACGCCCAACCCAGCGCGGTGCCGAAGAGCGCCACGCCCAGCGTCCATCCCAGCGCGACCGGCCACGAAGGCGTGACACCCGCGAGCACCATCGCCGCGAGCACCGACGCGACGGCGCTGCCTGCGCTGTAGCCGGCCGCCGAAGCGACGCTCTGCAACAAGGCGGCGTCTTCCGGCCCCATCGTGGGGAGGAGCGGCGTGCGGCGAAGCGCTCCGGCAAAGCCGACAGCGGTCAACGCGACACCCACGCCGAGGCCGAGCTTCAGGCCCACCACCAGGTTGCAGAGCCCGAGTGGTACGCCGATGAGCGCGCCCCAGAACATGGCCTTCCACGCCGTCGGCATCGCGCGGACCGTAGCGCAGAGCGAGCCTTCGAGAGCAGTCGACGGGCCACCCCGACCGCGCACCTGATCGCGACCGCTTCGCTCGCCATCAGCTACGGTGCACGACCATGCCCACATCGCTTTCGGCCGCAGTGTCTTTCATCGAAGAGGGCGACCAGGAGTCTCTGGCGGCAGGTCTCGCGGAGCGCGTTGGCCTGGCCTCGGAGCAGGGACCGGAGGGCGACACCCTGCTGCATCATGCGTGTCAGCAGAAGTTCGAGGCGGGGGTGACGCTTCTGCTCGCAGCGGGCGCCTCTCCTCACACGCGCGGCTTCTTCGGTCGAACGCCGCTCCACTGCGCCGTGCTCGACACCAGCGCCGCTGGGGCTGCGCCGATCGTCCGACGGTTGCTGAACGCGGGGGCCGACCCGCGCCTTCAAGACGAAGCAGGTTTCGACGTCGTCGCGCTCGCTCGGCGCGAAGTGTGGTCGCCTCAGGCCGAGGTGCTCGAGCTGTTCGACGCGAGCCCAGACGAGGCTCCGCGCACCGATACGTTCGAGGCCACCCGCGGAGCGTTCGAGAAGCTCGAGCGTCGCGTCCAGACCGAGCTGGCCGTCTCACAGGTGTTGGCCGGCTGGGCTTCAGGGCTCGCCGCCACCGAGGCCCACCTGACCCCGTCCGCCGATGCAGAGCTCATCGCCGAGTTGAAACAGGTGCTGCAGGTCGTGGAAGGCACTCGCTGGCGAAAGCCATTGGCCGCCCTCATCGTGCGCTCGGCGCGGCCCGCCCAACTTCGCGAGCTGCTGTCAGCGCTCGATGGGTGAGTGAACGGGTCGCCAGACGCATCCGTTCGAAATTGCTCTTCTCACCAGGCGTCAGCACCGCCTCGAGCCGCGCACAGGTGCGAGCCGCCATCACCGCCCATCTGCTCGAAACTGCTTCGCTCACCAGCAGCTACGGCCCCTGACTCTCAGTGCCTGAGAGCGAAATGCACAGCGGCTTGCTTGCGCATCGCTTGTGAACTGCGACACGCGCGCGCAGGTGCGCCGTTGCGCATCAGGTGCAATCAACTTGCGCACGCAATGCAAATTCAATCGCTTGGTGGACGAACGCAGCTGGCCTCGAAGCTGCAATTCCGTCCCACCATGCGAATGACCAAACTGAACCAGTTCTTCCGTGACGCCGGTGCAGCCCTCACCCGCAGCCCTGAGGTGCGCCAGGCGGTCAGTCAGGCAACTCACCAGCTCGAGACGAAGCTCGCGAAGTCGGTGAGCCGGAGCGTCGAGCGCTTCGCCGACGGCTTCGAGGCGCCCAGGCCGAAGCTCGCTTCAGTCGCCGCGGCCGCCACGTCGAGCGCCAGCAACGGCGACTTCGTGAAGGGTCTCTACCGCGAGGTGCTCGGCCGCGAGCCGGACATGGAAGGCTTCAACGCGCACCTGGCGGGCCTGACGCGCGGCGTGTCGCGCGAGGAGATCCGGCAGACGTTCCTCAACAGCTCCGAGTACGCAGCGAAGCAGGCCGCGCCGGTGACCGAGCCGGTCGCGCCGAAAGAGCCTCGCGAGAACCGGGGCGATGCGACGAAGCTCGGGCCCGTGCCGCTGGAAGGCTTCGATGGTCGCAAGCTGGCGGACGCGAGCCACACCACGGTGAAGTACCTGTTCGGCCGCGTGGCCACGCACTTCCCGCTCAACGAGGTGAAGGATCACGCGAGCGCCGAGGCGTTGCTCAACCGCATGGTGCCCGACCTGCAGGCCGCGGGTCTCGACATCGTCGGAGTGAAGGGCGACCGGTTGCTGATGAAGACGCCGCTGGGGCTCGAGTCGATCGACGTCGTGCGCGGGGCCGGTGGGGGAAACCCCGGATGGTGGTGGGGAGCGGATGGCACCACGGCGAGCGCTGCTGAAGTCGCGCGTTTCCCGCCGCTCGCTTCACCGGCCACGCCGACGCAGCCGGGTCCTGTCGAGCCGACGCCGCCGGGAAGGCTGGTGGAGCCCGGTGCGCCGCTCCGCACGGTGCCGCTGCGCACTGAGTACCTGGAAGCGAACATCGACAAGTCGAGCCCCGAGGCTGCGGCGCTCAGTGCAGCGCGGTGGGCTCGCACGAAGTACGCGGACCTCTTCACGCGGGCGACTGATCGAAACGTCTGCGCGGAGATCATGACGCACGTGATCGGCGCGCTGCGAGTGGCGGGTTACGACGCGACGCGCGTGGTGAATCACCCGAGCTTGAACGACGGCGTACGCTACGGCTCTGACGCGGTGGTGATCAACGGCACGGTGTTCGACGTGTACCGCGCGATGGGTGAAGCGAGCGAGCCGGTTGCCCAGAACATGGGTCCGTACGGCGATCGCCTGCGCGAATGATTTTCTCCCGGTCCCTTCGGGGTGAACGACACCCGCGCGAATCACTTCGGCCCGAGCGCGAGCACCTGCTGAATGGCGCGCTCCAATTCGTTGAGGGTGAACGGCTTCTGCAGCCGCTGGTTCCCACTGGCCCCCAGGAACGCCTGCCCACCACCCGTGAAGGCGCCGCCGGTCATGAAGATCATCCGCGCCGCGAGGCCGGGCAGCTCCCGGTCGATGTGCGCGAACAACTGCATGCCCGTCATTCCCGGCATCATCAGATCGCACAGCAACACCTGAAACGGTGGCGCGCTGCGCAGCGTCTCGAGCGCTTCCTCGGCGCTGGCGGCCGTCTGCACGTCGTGGTGAGCCTGCAGGAGCCCCTTGAGCGAGCGGCAGATCGCCGGCTCGTCGTCGATGATCAACACCCGGGCCCGCGCGCTGACCTGGGCTGCGACGGCTTCACCCTCGACGCGCGGCCGCTCGTGCTCGCGGGCCAGGCGCAGCAGCACGCGCATGGTGGTCTGTCCCGGCCGGCTGTCGACGGTGAGCTCACCTTGCATCTGGCGCACGGCGTTGTGGC
>JBKJSE010000176.1:0-3477 GCA_046595925.1 Archangium sp. | reverse complement strand
CGGTCCTCCCGAGCGGAGTCGAGGGAGTACTTCTGCCTCGCGCGGCAGGTCACCCCTCGACTTCGCTCGGGGGGAACGGTGCTGTTCCTTAGGAGCGGAGTCGAGGGATTACCTCTGCTTCAAGGAACAGACCCACCGTTCGCATCGAGCGCCGTCGAGATGCCACCTCTGCGCCGCGCGGCAGGTGCCCCCTCGACTTCGCTCGGGGGGAACGGTGCTGTTCCTTAGGAGCGGAGTCGAGGGATTACCTTTGCTTCGCTCAGCGAGTGCCCCCTCGACTGGGCTCGGGGTGACCGGTGGTGGACCTATTTCACCAGTCTCCCGAAGGGAGAGGGAGCGCGTTGATTTCAGTGTTCGGCGCGCGAGACGGACAACGCAACCAGCACCAGCGCGCAGCTGAGCACCCCCACACCCTGCCCCGGACTCAGCTCGGTGGTGAACTCGGCCAACTGAGTAATCAGCGTGGCGAGCGCCGCCGAGGTGAGCAGGCCGCCCAACAGCCCACCCGCCACACGCACCACCGGCGCCAACCGCGAAGCCTGACGGCGCTGCTGCTCGAGCAACAGGCGCAGCGTGGCGCTGCGTTCCGACAACGTGCGGCGCTTCGTCTCGAGCGCGCGGTTCTGTTCAGCCAACCTGCTGCGCGTCTCGTCATCGGCAGAGTGCGGCAGGTCCTTGCGGTACTTCGTCCAGAGCTCGGCGACTTCCTGCTTCAGCTGCGAAATTTCGGCGGTCATCTTTTCATCTCCTCAACGGCGGCACAGCGCGACGACGGCGATCACACCCAACATCGAAGCGAGCCGAAGCGGATCATCCAGCCGGGCCGAGGGCGTGGCAGCGACCACGCCCACCACCCAGAGCAGCGCCGCGAAGACCAGGCCCCCACCGCGAAGCAGGCCTGACAGCCAACTGCTCAATGGAGGGCGCGGCTTCGAAGACGTGAGCAGCGAGGTTTCTAGACCTGCGACTTCCCGCTCCAACCGGGGGACCTCGCGCTCGAGCAGCCCCACCCGGTGACGAAGCGCGTCGGCCGGGCCATCGCGTCGGCGCTGGGCCACCTCGGAGCGGCGCTCGATCCACGCCTTGAGCAGCGCCGCTTCGGTCTTCAGCGAAACCAACAAAACCTGTGTCCGGTCATCCACGCGCGTCGGCATGGAGTGCTGCGTTTGCAGCGCGCGTGCCTGCTTCTGCGCGCTGCAATTCCAGACGACAGCGCACGCCTACTTTGCGCGCAGCGTGGCGGTGACGAAGCCCACGCACATCTCCTGGTCCTCGCCCCAGTTGAGCCACCGCGGGGTCTGCTTCACACCGCTGATGACCCGCTGCGTGGCGGCCGTGTTGTCGAACTCGCACTCGACCAGCAGGCGATCGAGCGGGCTCAAGGTGACCGCCTTCGAGAGCCGGTAGTCGCCCTGCCAGCCATGGTCCCACCGGTCGATCTGCAGCAGGCACTCGCGGGTGCCGTTCTCTCGCATCACCCACAGACCACCCCGCCTTCCGCGCTCGTGCATGTGCAGGTTGACCGCGTGCAGCTCGAACGTGGCGCCTCCCGCCAGCCGCGCCGGTGAGTCTGCCCAGCCGTAGATGGTGCTCGGGGCGTTGGCCTCGATGTGCAGGCCGCCCACCAGCCATCCCGGGTTGTAGACGCTCAAGGTCACGATGGGCGTGACCGGCTCGGTCTGCGTCCTCAATTGCACTGAGGTCTGGTCAGCCACGAAGCCGCCGTTGGCTGGCAGGCTGTAGTGCATCGTGAGCACCACGCGATCGCCTGGATCCACCTGAAAGCCGCGGCCATCGAAGAGCTGGGGCTCGAAGAAGCTGCCGCCCAGCCCGCTCTTGATGGAGCCCAGGATGCCGCCGGGGCAGCTCCAGCCGGGCTCGGGCGACTCGGCGTCGAGCGCGCTCAGCCTCGAGACGTCACCGGCCCAGACCGTCAGCACCAGCGCGTGATGCATCTGCTCGCGCACGCCCGGCTTGATGTCGATGCCGGTGACGAAGCGGGTCTGGGTGAACCCTGTTTCGAGAAGGAAACAGCGGGTGTCCTCGGAGTTGCTGATCGCCACCGGCGTGTACGGCTCGGCCATGGTCAAGACGGTGTCGGCGTCGAGCACCGGCCGGGTGGGAATCAGCGGTGCGGGGCTGGGCGTTCCTTCGGCGGTGCCCTCGTCGATCCACGCCAGCATCAACGCGCGTTCGTCATCGGTCAGCCGCGCGGGATTTTCGTACTCCGCGCAGCACGGCGCCGGCGGCCAGGGCGGCATGCGGCGGGTCTCCACCGCGTCACGCACCAGCGCGCGGAGCTCCTTCACCTTCGTGAACGTGTCGAGGCTCATCGGCGCGTTGCCGGAGGCCTGGTGGCAGGACATGCACTTGCGGGCCATCAATGGCGCAATCTGCGCGCTCCAGGTGGCGCCCGGCGGGGCGGTACCTTCTGCGTTCTGACACGTCACCGCACGTGGATTCAGGTCGAGACAACCGGTGAGCAGGACCACGAAGAGCAATCTCATCGAACACTCCCCAGCGTGACCGTCACGTTGGCTTGAAAGGTCCACCGGCCCTGCCCCCAGACGGTTCCCGAAGGCAGGTCGGAGCGCCAGGTGGTGGTGGCGATCGGCGCGAGGAAACCCACGTCGGGGATGAACTGAAAGCGCTTCACCTTGATCGCCACACCCACCGCGCCGCCCAGAGAGAACGTGTTCACCGTGCCGCCCGCCTGGCCCGCGGAGAGCACGATGAGGCCGTCGTGAAGACGCGGCGCGAAGATGAGCTGCACGCGCTTGTTCAGCGGAACGCCGATGAGCACCGGTAACGCCGCCTGTGCGGTGCCGAAGATGAGACCCGACGGCATGTTGAAGGTGCCACCGAGCAGCGGCGCGAGCGAGACGATCACGCCTTCGCGCGGCGTGAGCATGAACTTGCCCTGCCCCTCGAGACCGGAAGGTCCGAGCTTCGCGCCGACGTCGATGGTTTCGGTCACGCCGTAGCGAAACGCGACGCCGAACGCGGGGTAGAGCGAGAGCGAGTCGGTGCTGGCCTGCGCCTGAGAGCTGAACTCGGCGGCCGCCTGCCAGCGTCCTTTGCCCAGCGTCTCGGGTTGTTGAAACACGCCCACCGATGCGCAGCCCGTGAAGGCCAGCGCCCAGAGGACGAGGCGTGATCGCACGAGCTCAGGCCTTCTTGAAGGCGCTCGCGTCAGGCAGGCCACTGCCGGTGAGGTCTGCGCCCATCGCGGTCAACACGCCCGAGAAGATGTCGGGCTCGTTCGAGGTCATCTTCCCGGGAATGGCGACGCCCGTGCGCGCATCGAAGCCGTAGGTGAGCGCGGTGTTCGGGTCGACGCCACCGAGCACGGTGTTGCCCTTCACCATCGGGGAGATCATCAGGAAGCCGTTGTTGAGATCGTGCCCGGTGCCGAAGACGGTGGTGTTGGCGGGGCGCACGCGGGTGCGGCCGAAGTCGGTCGCCACGTAGATCATC
>JBKJSE010000243.1:0-5670 GCA_046595925.1 Archangium sp. | reverse complement strand
GCGAAGTCGAGGGGTGACCTGCCGCGCGAGGCAGAAGTACTCCCTCGACTCCGCTCGGGAGGACCGGTGTGTTCCTTCGGTCGAAATCGCCAGCGAAGCTGGTTCCTTGCTCGGGGGCGACGGTCGATCCTGATTGCGGCACCCCATCATTTTGAAGGAACCGCCCCGGCAAACGGCCGCATTGACTCGCCCCATGCGCTGGCGCGACGCGTGCTCACTGACCCACCATGGACTCCCCCGTGAAGAAGAGCCGCCCCGAAGTCCGGAAGCGTCAGACCATCGTCGCCGGGCTGCTCGCGGTGCTCTTCATCGGAGCCGGCATCTCCAAGATCGCCGGACTCGAAATTCCCACCTCGCTCTTCCGCCAATTCGGGCTCCCTCACTGGATGATGGTGGGCATCGGCGCAGCCGAGATCATCCTCGCGCTGATGCTGGTCCCGCGCTCCACCCGCTCACACGGCGCGGTCGGTCTGGCGCTGCTGATGATCGGCGCCTCGCTCTCTCACGTGATGACGGGCGTGATGTTGCCGCTGCTCTTCCCCAACGCGGTGTTCTGCTTCGCCGCCGGTTGGTTAATCATGGAAAACCGGCCGGCGGTGCTGCAGGCCACCACCCGATGAAGCGCACCTCGATTTGGTTCCTGGGGGTGTTGAGCCTTTCCTGCGCCCACGTCGAAGAGCTCACCGTCGACGAGCACCGCAACGAAGCCGCGCTCCACACCGAGAAGGCGCGCCAGGAGACCGAGAAGTTCGACCCCGCCGCCACGATGCGCGCTGCTCCCCGCACGACCACCCTGGTCCCCGGTGACGTGCCCTTCGAGCCGTACAACCCCAGCCAGGCTCACCTTCAAGCTGCCGATCGCGAGCTGGCCAAGGCCAACGCGCATCTCGCCGCGGCCGAGACGTTGGTCTCTTTCGAAGACAAGGCGTGCGCAGGACTCTCGCCGGGAGAACGCTCGTCATGTCCGCTCTTCGCTTCGAGCGTGAGCAAGGTCTCCTGGCTCGAGGGCGGCTTCAAGCTGACGTTCATCCGCCCCGCCGACGCTGCGCCCACGCTGCGACGCCTCAGCTGTCACCTCGCGTACGCGGCCTCGTCTGGGTTCGATCAGCCGTCGTGCCCGTTGTTCATCAAGGGCACCTCGATCGACAAGGCGGGAGAAGACGCGATCGCCTTCACCGGCAACAGCGGCGAGGTGACCCAAGCACTGCGAGTGCAGGCTCGACGCATCTTTTCGGGTGCACCGGCGCTCTGATCGACGCAGGGCGAGCAGCCTTGCCCCACCGTGCGCATCGATGCACCGGAGCGCCCCGCTCCGCCTCGCATCTGCTCACCACACGACCGCCGAATGGGGAGCGCTGGGCTGGCCGCCTCGTTGCACAACCCGAAGGCCCCGGCGCAATGGAGCGCCGGCGCCACATTGGAGAGCGTCATGAACTGGGACCAACTCAAAGGGCAGGCGAAGCAGGTCGGCGGGAAGATCAAGCAGAAGTGGGGAAAGCTGACCGATGACGACCTGACGTTGCTCGGCGGGAAGAAGGACGAATTCCTCGGGAAGGTCCAGGAGCGCATGGGCATCACGAAGGAAGAGGCCGAGAAGCAGCTCGACGGCATGCTCGCGGGCTTCGACACCAGGCCGCCTGCGCCCCCGCCCAGCCACCCGTAGTCCGCGATTCACGCGCCGGGAATCAGCACGACCGAGCCCGACGTCTGCCGGCCTTCCAGGGCACGGTGCGCCTCCTGCGCGTCGCTCAGCGCGAACGTGCGGGGGGCGTTCACCTTCACGGCACCTGAAGAGACGACCTCGAACAACGCCGCGGCGCACTGCTCTAATTCAGCACGCGTCGCGACGTACGCGTGCAGGGTCGGGCGCGTGAGAAACAACGAGCGCATTCCACCCAGCGAGAGGATGTCGAGCGGGGGCGGCTTGCCGCTCGACTGACCGAACGAGACGAGCGTGCCGCGTGAGACCAGCGCGTCCAGCGACTGCATCACCGTGTCTTTACCCACGGAATCGTAGACCACCTGCACGCCGTGGCCCCCGGTGAGCGCCTTCACCTTCTCGACCCACGCGCCTTCGGCCAGCGAGACGACGTGGTGGCAGTTCGGCGCGGCGAACGGAACCTTCGAAGGGGTGCCCACCGCTCCAAGCACCGTCGCGCCCAGGTGCCGGGCCCACTGCGTCGCGAGCAACCCCACGCCCCCTGCAGCCGCGTGAAAGAGCACCGTGTCGCCCTTGCCCACGGGCCTGCAGCGGCGCAGCAACATCTCGGCGGTCATGCCCTTGAGCATCACCGACGCTGCGACGGTGTCCGAGATGCCATCTGGCAACGCGACCAACCGCTCTGCCTTCGCGTTGCGGACCTCGGTGTACGAGCCGGCAAGGCCCGCGTACGCCACCCGCTGACCGACGTGGAGCGTGGTGACGCCTTCGCCCAACGCCGTCACGACGCCAGCGCCTTCCTGGCCCGGTGTGAAGGGGCGCGGCAGCGGGTAGAGCCCGGAGCGGTGATAGATGTCGATGAAGTTCACGCCGATGGCGGTGTGCCGGAGCTGCACTTCACCGGGCCCGGGCGGCGGTACTTCCACCGGCTCGAGCTTCATCACCTCGGCTCCACCGACCTCATGCACGCGGATGGCTTTGGACATGCCGCCTGTCTAACGCGAATCGAGGGCCACCTTCACGGCGCGCGTCATCATGACCATGCTGTTGAGCGAGGTCTCGAGGACCTCAAAGCGTCGATCAGCGTGGCTCCCGACCCTGGCGCAGCTCATCGCGGAGACCCTTCGTCTCGAGCGTCTGCGCCTTCTGGCCGTCTCTGAGGGCCACCCGTCGTTGGCGCCCTTCAGGTAACCGAAGTAGGTCGTGCTCATGGCCGACTACCAGCTGAGCGGCGCCTACGTCGACGCGGTGTTGCGATCGTTGCGCAGCTCGCCGCACTTCTCCGCCATCAAGCAGAAGCTCGAGCCAAAGGTGTTGGCCATGGTGAACGATCCCTGGTCCGAGACCTGGCACCCCGCGCTGCATCTGGAAGCCGTGGGAGAAGCCGCCATCGCCGCCATCGGAGCCGCCGCGTTCGAAGAGCTGGCCTACGGCGCGGTGAAGGATCGTTTCGGGCCCATCGTATTGCCGATGCTCAAGAGCACGCTCGCCTCGAGCAATCGATCGCCGGCCGCCATCTTGAGCAAGCTCGAGTCGGTGGTGAAGGTCGCCATGCAAGGCATCAGCGTCACCTGGAAGGCCGATGCACCGACGGCGGGCCTGCTCCAGGTGAGCTACCCGCGCCCGGTCGCAGCCCACGTCGAGGGCTCGTGGCGCGGGGTGCTGCGCTACGTCTTCGAGGTCACCCAGGCGACGGGGCGCGTCGAACGTTCGCGCCACTCGCCCGATGGTGCGGTGCTGCAGTACCTCGTTTCCTGGTGATCAACGGCCGCGGTGACGGCCCTTCTTGAAGCCCTTCATCTCGTGGTTGAGCCGGCCCAGCACGAGCGCCAGCTTCGCGCGCTTCTGCGGGGCGTAGCCTTGGCTGAGTGAAGAAAAGAGTTCCTTGTCCATCGCGGCCATCTGCGCGCGGCCATCGAGCACCTTCTGCACGTTGGCGTCGACCTGGCCCAGCGCGGCGGCGTCGTTGTCGGCGGCGTCTTTGAGCGAACGCATCGCTTCACCCATCGCCTGGCGCAGCGGGCGGCGCTTCTCTTCGATCACCCGCAGCTTCTCCGACATCTTCAACGCTTCGGCCTCAGTGAGCTCGAGCGCTTCGCTGATCGCCACCACGTACATCAGGTGGGCCTCGCGTTCGCGCGACTCCATGCGCTCCTCGCGATCTCCTCCGCCCCACTTGCCTTGTCCTCCTTTGCCCCCTGGAGGCGGCGCGGCGAACGCAGCGAGGGCACCACACAGCACCACGGGGAACATGAGCTTCGTCTTCATCACAGGTCTCCTTCGGTCGGCGACGGCCAACCCACTTCGAAGAACACTTCATCATCGGAAAGGTTGGCTTCTTCGAAGTCGAGCACGGGGATTTCCGGAGCGGTGACCATCACGGTGCGAACGATGGGCTCGGAGATGACGGTGGCCGGCTTGAGAAGAGCTGACGCGAGCAGCGCGCCCAGGCCCGCGGCCATCAGCAGGCTCGCGCCGCGACGGAAACCACCGGTGCGCGTGGGGCGTGAACGCCAGGCCTGCTGCGTGGTCGAAGCAAGGCCGTTGAGCATCAGCCGCTCGGTCTGCGTCAGCGGCGGCAGCGCAGCGAGCCCCAGCAACTTCGAGGTCTCCTGACACGAGAGGCAGCCTTCCACGTGCGCGCGCGCCTCGACGGAGGGCTCGGTTTCCGACAGCTCCAGCTCGACAGCTTCACAGTTCAAGGAGCGCCTCCCGGCGTCGACAACTTCGCGACCTCTTCCTTGAGGCGCTTCACGGCGTGATGAAAATGGGCCTTCGCGTTGCCTTCGGTGATGCCCAGCGTGCTGGCGACTTCTGCGAAAGGCAGCCCGGCATCGATGCGCAGGGTGAACACTTCGCGCTGACGCGACGGCAGCTCGAGCACCGCGCGGCGGGTGAGCGCAGCCTGCTCTGCTTGCTCGAGCGCGTCTTGCGGCGCGGGCAGGCTGGGGCGTTCGGCGTCGACGGCGTTGACCGAGGTCATCACCCAGCGGCTCGAATCACGGACGTGGTTCTTGCCGAGGTTGACGGCGATGCGCAGCACCCAGGCCTTGAACGGCACCGGCGCCTCGTCGGTGGCGAGTTGGGGCATGGCGCGCTCGGCCGCTTCGAAGGCCTGGAGAAACGCGCGCTGGGTGAGATCGCGCGCGTCTTCGGCGTTGCGGGCGTAGCGGCGCACCACCCGAAAGACCGTGTCCTGGTGGCGTTTGACGAGCAGCCCGAAAGCAGCCGAGTCGCCCGCTGAAAACGCGCGCACCAGCTCGTTCTCGGTCGGTTCTGCTCGAGAACCCCCGGGAAGGACTCGCAGCTGTGGTGCTGGAGGGCTCACGTCATTTGAGAGGACACCCCACCCGGAAAAAGGTCAAAGCGCGAGTAGCGGGGCTGCGGTGAATGAGCCTAGTTTCGCTGCCGGGGGAAGACGCCACATGAATCCGAAGCCACCGCCGAGCAAACCCGACCACGCCTTGCCGCCACCGCCGACCCGCCTCGAGTCACGCAGCGCGCTCAACTCGATGTTCGCGTCGCGAGGTCCGGTGAGCACCGTGCACTTCCTGGTGCACGGCGAGATGGCAGAGCTCAAGCGGGTCGCCGATGCGCGCGGCTGGTTGGAGCGCGGCTTCAAGACGCTCACCGTGCCCTGGCTCGAGCTGCACTGGACGGCCGATGGGTGGAAGACCACGCGCGTCGTGTCGAGCAATGACGTGCCGTGCCCTGTGGTGAACGGAACGTTTCATCTGGCCGGGTGCGCCGCCGGTACCGAGGTCGAGTTCGCCATTCACGTCGGCATCGCGTGTCACGCACCGGGCGACACGGCGTTTGCGCGCGATGTGGGGCAGCTGTGGCTCAACAACGGCGGCAAGAATTTCAGGCAGACGACCAGGTGACTCAATGAGCTCCCTCGACTGCGCTCCTCAGGAACAGCACCGTTCCCCCCGAGCAAGGAACCAGCTTCGCTGGCGATTTCGACCGAAGGAACACACCGGTCCTCCCGAGCGGAGTCGAGGGAGTAC
>JBKJSE010000033.1:0-8707 GCA_046595925.1 Archangium sp. | reverse complement strand
GAACACACCGGTCCTCCCGAGCGGAGTCGAGGGAGTACTTCTGCCTCGCGCGGCAGGTCACCCCTCGACTTCGCTCGGGGGGAACGGTGCTGTTCCTTAGGAGCGGAGTCGAGGGGTGACCTGCAGCGGGTGACCTGCAGCGCGAAGCGGAGGTAATCCCTCGACTGCGCTCGGGATGAACGGTGTGAGTTCGTGTTGTCGAAGCCTTCTTCAACACTCTCCCGAAGGGAGAGGGGACCTTGCGTCAGCCTGCTTTGGCTTCCGACTTTTCGTCCTCGCTGAGGAGCTCAATCAGGTGACCCGACCGATCCCGCTTCGTCTTGAGATAGTCGACGTTGAGCGGGTTCGAGAGCGTCCGTGAAGGAATTCTCCGACGCACTGGAATGCCTTCTTCCACGAGCCCGGCGATCTTCAGCGGGTTGTTGGTGATCAGATCGGCGCTCAGTACACCGAGGCTGCGAAGAACTTCAGCGGCCACGTCGTAGCGGCGCAGGTCATCAGCGAAGCCCAGCTTCAGGTTCGCTTCGACGGTGTCGAGGCCCTGTTCCTGCTGCAGCGCGTACGCGCGGATCTTGTTGCCCAGGCCGATGCCGCGACCTTCCTGCCGAAGGTAGACGAGCACGCCTCTGCCCTGCTGCGAGATGAAGTCGAGCGCGCGATCGAGCTGAGCGCGGCAGTCACAGCGCAAGCTGCCGAAGACTTCGCTGGTCAGACACTCGGAGTGCAACCGCACGGGCACCCCTTCGAGGTTCCTGATGTCGCCTTTGACCATCGCCACGTGCTCACGGCCATCACGCTTGTCGCGGAAGACCACGATGCGGAACATGCCGCGCTCAGTGGGGAGATCAGATTCTGAGTACCGCTCCAAAAGGTGGGTGTGCTTCCGCGTGGGAAGGAGCTGGGTATGGTCTGTCATCGAGCCCTCGTCGCCCTACGAAGAGTGTCCGCACCATGCGTACCACTCCCAATCATCCGTCGAGACACCGTGTTGTTGCCCCAACACCGTCTCAGATGCCCGGCCTGAACAAACGTTGCACCTTCAGCCAGGGCCCCAGGACACCGGCAAGACCGCGCAATGATTGCCGGTATCAATGTTTCCGCAGGCTTCGTCCAGCTCAATCAGGCAGGTCGCCCCTGATGCCGAGGACAGCGATCCCGAAGACTGGGAGGTCAGCGGAGTGGCCCAGAGGGTGTCTGCGCGGACCTCGATCGTCGCCCTGACGAAGAGGCGGAGCCCGGGCTGTTTGGCGATGGGAACGCTGACCCGCGCTGGAAGGCGAGGCGTCTGGCTGGGCAGCCCCTGCATCGCCCGAAGGGCAGGGCGCACGAAGATCTCGAAGGTCACCATCGCCGACAGCGGGTTTCCCGGCAGCCCGAAGACCAGCGTCTGACCCTTGCGGCCAAAGGCGAGCGGCTTGCCCGGCTTCATGGCCACCTTCCAGAAGTCGATCTCGACGCCCAGGCCCGTCAACGCCTCGCGCGTGAAGTCCTTCTCGCCCACCGATGCGCCGGCGAGCGTGATCAACACGTCAGCGGCTTCGAGCCCCCGGGCAAACAGCCCCGTCAACGATTCGAGCGAGTCGGCGGCGCGACCGAGCTTCGTGGGCAGCCCGCCTGCGCGACGCACCAAGGCGGCCACCACCGGTGAGTTGGTGTCGACGATCTTTCCTTCCTGAAGCGCGCCCACGTCGCACAGCTCATCGCCGCTCGAGACGATCGAGACACGGGGCCTGCGCCGCACCTCCACGCGCTCCAGCCCCTGGCCCCAGAGCGCGCCTGCGTCTCCTATGGCCAGCTCTTTTCCGTCGGCGAAAAGCAGCGCGCCCTGCTCGATGTCTTCACCACGGCGGCGAACGTTCGCGCCTGGCCTGGCCTGCTCGAGCAGCTCGACGAGCTCACCTTCCAGCGTGCGCGACTTTTCCTGCATCACCACCGCGTCGGCCCCGGGAGGCAGCGGCGCGCCCGTCATGATCCGCGCGCAGGTACCGGGCACGATGCGCTGTCGGGGCGTGTCGCCCGCGAAGATCCGCTCGATGATCTTCAACGGCGACGCCGCATCGCCGGCGATCACCGCATAGCCATCCATCGCTGAGTTGTCCCAGGGGGGCAGCGTGCGGCGCGCGCTGATCGGAGCCACCACGCTGCGCCCGATCGCGTCTTCGATCTGCACTTCTTCCGAGGGGAGCGGGTTGACGAAGCTGAGTATCCGCGCACGGGCCTCTTCGACGGGGATCAGCGGCATCCGTGCTCCTTGCCGATTTCACCCGTGAAAACCAATAGGAATTGCAGGGATTTGGCTTGACGCCGACCCCCAAGATCCACTACGGGGACCCACCCCAGCCCAAGGAGACAGCGTTGGCCAAGAAGAAGGCGAAACCCGCTGCCGCGCAGAAGAAGGCGAAGCCGGCCCCCCAGAAGAAGGTTGTTAAGGCCGCCAAGGTCCTGAAACTCAAGGGCAAAGCTGCGAAGCCTGCAAAGGTCGTCGCGCCGCCCAAAGCGGCAAAGCTCCCCCCTCCTGAGATCGTCCCGGAGCCCGTGAAGCCTGCTGCCAAGGCGCTCAAGGGCATCAAGGGTCAGGTGCCTCCGCCTTCCGTCAGCGCCCCGCCTCGTCGCGCCGATGGCTGGCTGGGGCCCATGCCCGACAAGCCGATGCCGCGGTCGACCAAGCTTCCGCCCGAAGCCAACCTCCTCACCAAGCGCGAGATGGAGCAGGCCCTCACGGTCGGCGAGCGCGGCGTGATCGGCGAAGGCAGCATGAAGGGCAAGCTGGTGCTCTACCAGGGCTTCCCCTTCCTCGAGGTCATCGGCCGCGACAAGCGCGAGCTGTGGTTCTTGTTGCAAGGCCCCGATCAGGAAGTGCTGCCCGCCTACGCGGATCACAAGGTCTCGGTGTCGGGCCTGGTGAAGCGTTTCCACAACTACGGCGGCTCGGTCGACGTGCGGAAGTACTCCGCCAAGAAGCCGGAAGCCGAAGTGGTCGCCGTGGTCGAGGTCCCCGAGGCTGCGAAGCTCCGGCTGCTCTCGCCCGGTGAAGTCGCGACCATCGCCAACCCCGGCATGTCGGTGGGCGTCAAGGGCTTCGCCACGCTCCGCGGCCGTTTGGAAATGAACGCCGAGGAGTACTACCTCGTCGTCTCGAACCCCGGCACCCGCCAGCAGGTCGCCTTCACTCTCGAGGGCAAGGCGAGCAAGGGCCTCAAGAAGTTCATCGGCGAGGTGGTGGTCGCCACCGGCGTGGTGGAGAAGTCCACCGGCTGGGGCGGTCGCATCGTGTGCGAAATCTGCGAGCCCCGCGCTCCGGAATACCCGCCCGTCGCGCGCGAGACGATCGAAGTCGTCGAGGTCGAGGCGTCCGGTACGGGCCAGGCACGGGAAGCCAACGTGAAGCTCAACCACGGCCTGACCGTGAAGCTCCCCGAGAAGCAGGGCCACGTCTGGGCCATCGAGCCGCAGACCGCCAAGCGCGTCAGCTTGCGCGAAGTGAACGTGACCCACCCCCACTCGGGCTCGCCGGTGCGCGAGTTCTTCTTCACGCCCCGCAACCCGGGCATGCAGGAGATCGAGTTCTTCCTGGGCAAGGTGCACAACCCCATGCAGGTCGCGCGGACCTTCAAGGTCATCGCGCACGTGAAGTCTCCGGAGGTCGCCTCGTGAAGCAGCTCGTCATCGCCCTGGCCGTGCTCGTCTCAGGCGGCGCGGTCGCGCAGGAAATCGGTACCGAGATCACGCCCACCACGCCTTCTTCAGGCGTGCAGCAGCAACCTGCCCAGAACAACCCGCCTCCGGCTGACCAGCAGAAGAGCGGCTACGTCTACAAGCCCAGGGGCGCCGACGGCAGCAACGCCGCCAGCGGCGAGCCCACCTTCGCGGGTAACAAGGTCTCTGCCTCGAGCGGCGACTTCGGCATTCGCGCGGGCTTCGGCTCGACGGCCACGCTGCCTTCACTGGCAACGGGCACCGGCACCACGGTCGCGGCGCCCACGGTGGGCATCGCGTACTTCGCGAGTGACGCCTTCAAGCTGCTGTTCGACCTCGGCTTCGGGATGATCCTCAACAGCAGCACGCCGTTCGCGCTCAACGCCTCGGTAGGCTTCGACTACATGTTCCGCAGCCCTGCCGATGCGATGCGCCCGTTCTTTCACGCGGCGGCCTCGTTCCTCATGGCGGGTGGTGGTTCGAGCATCGGTGTGGGGTTCGGAGCCCAGCTGGGCTTCGGCGCCGAGTACTTCTTCGCCCCCCCGTTCTCGGTGAACGCCCGCCTGCTGCTGGCAGTGCCCATGTCCGTCGCGAACGGTTTCGTGCTCGGGCTCTTCACGGTGACGCCCGGGGTGGGCGCCACCTGGTACCTCTGAGCTCCCCGGTCAGACATGCAGGACCGGCCGCGTCAAAGCGGTCAGGCGGGCCAGACGACCTCGCAACTCGCGAGGACGCTGGCCCGTTTTACTTTTCCTCAAAACTTCCCAAATCGTGTCCCGCTCACCTTCGCGTGGCGGCCAGGCACTTCGAAACGGATACATCTACACGTGGCAATCGACTCTGAACAAATCTTGAAACTCGTGAGCACCGCCGGACGCCCCGTGGGCATCCAGGAGCTCCTGCGCACCGGCGGGTTCAACCCCGGCGAGCAGACCGCCGTCAAACGCGTGCTGCGCGACCTCGTCAAAGAGGGCCGCGTCGTCCGCGATGGCAAACGCTTCGCGCCCGCCGATGAGAAGCCCAGGGCCAAATCGGGCCCTGCCTGGGGCGGCAAGCCCCCCGCGATCGTCCGCGCGCAACACGGCGTCAAGCCGAAGGCACGCAAGTCCGACGCAGCGCCGGCTCCTGCCCCGGCTCGACACAAGCCGGGCAAAGGCGCTCCGCCGCCGACCGCCCGATCGACCCGGGGTGGCAAGACCGTCATCGGCATCATTCATCATCACCGCGATGGTTTTGCGTTCGTCAAGCCGATCGTCGGGCAGGACTCTGAAGATCTCTTCATTCCGCCCGACGAGACGCGGAAGACGCTCGACAACGATCAGGTCGTCGTCGAGATCGTGCCCGGGCAGGGTGGCCGCACGGCCGGCCGGGTGATCGAGGTCACCTCGCGGACCCGCCAGTTGGTGGTGGGCACCTACGAAGAGAACGCGCGCCAGGCCTGGGTCGAGCCGCGTGAGAAAGAGCTCGGCAACATCCGCGTTCCCAAGACGCAGCTCGCGCGCCCCGGTGACGTGGTGAAGGTGCGGCTGGGGGTGGGCAACGCGCTGTTCCAGGGCTCGAATGAGCTGACCGGTGAAGTGGCCGGTTCGCTGGGCTCGGCTGACGATCACTCGATCGAGGTGCTCTCGGTCGCCTTCTCGAAGGGCTTCCACGACGAGTTCCCGCCCGAGGTGATGGACGAGGCCGACGGCATCCCGCTCGAGGTCAGCGACGCGGAAGCGCGCTCTGAACACCGACGCGATCTGCGGAAGCTGCCGCTGATCACCATCGACGGTGAAGACGCGCGCGACTTCGACGACGCTGTGTATTGCGAGAGCCACGCCCGCGGCACCCGCCTCGTGGTGGCCATCGCCGACGTCTCTCACTACGTGCGGCAAGACACCGCGCTCGACGCCGAAGCGCTGCGCCGGGCGACGTCGGTCTACCTGCCCAGCCGCGTGCTCCCGATGTTGCCGGAGCGTCTGTCGAACGGCATCTGCTCGCTCAAGCCCGACGTCGACCGGCTCTGCATGGTCGCCGACATGGTGATCGATTCGAGCGGCGTGACCCTGGAGACCGAGGTCTACCCGGGCGTGATGCGCAGCGCCGCGCGGTGCACGTACACCGAGGTGCACGAGGTGCTGGCTGGCCAAAAGGTGCCGGGCCGCACCGAGCTCAAGCCGCAGTTCGATCGGCTCTACAAGCTGTCCACCACGCTGACGGCCATGCGGCTGGCGCGCGGTGCGATCGACTTCGATCTGCCGGAGCAGCGCGTCGAGCTGAAGGAAGACGGTCTGCCCGACAAGCTCGTTCGCCGTGAGCGGTGGGAGAGCCATCGCCTCGTCGAAGAGTGCATGCTGGCCGCGAACGAGGCCGTCGCGCGGTTCTTCCGCGAGAAGGAACTGCCGACGGTCAACCGCTACCACGGTGAGCCCGATGAAGAGCGGCAGGACATGTTCCTCAAGCTGCTCGGCGCGTACGGCATCACGCCTCCGCCCGGGGAGTTCACCTCGAAGTCGATGAACGAGGTGCTCAAACAGCTGGAAGGCCACCCTGAACAGCGCGCCCTCAACCAGCTCGGCCTGCGCTCGATGATGCAGGCGGTGTACTCGTCGAAGAACACCGGCCACTACGGCCTGGGCGCTGAAGATTACCTGCACTTCACCTCGCCGATTCGCCGCTATCCCGACCTGTTGGTGCACCGGCTGCTCAAAGAGCTGTGGGGCCGCGGAAAGAAGCGTCCCTCCGATGAGCAGCTCGAAGAAGAGAGCGAGCGGCTCGAGGCGTTGGCCGTGCAGTGCTCTGAGCGTGAGCGCGCGGCGATGCAGGTCGAGCGTGAGGTCAATCAGCTCTACTCGTGCCTGCTGCTGAAGGATCGCGTCGGTGAAGAACACCCAGGCGTGGTGTGCGGCTTGTCTGAGAACGGCTTCTTCGTGCAGCTCGACGAGCTGTGGGTCGAAGGCTTCGTGCGCGGCGAGTCGGTGTACCCGGACTTCGAGTTCGATCAGTCGACCTACCGCATCAACTTCGGCAACGGGCTGGTGGTGAAGGTCGGCTTGCCCTGCAAGGTGCAGATCGCCTCCGTCAACATGGAGCGCAAGCAGATCGATTACGCGGTGATCGAGCTGGAAGGCGCGGAGGTCGAGGTGCAGGACTTCGACGCCTCGCGGCCTCCTTCGCGTGGCAAGTCGTCACGTGGTGGTGAGCGTGAGCGGGGGGGGGGCCGGGCCGCGAAGGGTGGCGGTGGCCGCTTCGGTGGGAAGGCGTCGCAGTCTCGCGCCGGTGCGATGAAGGCGGTGTCGGATCGTTTCGCGGGGCCCAAGCCCAAGTCGCGCTTCGGCGCCTCGAAGTCGGGTGGCCGTTCCGGCGGTGATGATCGCGGTGCGGCGAAGTCGGGTGGCGGAAGGTTCGGGGCGAAGTCTCCGGGCGCGGCGAAGTCGTCCAGCCGGTTCGGTGGTGGGGCTCCGGCGGCGCGCGGTGATCGCCCGTACCGCTCGCAGGATCGGGGTGGTCGGTTCGGGAAGGGTGAGACGCCTGCTTCAGCGCGGCCCACCCACCCGAACCCAGGTCGCGGCGGGAGCAGGACTCCGGGAGCTGAGACCGCTGATTCGGGATCGACGCGGCGGTTCGAGCGTCCTTCGACGCGGTTCGATGAGAAGCCGAGCGGGCGCATGGAACAGCGCCGCCGTGAGTCGCCGCCTCCTCAGGCCTGGGAGAAGAAGCCTCAGGTCGAGAGCAAAGAAGAAGAGCCGAAGCCGAAGGGTGGCTTCGACGTGCGCGCGACGCTCGACCGCCTCTGGAAGGAACGGGGCGGTGGTGGCAGTGGTCGTAAGCGCTAAGTGAACTCTTTCCCTCTCCCGATGAGCGTGTTGAAGAAGCTTCGACAACACGAACTCACACCGTTCATCCCGAGCGCAGTCGAGGGATTACTTCCGCTTCGCGCTGCAGGTGACCCCTCGACTCCGCTCGGCCGCTCGGGGGGACCGGTGGCTGCCCTATTTCACCAGCCTCCCGATGGGAGAGGGAGTTCCTGTTTCGTTCTAGCCGCGAGCTCGCAGCGCGCTCACGATCATGCGCGAAGCCGGGCTGCGGTTGAGCGTGTAGAAATGAATGCCCGGAACGCCGCGCGCGAGCAGCTCTGAGCACTGCAACGTCGCGTGCGCCACGCCCAGCTGCATCACCGCCTGCGGGTCGTCCTTCACCTTCTCGAGCTCCAACTGCAGCCGCATGGGCACCGTCGCGCCGCACATGCGCACGAAGCGGTTGACCTGCTCGTAGTTGGTGATCGGCATGATCCCCGGAACGATGGGCGCGTTCACGCCCAGCCGGCGCGCCCGCTCGACGAAGTCGAAATAGAACGCGTTGTCGAAGAACAACTGGGTGACCACGAAGTCCGCGCCCTCATCGACCTTGACCTTGAGGTTCTTGAGATCGGCTTCCTTCGAGTTCTCCAGGTGACCCTCGGGGTTGCCGGCGACGCCCACGGAGAACCCGAGATCCCGCTCGCGGATGTACGAGACCAGCTCGCTGGCGTACGAAAACCCGCCGTCGGCCTTCTGGAAGTTGGCCTGGCCCTTCGGCGGATCACCGCGCAGCGCCAGGACGTTCTCAATACGAGCAGCAGCCAGCCGATCGAGCACGCTGCCGATCTCGTCGCGCGTGTGACCGACGCAGGTGAGGTGGGCCATCGGCTCGATGCCGGTGCGCTCCTTGATGTGCGTGACCAGCTCGATCGTGCGATCGCGCGTGCTGCCACCGGCCCCGTAGGTGACCGACACGAAGCCCGGCTCGAGCGAACGCAGATCTTCTAGCGTCTCCCAGAGCTGCTTCTCGCCCTCGGGCGTCTTGGGGGGGAAGAACTCGAACGAGAAGCACGGCTTCGAGGGGTTGAGGCGGGTGCGGATCTTCACGCTGCTTTCTTCTCACGTTGAAGAAAGTGCGTCACTGGGTATGGTGCCCGCGGCTTTTCCAGAGGAGAAATCATGGCTCGCAGCACCCCACTCAACGCGGCTCACCGAAAGCTCGGCGGCCG
>JBKJSE010000305.1:0-2628 GCA_046595925.1 Archangium sp. | reverse complement strand
CGTCACCAAGGCGTCGATCTCAGATGAGGGCATCGGCATGGTGAAGATCGTGTCCGACAAGAAGTACGACGAGGTGCTGGGCGTGCACCTGATCGGTCCGCACGCGACCGAGCTGCTGGCCGAGGCCTGCGTGGCGCTGCAGCTCGAGACCACCACCGAAGAGCTCGCGCGCACCATTCACGCGCACCCGACGCTCTCGGAAGTGATGCACGAGGCGGCCGAAGTGGTGCTCGGTCACCCGATTCACATCTGAAAAGTGCTCACGCTGCTCCCTCTCCCCGCGGGGGAGAGGGCTTACGCAGCCACTTCAACCCCTGGCAGATCGTAAGGAACCATCGCCGCTTCATCGCGGCGCATGAGCTTCAAGAGCGACGCCTCGTTGTGCACCACGCCGGTGATCCGGTCTTCGATCACCAGGCTGCGCTGCGTCTCAGAGAGGTGCGAGAACAGCGCGTAGACCAGGTTGAGGGAGGTCTCGCCTTCGATGAACAGGCTGCCGTCGCTGGTGATCCACACCTCGACCACGCCGCTGCCCTGGCCCGAGACCCGCCACGCACGACGCCCATCACGGGTGCGGCGCGCAAACGGAAAGCAGCCCACCGCGACATCGAGCCGAAGCTGGTCGAGCTGGTTGAACGGGCCCGCGAAAGGGGACATCTCGACGTCGTCCCACGAGAGGGGAAACTCCCACTTCGCAACTTCGCTCTTCACCCGGACGATCGAGAACTCGCGGCGCATATGAGTCCGGAACCCGGCTCCCCGTGTACGCCGTGCAACTTTGATTGCGAGTCTGAGAAGGCGACCCAATTTCAGCCAGTTGACGGATCGCCCCCCCGTCAATACAGGAGGTCCCACCATGGCGACTCCCAACCGTTTGCCGCTGGCCCAGAGCACTTCCACCGGCAAGCCCGATTGGCTCAAGGTGCGCCTGCCGAAGGGCGAGGGCTACGAGAAGGTGAAGGGCCTGGTGAAGTCACTCAAGCTCGCCACGGTCTGCGAAGAAGCCAGGTGCCCGAACATCGCCGAGTGCTGGGGCGGGGGCACGGCCACCGTGATGCTCATGGGCGAGGTCTGCACGCGCGCCTGCCGGTTCTGTCACGTGAAGGTCGGCTCTCCGCCGCCGCTCGACCCTGAAGAGCCTGAGCATCTGGCCGCCGCCGTGCGCGAGATGGGCCTCGAGTACATCGTGGTCACCTCGGTCAATCGCGACGATCGCCCCGATGGCGGCGCGAGCCACTTCGCCGCGGCCATCACGGCGCTCAAGCGCGAGTCGCCCAGGACCACCGTGGAAGTGCTGATCCCCGACTTTCAGGGCGTCGAGGCCTCGCTCGCGATCGTCGCCGAAGCCCGCCCGCACGTGGTCGCGCACAACATCGAGACCGTCGAGCGCCTCACGCCCACGGTGCGCGATCGCCGCGCGAAGTACCGCCAGTCGCTGCGCGTGCTCGAGTACCTCAAGCAGCGCCCCGAGAAGCTCTACACGAAGACGTCCATCATGATCGGCCTGGGCGAGACCGATGAAGAGGTGGAGCAGACCTTCAAAGATCTGCGCGACGTCGGCGTCGACGTGGTGACGCTGGGCCAGTACCTGCAGCCCTCGCAGTACCACCTGCGCGTCGAGCGCTTCGCTTCGCCCGAGAAGTTCGACGAGTACAAGCGCATCGCGGAGGGCTACGGCTTCCTCTACGTGGCTTCGGGGCCGCTGGTTCGTTCGAGCTACCGGGCCGCCGAGTTCTTCATGAAGGGCTTGATGGATCGCGATCGCAGCGCCGCCCCGGCACAAGTCGCTGTCGCAGCGCCCTGACCTGAAGTACGAGATTTCTCCATGGCGCTCTTCGAGTTTCAGCTCCCGGACATCGGTGAAGGGGTAGTCGAGGGTGAGATCGTCAAGTGGCTGGTGAAGCCCGGCGATGTCGTCAAAGAAGACCAACCTCTCCTCGAGGTGATGACCGACAAGGCGACGGTCACCATTCCCAGCCCCAAGGCCGGCACCGTCGTGAAGACCCACGGCAAAGAGGGTGAGCTCGCCAAGGTGCACAAGCCGCTCGTCGACCTGGAGATCACCGGCAACGGTGCGCCCGTGAAGAGCAACGGCCATGTCGCGACCACGCCTGCTGCATCGGCCCCGGTCGCTGCGGCCAAGGCGCCCACCGCGGCGTCAGGTGAGAAGGTGCTCGCCACCCCGGTGACCCGGCGCATGGCCAGCACGCACGGCATCGATCTCGCGAACGTCTCGGGCAGCGGTCCGCAGGGGCGGGTGCTCAAGACCGACGTCGAGGCGTTCATGGCTTCGGGGAACGCCAACGGCACGGCGAAGGCACCGGTGGCCGCGAAGGCGTGGGCCCCGCTCGCTTCCAACGCGGTCGATCTGCGCATCCCCATTCGCGGGATCCGAAAGAAGATCGCCGAGAAGATGGTGAAGTCGAAGTTCACCGCGCCGCACTACACGTTCGTCGAAGAGGTCGATGTCTCGGCCCTCGTCGCGCTGCGCACCAAGCTCAACGAGTCGCTGGCGAAGGAGAACGTGAAGCTGTCCTTCCTGCCGTTCTTCGTGAAGGCGGCCATCGCGGCGTTCCGCAAGTACCCGCAGGTCAACGCGAACATGGACGAGGCCGCTCAGGACCTCAT
>JBKJSE010000217.1:0-3756 GCA_046595925.1 Archangium sp. | reverse complement strand
AGCGCGGTGCGGTGGCCCGGCCGGCTCGAAGAGTTCCCGGGCGCGCCGCTGGTGGTGCTCGATGGCGCCCACAACCCCTCGGGTGCGCAGGCGCTGGTCCGCGCCCTCGACACGGACTACGTCGGACGGAGCGTGCACCTCGTCTTCGGCGTCTTCGCGGACAAGGACTTCGAGCCGATGATCAACGCGCTCTTTCCCCGGGTCGACGCGCTGTACCTCACGCCGGTGCCCAGCCCGCGCTCGAAGGACCCCGCGAGTTACGAGGCGCTGGCGACAGCCTTGAACGCCCGGGTCAAGCGGTTCCCCGACCCGGAAGCGGCTTTGGCTGCCGCGCGCGCCGCGACCCCGCAGGACGGGTTGGTGGTGGTGGCCGGATCTCTGTTTCTCGTTGGGCACTTACGCCGCGTCCTCCTCGGTTTGCCCCGTTGACAGCAGGGTGTCCCCGGTTACTTTGGGCGCGCCATGAACCAGCCGGAAACCGCCCCCGACGTCGAGCCAGCTGAGCAGCAGCCGCCCCTCGATCCCCAAGTGCAGCTCCTCACCGCGCAGCTCGAGGCGGCTCGCAAGCGCGTCAACGAGCTCGCTCACGCCGTACAAGCGGGCGAGCGCGACCGCGCTGAGTTCAAGGATCGGCTGACCCGTGAGCGTGAGCGCATGGTCGACGTCGAGAAAGGCAAGATCGCCGTCACGCTGCTCGAGGTGATCGACCAGCTCGATCTGTCGCTGCAGTCCGCCGATGAGTCTGCGCTGGCGCAGGGGGTCAAGTTGATCCGGGAGAGTATCTTGAAGCAGGCCGAGGGCCTGGGCATCGAGCGCGTCGAGCTCTCCGGGCGCCAATACGATCCCAACCTCGCCGAGGCGACGGACATGGAGATCACCCCGAACGAGGACGACGACAACAAGGTCGTGCTGGTGCTCAAGGCCGCCTACCAGCTCAACGGCCGCGTCATTCGACCGGGTGTGGTGAAGGTCGCCAAGTACGTGAAGGCCGCGTCGGCCTGAGCATGCGACTACGATGACCGCCGTGCGCTTGATCCTGCTCGCGGTGCTGGTCGCACTCCCTGTCTCGGCGGAGACCGTCGAGGAATGGGTGCACGGCAAGGTCTCTACGCAGAAAGGGCTGCTGAAGGCGGTCGCGCCCGCCACTGCAGGTCCCGCGGGCCAGCTGTGGAAAGAGCGCAATCCCAACGCGCCTCCGCTGCCGGGCTTCGTGCCGCCCACTTCGCTCGCGCCGCTGGTGAAGGCCGTGCGCCCCGGCGTGGTGAACATCGCCACGCGCAACGAGGACACCAAACGTTCGCTGGGCTCGGGCTTCGTGATCAACCCCGACGGCCTGGTGGTCACCAACAACCACGTGGTCGAGCGGGCGCAGCGCATTCAGGTGCGGCTGGCCGATGGCCGTGAGTTCGAGGCGGTGGTGGTGGGGCGCGATCCCGCCACCGATCTCGCGCTGCTGCGTTTGCCCGACGCGAAAGAGCTGCCCACCGTCACGCTCGGCGACTCTGATCAGCTGGAGATCGGTGACTGGGTGGTGGCCATCGGCAACCCGTTCGGCCTCGACATGTCCGTCACGCATGGGCTCATCAGCGCGCGGGAGCGGGTGATCGGCGTCGGCGTGTTCGACGACTTCATTCAGACCAACGCGCTCATCAACCCGGGCAACTCCGGCGGGCCGCTGTTCGACATGAAGGGTGAGGTGGTGGGCGTCACCACGGCGATCGACAGCCGCGGCTTCGGCATCGGCTACGCGGTGCCCATCAACTTCGTGAAGGATCTGCTGCCCAACCTGCTCGACAACGGGCGGCCGGAGCGCGGTTGGCTGGGCCTCAACGTTCAGGAAGTAGGGGAGGGCACTGCGCGCGCGCCGGTGGTGGTCGACGTGTTCACCAACAGCCCGGCGGAAAAGGCGGGCCTCAAGCCGGGCGATCGCGTGGTGCGCATCGGCGGCAAGCCCGTGCAGCGGTATCAGCAGATCCTCCGGCGCGTGGCGTTGCTGCAGCCGGGCACGCCGGTGAAGGTCGAGATCACCCGGGGCGGAAGGGCCTTCGAGTTCACCGCGACGCTGGCGCAGCGGCCTTCGGTGGAGGCGCTCAAGGCGATGAACTCGGGGGGCCGCATCGATGCCCTGGGTCTCGCGCTCAAGCCGCTCGATCCAAACGCGGCGGCCTCGTTGGGTATGGAGCCGGGGTTGCGCATCGAAGCGATCGTGCCCGGTGGACCTTCAGAGCTTGCGGGCCTGGCCACCGGTGACGTGATCGTCGAGGTGAACCGCGAGGCCGTGGGGAACTTGAAGGACTTCGATGCTGCGCTCAGCGAGACCGAGCCCAATGAAGCAGTGCTGCTGAAGATTCGGCGGGGCCAGTCGCTGCGGTATCTGGCTGTTCGCCCCCGAACTTAAGAGCCCCATTTCACCAGCCTGGCCACCTGGCCCCCCGAGAGGGTTGGCCGAAATAGAAATTGAGAACCCCACCGGTCACCCCGAGCGAAGTCGAGGGGTCACCTGCCGGGGGTCACCTGCCGCGCGGCGCAGAGGTGGCATCTCGACTGCGCTCGATGCGAACGGTGGGTCTGTTCCTTCGGACGAAATCGCCGGCGAAGCCTCGGGAGAGGGCCCTACTTCTTTTTCTTATTGCCCAACCCGTTGAACGCCACCGCGGCCTTCACGAGCTTCTTGAACGCCGCCGCGTTGATCTGAGAGCCCTCAGGCAAATCGATCGCGCGGCGGGTGTTCCCCTCGAGGCTCGAATTGAAGAGCTTCGACGGATCATCGAACTTCGCCCCCTTGGCGAACGTGAGCTTCACCGCCTTCTTGTACGACTCGCCGGTGCACACGATGCCGTCGTGAGACCACACGGGAATGCCCCACTTCCACTCCTCGATCATCTCCTTGTCGGCGGCGAGAATGAGCGCGCGCATGTGAGCGAGCAGCTCGCCGCGCCATCCACCCAGCTCGGCGATGTGCTGATCGATGACCTTCGAGACGTCGGCGGGCTGCTCCGCCGCGCTGGCCTTCTTCACTTGGCCAACCAGATGCCGACCTGATCACCACTGCGGCCCACCGTCACCAGCACGGCATCGAAGCGCGCCTTCACGCCCTTCATCGTGCCGCCGCCCTTCTTGGGCAGACTCCACACGCCCTGAGGGGTGAACACGATCTGCAGCCGCAGCGCCTGCGAAGAGACCTGCCGCGCCATCATCGCGGGGTTCCACCCCTCGGGCATCTGGCTCTCGATGCGGATGAACGGCATCACCGGGTTCCCGTTCTCGTCGGTCTTGCTGGGCGCGCCGTGCGTGATGGCCGAGCCTGAAGCGGCGAAGAAGGGCACGAGGTTGAGCACGAAGTTTCCGTCGCGCACCTTCACCTCGCCCATCTGCAGCACCCCCGAGGTCTCCTCGGTGATGATCATGTAGTACTTCTTGCCGGTCGCTCCCTGGCGGAAGATCTCGGCGTTCTTCTCGCACTCGCTCCCGCCCAGCATCTTCGAGGCGCAGTCGCCGACGTACTTCTCGACGAACGCGCTCACGGCGCCCATCGCTTCGGCCTGATCTCGGAGCTTCGCGAAGCGCTGATCAGCGTCGGCCAACGCCACGAAAGGGACCAACGTCAACATCATGACCATCGATTTCATTGAGTTCCTCTGCGTAAGTGGATGTCGCATTGAGTAGTTAAGTTGCCCACATGTGCCCACTCTGTAGGCTTCGCGACAGTTCCGCACCCAACAGGAGCGTCGCATTGAGTGAACGTCGCCAGAATCT
>JBKJSE010000211.1:0-5201 GCA_046595925.1 Archangium sp. | reverse complement strand
TTAGTTCAGCTGGTTAGAACGTCGGCCTGTCACGCCGAAGGTCAGGGGTTCAAATCCCCTACTCCTCGCAGGAAACGAAGCCCCCGGAAGCCGAAAGGTCTCCGGGGGTTTTGTTTTTCGCCTCGCACAGGTGAGGCGAACTGTCACCGCGCGGGGCTGTTGGTGCGCGCTCGGTTCGCGCCTTCCCGAAGGGCGTACTTGAGACCCTGCACCAGGCCGAAGGTGATCAGCGCCTTCGCGGACCGGGTGAACACGTCGCCCCAGAACGACGGCTTCTTTTGCGGCTTCGGAATTCGGGCCATCAACCGCCGGCTCCAGGTGTGGTTGCGCCGGTACACCGCGTACCCGATGCCACCGGCCGCGAGCAGCACGGCGCCGCTCACGCCCGCGATCATCTGCCATTGCTCGGCGAGGGGCCTGAGCCGCAACGCCAGGCGATCAGAGACGACCTGGCCCGGGTGCGCGATGTCGTGGGCGAACTCGTGGCGCTTGCGATCGAGTTCGTCGACCACGGCGAGCAAGCGCTCCCGGGCGAGGGTGGCCTTGCGCTCGAGAATCTCTTCTTGATTGAGGGTGCTCACGCGACGTGCTCCCTGAGTTGTTTGAGATCGTCTTCGATGTGGTGACGGGTCTTCTCGAGCGGGCTGCTGGGCAACGACGAGTAGCCGACGAAGCCGGCCACGCCGCCGAGCACGAGCATGGCGATCGCGACCCCGAAGGCGCTGCCTGCCGTGCCGCCGAGGGCCAGCACCAGCGCGACCACCAGCAGCGCGAAGGCGATCATTCCCATGACGCCCGCGATGGTGAACCCGATGCCCGCGCGCACCACGCCTTTGACTTCCTTCTTCGCCTCGACCTTGGCGAGCGCCACCTCGAGTCGAATGAGCTCGCGGGTCTCCTTGAGCGCGGCTTCCAACAGCTTCGTCGTCGAGTGTTCGCCGGTGTCCAACGTCGCGCCGCCCACCACCTCGCGGCGTGAAGCGGCCTGTGCCGCGCGCTCGAGCGCGTCACCGTCGATGACACTGCGTGAGTTCTGAAGTTTGCCTTCGATGCGTCGTGAAATTCGATCGACCATGACCCAGTCCTCGTAGGAGATGTCTGGCTTGGTTGAATCGACGGCGATCTCTTTGAGCCGTGATTCGAGGCCGCTCGCGGCATCGGCCAGATGTTCGTGCCGCAAGATCGCTTCCCAGAGACGACCGAGCTCGTCCTGGAGGTGTTGTGCCTTCGCGCCTTTCACCAGCCACGCGTCTCGCTCGAGCATGGTGCGGCCCATCATCGCGCGCACGCGCGACACCTTGTGCTTCTCGCCTCGGAGCAGCAGGTCACCCGGGTAGAGGTAGAGCTCGAGGCCCTCGGCGCGAATGACCTTCGGGTCGTCTTCCACCAACGCATCGATGGCACCGCGCGCGAAGAACTTGATCACGCGGGTCGAGATCAACATCGCTCCGGGCGGCTGGCCCACTTCAGGGCTGAGCTGGGCGAGCACGCAGGCCTCAGTGAGGTCGTGCAGCGCTGCCTGGTATGCGCCTGGCCTGGGCTGCACGTAGAGGTGCTCCTCCACCCAGCCGCGGGCCATCGAGGCGATCTTGATCGAGGGCACGGTGACGAGCGTGACGAAGAAGGAGATCGAGAACCCCAGGGTCAGGGGGTACGCGTTGAGCAGCGTCCTGGTGAGACTCCTGGTCTGCGAGTCGGGAGCGGCAGTGCGGGTGAGCACCGCCACGATGATCGGTGCGAGCGCCGCCAGCGCGATCCACACCGTGCGGATGATGCCCTGGCTGAACCAGTCCTTGATGGGCACGAAGGCGATGACCAGCGCCGCCGCCGCCGGGAAGAAGACCCCGATCACGAACAGCGGCCACATCACCGAGAGGATCATCGCGATCGAGACCATCAGGCGTTTGCGGGGCGTCAAGCGGCCGAAGAGCGCAGCCACCGACCAGCCCATCAAGGCCTGGATCAACGAGCCGATCTTTCGCGACAAGGCACTGAGCAACGCCGTCAGAATCGCCATGACGATTGGCTGTGCAGCCCACATGCCACACGCGCTCTTCACAGCCTGCTCGGGCAGGCGGTTACCGACTCGGAGTCAGCGGCGGCTGGAGAACAACGCGGGCGCGATCGGCTCGGAGTCCGGCCGCGGTGTGATCCACTTCGCGAAGGCGAGCCCATCGCGCACCTGCAACAGATCGACCGAGGCGTCGATGAGCGGAGCGGCGGGGCGGCCGTTGAGCGAGGCCAGCGTGTCGGCGTGCACCTCGACGTCGTTCAGTCCGCGCGCGTGAAACTGATCGCCGATGTGGCGGGCGAGCTGGAGGATGAGATCGGGTTGCACCGACAGCTCCCGCTCCTGCACCGGCGTCAGGTACTGATTGGGCGTCACGTGCCACTCGCGGCCCGTCGATCGCTGGCGCACCACGTAGGTGACGCTGCCATTCTTCTCGCGCGTCATCACGCGCCACGAGAAGCGCATGCCCTGCTCATGCCAGGACACATCGCCCCCGTAGAAGAAGGTGCGCAGTGGCATGGCGACTTGCACCACGCACCACAGGAGCACCGGCACCAGCACCCAGCGGGTCGTTCTCTGCGCAATCGGTGCGGGCGCGGGCTTGCGCAGCCACCGCCGCGGCCAGCTCGCGTCGAAGAACACCAGCGTCGACAGCATCATGATGAAGGGGAACATCCCGATGGGGAACAGCAGGCTGGTCGTCAGGTGAAAGCCGATCACCGCCACGTAGGCGAACTTTCGCGTGCGTTTCCACGAGAGGAAGAACGGCGCCGTCAGATCGAAGAGGAAGCCGCCCCACGAGGCGATCCAGGCGACCTCGGCGCTGGTCAGCCAGCTTCCACGCGACGACAGCCAGAGATGCAGCGGCGCGCCGTGGATCAACCAATCAGAGTTGAACTTCGCGATCGCAGCGAAGAGGTACACGAGGCCGACCTGAAACCGCAGCAGCCAGGTGCACCACCCTGGCAAGGTCTCCTGCCTCAGCGCAGGGCGCAGCCACGCGTCGAACGACCAGAGCCGGTGCAGCGGCATGAAGCACAGCAACAGCGCCAGCAGCGACACCAGATAGTAATGGTTCAGATAGTTCGAGACGTCGATCAGCTGCACCCAGGTGAAGGTGACGAACAGCAGCACGATGGCCAGCCGGTAGAACGCCCCAGCCGCCACCATCGCGCCGAGGACGACCAGCGCCACGAACAACGCGCGCACGCCGTCCAGCCCGGGCGAGGGAACCCACTCGAAGCCAAAGTAGTGAAAGCGGAAGGGGGCAGCGAACAGCATGTCGACCCAGCCGTAAGCCAGGAAACGAAGCGCAGAGATGGCCACGAGCGTGCCGAACGCCATGCGGAAGAGGGCGAGCGCGGCGGCGTCACGGCGCTCAGTCATTGTCGCCTTCGAGCCCCATGGGCAGGTCGATGTCGAGCACGGTGACGAACTCGCTCTTGAGCAGGTCGGTGATCGCCTTGAGCGAGTCGTAGAACGCCCGCACCGAAGCCGGGTCGTTCATCAACGCCTCTTTGAGATCCGGCTCTTCGATGGCCGCGAGCGCTGCTTCTGCGGCGAGCAGGCGTTCATGCAGGCGCTCTACCAGCGACGAAGCGCGTGCCCCGAGCAGCAGATCATCGAAGCCGATGCCGGTGAAGCCAGGCTCGCACCCCTCGAGCAGTTGGCGCATCGCTGCGACGTTCTCGCGCAGGTTGGCGGTGTTGTGGGCGGCGTACTGCGACTCGAGCAACTCGACGCAGGGGGGGGCGGCACAATCACGCAGCCCGAGGGGCGGAGCGAGCTTCAGATCCTTCACCACGCGCTCGATGTAGAAGACCGCGTTGCTCACCTGGTTCATCGCGGCACCCGTCGACATGTACGTCGTGTTTCCGGGGCCGGCGCTGCGCAGGGTCTCGACGAAACCGCCTTCCCACGCGGTCACCAGCGCGTCGGCGTGCACCTTCAGGTCGGCGCTCACGGCCACGGCGTAAGCCTGCTTCTGGGCAGCGCGCTCCGCCGGCGTCAACGCAGCCCAGCCAGCCGACGAGCAGAGCACGTCGTCGCCCCCGTAAAACAGCAGGTACTCGAGGGTCGCGAGGCCCCGGCGGTTCACCAGCAGCGAGCCCACGCCCGACTCGTACCGCTTGCTCACCAACACGTCTTCGATGGCACAGCGGCTCACCAGTGGCCACGAATAGACCTGATCGCGCAGATCCATTCCGCCCGGTGTCGACGCGCTGCCGGTGGGCCCGAACTGCATCACCTCGACCCGCTGCCAGGCCTTCATCGCCTTCTTCCAGTTGTCCTGCGTGGGCGCAGTGTTGAGCGCGTCGATCTCGGCGCGGAACTTCGCCACGGCTTGCAGTGAGCACGTACCGGCGGCGCCCAGAAAGTCGGCCCGGGTGGCAGCGAGGCCTCCGTCTTCCAGCAACACCGGCCCTGCGTCTTGCGCGGGCCTCGGCGTCGGGCACCCGAGCGCGAAGACGAGCGCGATCGCGGGTAACCCCTGCCGCGCGGCGATGCACATGATTTTGAATGTCATTATCAACATACGCTACGAGAACTGGCTGCCGGGCTCAAGGAGAACGACGCGAATTTCGGTTCGGAAGCTGCGAAGGAATGGCGCGGCCCAGCAGCCAGTCATTCAACAGTGCATCGTTGAGCGCATCTGCGACCACGTAGGTGCGCGACGCAAAGGCGCCCGCGGGCACCGGGTCTTCACAAGTCACTGAGCCGGGGTCGAGGAACGACGAGTGGCAAAACGCCGCCCGTTCACCCTCGAGCCGCAAGAAGCCCACGTGGTAGTCGAAGCCGATCACGAAGAGCCCATCACCGAAGCGTTTGTGGATCTCCTCGACGGCCTCGGCATTTCCGGCTGGGCGAATCCACTCGACGCGGGTTCCGCGGGCCACGGTCGAGACCAGGTACGCGATGCCTGCTGCGCGAGGAGCACTCGTTGGAGATGGAAGCCCGCCTGCTCCATCACGGTGGTCACGTAGTAGCCGCAAGCGATGGTGCCTTCGCCTGGCCTGGTCGTGGTGCCGTAAAAGTTCCAGGTCGTGCCCTTCCACGCGGGGAAGGCTGAGTTCTCGAAGTAGGAGAGCAGCGTCGAGCGCGCCCGCTGCCGCGCCTGCTGCGGGTGCTTCTTCAGCTCGGCGCCCAGCTCGATCCTTCGGCTCTCGAGGTCGGTGCGCGCCCGCTCGTA
>JBKJSE010000129.1:0-7437 GCA_046595925.1 Archangium sp. | reverse complement strand
GCCGGTGACCATCATCAACGTCACCGCCAACTCGGTGATGCTGCCCCCCTGCGACGTGGAGATCACCCCCATCGCGCTGGCCTTCGGCATCGTCTCGCCGCCCGCCATCAAGGATCTCGGCTTCACCATTCGCAACCGGCTCACCGGCCCCAGCGACGTCTGCCTGCTCAGCAACCTGCAGCTGCTGCCCGAGACCGGCACGCCCACCGGCATGCCCGCGGTCTTCTCGCTGCCCGCCGGCCCCATCAACGAGCTCGACCTGATGCCCGGCGAGACCCGGCAGGTGATGGTGCGCGCGTGGCCCCAGGGCCAGCTGCCCCCCGTGCCCGCGCAGGTCGTGGGCCGCGTTTCCTTCAACGTGGCAGACCCAGTCTCTCCCTCGCGCGAGGTCGCCCTCACGGCCACCATCGCCAACAGCTGCCTGACGATCTCCCCGAGCACCCTCGACTTCGGCACCGTGAAGAAAGACTGCAACTCGCCCAACCGCAACTTCCAGATCTACAACTCGTGCTCGACCGACGTGGTGATCAACGCGGCGTCGATGGGCTCGGCGGCAGGCGAAGGCCCCGGCGGCCCGAACTGCCCCGGCGGCGCGCCGTGCCCCGAGTTCTTCGTGGTCTCGGGCATCAGCGGTGGCACCCGGGTCACTCCGGGCAGCTCGACGCCGGTGACCTTCTCGCTCAAGTACCGCCCCATCAACTATGGCCCCGACACCGGCGCCTTCGTGATCAGCGTGACGCAGGGCGGGCAGGCGCTCGACTACGTGGTCGCGCTCCAGGGCCGCGGTGACATGGAAGGCCTGAACACCGACACCTTCCGCCAGGACACCAAGCCCAAGGCCGACATCCTCCTGGTGATCGACGACTCGTGCTCGATGGGCGACAAGCAGACCGCGCTGGCGCAGAACATGGCCTCGTTCCTCCAGTACGCCACCAGCAACCAGGTCGACTTCCACCTCGGCGTGACCAACACCGAGCTGAGCGGCCCGACCGCCGCGCTGGCCGGCATCCTTCACACCACCGCCGCGGGCAACAAGATCCTCCGGCCCACCACGCCCAACCTGCAGACCGAGTTCGCCGACCTCGTCAACGTGGGCACCAGCGGCTACGCCGAGTCCTGCATGGATCCTGCGACCCGGGCGCTCACGGCGCCGAACATCACCGACCCCGCGAAGAACGCGGGCTTCCTGCGCCAGGAGGCCGTGCTCGCCGTGGTGTGCGTCACCGACGCGCGCGACCAGGCCCCCCAGGCGCCGTCGTTCTATTTGAACCAGCTGCTCAACATCAAAGGCGCGCAGCGCTCGGGCCAGTTCACCTACAACGTGGTCGGCCCCTTCCTTCCCAGCAGCCCGTCGGGTTGTTCGTACGACGACGCGAACGACGGCCGGCACGACTTCCTGGTCGCGCAGACCAACGGCGTGAAAGAAGAGATCTGCACCCCGAACTGGGCCGTCGCGCTCGAGCGCATCGGCAAGAACGCGTTCGGTTACCGCACCAACTTCTTCCTCACCTCGCGGCCCGATCTCGCGGCGGCCACCGGCATTCAGGTGGCCATCGACGGCATGCCCATTCCCTCGGTCGATCCGGACCCGAGCCTGATGTCGCGCATCTGGGCGTACGACGCGACGAACAACTCGATCAACTTCGAGCCGCTGTACGTGCCTGAGCCGGGCAAGACCCTGACCGTGACGTATACGGCGGCCTGCATTCCGTGACGCGGTTGACGTGACCTTCGCCTTTCGCTCGCGGGCCTTTGCTCTGGCCGCGAGCCCTTCTGTTTTGATGATGGAGAACGACGTGAAGAAGCTTTCTTCGTACAGCCTCATTGCCGCAGTGCTCGCTTCGACCTCTGCGTGGGCTCAGGTGCCGACCGTCCTCGTGGCGGACAATCAGCCCTACACCGCGCTGAACGGAACGGGCGTGCAGACGGCGGCGTTCGTGGCCTACAGCTTCTTTGACGCCGAGGACGAAGGAAATCTGGCCGTGTCCTTGCCGTTTCAGTTTCCGTATTTCGGCACGAACTATTCCACGGTGCACATCAGCACCAACGGCTTCATCGCCCTGGGAACGCCCTGCACCTCGGGCTGCTACTCGGTCTCGAGTTTTCCTTCCACCAGCGCCCCCAACGCGGTGATCGCCGGCCTGTGGGACGACATGGAAGTGGTTGCTCCCGCAGCGGTCAGATACCTCGTCAGCCCCTCTGAATTGGTCGTCGAGTTCGCGGGCGTGCAGCCGCTGGGCAGCTCGGCGGCGACGGTCAGCTTTCAGATTCGCCTCTCGGTCTCTGGCTCGATCGTCATTCACCATGGTCCCATGGCCGGCAGCTTCAGCGGGGCCATCGGCTTCGAGAACCCGACCGGCACGCAGGGCGCGAACCTCATCACGGGCATCTCGGGTACGCCGAACTGCACCACCTCGTGTGGCCTGACCAATTGGGTTCCCAATCGCCAGTTTCGAATCGGCGAGCCCAACGAAGCCGACCTCGCGGTCAGCGCGGTCACCATCGCCAACTTCGTCACCGCCGGTGACGGCAACCTGAGCTTCACGGTCAACTCGACGCTGCGGAACTTCGGCCGGACCGCTGCGGGCCCCTTCATCTGGCGTGCGTTCCTGTCGCGCGATCTGGCGCTCGACGTCACCGCCACCGACGGCGGTGCCGACGTTCAAGTGGCTGAAGGCGGGCCCGAGAGTCTGCCCGGCGTCGACGGGGGCGTGACCCTCGACGGCGGCCTTGCGACCGTGATGGTGACGGGCAACGCCGCCACCACCACGCCGCCCGCGACGGGCGAGTACTACGTGTTGGTGCAGGTCGACTCGACCAACGCCGTGATGGAAGCCTCTGAGGCCAACAACGTGGGCGGCACCATCACCGCCTTCGTGCAGGGGACCGACCTGGTCGCCAGCTCGATCTCGGGCCCGGCGACCACCGGCGGCGGGAACACCGAGAACTTCGCCTTCAGCTTCCTCAACCGCGGCACGACCGCGGCGGGCACGGTGGGCTATCGCATTCTGATGAGCGCCGATCAGGTGCTCGACCAGAGCGACTTCACCGTCTCGACCGGCTCGTACGGCGTCAGCGGCGGGCAGACCATCACCCAGACGGCGCTGCCCGTGGTCATCCCCGCCAACGCCCCCAACGGCCAGTTTCACTTCTTGCTGCAGGTCGACCCTGACGGCGGCGTGGTCGAGGCCAACGAGGCGAACAACGTGGCCGCCTCTGCCACCAAGGTCGACGTGCGCCGCGCCGATCTGCTGATCGAGTCGGTCGCTTTCCTCGACACCGTCACGGGCCTCGCGACCAGCACCGCGCGGTTCGGCGAGGCGACCCAGCTCAAGGTGCGTTTCCGCAACACCGGCGGGGCGAACGCGAACAACTTCCGGGTGGCGTTGGTGCTCTCGAACGACTCATCGCTCTCGCTGCTGTCTGACAGCTACGTCTGCGACCAGGTCGTGACGGTGGTCGCGCCCAGCACCACGTCGACCGAGGTCACCCTCAACTGCAACCTGCCGCTTCGCAACGCGGCGAACGTGGCGTTCCGCACCGGCCAGTACTTCGTGTTCGGCATCGTCGATTCGACGGGCGCTGTGTTCGAGAGCAACAAGGCGAACAACAGCCTCATTCTCGGCCCCATTCGCATCACCGAGCCGGGCGCCGATCTGACCGTCACCACCGTGACCGCGCCGGCATCGGCGGGCGTGGGCGAGGTCATCCCCGTGGTGCGCAGCATTCGCAACATCGGCAACGTCGACGCCCCCGCGGCCGTCTACCGTTTCTATGCCTCGGCCAACGACATCATCACCGCCGACGACGTGCCGCTGCGCATCGTCGACAATGGCACGCTTCGCGACGAGGGCATGGTGACGCTGGCGCGCAACAGCGGCGAGACCGCCACCGAGCTCGTGCGGCTGCCGGGCACCATGCCTGCCGGCACGTATTACGTGGGCTGCATCGTCGACCCCGCCTTCACGGTGGTCGGTGATCTCGACGTGGCCAACAACGCGCTCGCCTCGCGCAGCATGGTGATCGCGCCTTCGTCCCTGAAGGTCGTCAACACGGCGTTGCCCGACGCGGTGATCGGCCGCCCCTACAACTTCCGCCTCGCGGCGGTGGGCGAGCAGGGTGCTTCCACCTGGCGCATCGACCCCACGCTGGGCGGCGCGCCCTCGTGGCTCACCCTCGGCGCCACCGACGGCCTGCTCTCTGGAACCCCCACGGGTTCTGGCGGCGCCGAGGTCGTGGGCGTGACGGTGGTGCTCGAGAACGGTGGCCGCCAGGCGGCGGTGCGGCTCGCGCTGCGCGTGCTGCCGACCACGTCGGGCGTCGACATCACCACGCTGACGCTGCCGGCCGTGGTCAACAGCACCACCTCTCAGTACCAGTTCGTGCTCGGAGCCGCGGGCGGCGTGCGCCCGTACAGCTGGCGTCTGGCCGGCGGCACCTTGCCGACCGGGCTCGCGCTGGGCACCGACGGCGTGCTCGCAGGCGCGCCGCGCAACGCTTCGAACGGCGCCATTCCCCTCACCGTCGAGGTGCGTGACGCGGTGGGCGGGCGCGCGACGCGGGCGCTTTCGCTCAGGCTCATCGCCGCCGGGGCCATCACCTTCCGCACCGTGGCGATCCCCGATGCGCTGATTGGGCAGGAGTACCTGCAGGACATCGCCGTGGCCAACCAGGACGGCTCGATGCTCGCCAAGCCGCTGATCTGGCGCGTGACGGGCGCCGTTCCCGGTGGGCTGGCGGTCACCCCGCAGGCCGAGCTCATCACGGTCAGCGGCCGCGCCACCCAGGCCGGCATTTTCAGCTTCAGCATCAGTGTTGAAGACAACAACGGCCGCACGGATACGCTGGAGTTCACGATGACCGTTCATCCCCCCCGATACCGAGTGTCCGGCATGTTGCCCGAAGTGCTCCGTCCAGGCGCCGCTGTGTCCGTGCCCCTGAGCGTCTCGCCCAGCGGCACCGTGAAGTACGAACTGGCCAGCGGCGCGCTGCCGCCCGGCCTCACCCTCGACCCTGCGGGCAGCATCACCGGTACCGTGGCGGCCGACGGCTCGGAAGGTCTCTGGTCGTTCGTGGTCGAGGTCAGTGATGCCGCGGGCATGACGGGCCTCACGCCGCTCTCGCTGCGCGTCGAGCGCGAGCCGAAGGCCGTGGGCTGCAGCAGCACCTCGACGGGCTGGTCGCCCCTCGCGTTGCTGGCCGCGGTGGGTTTCATGCTCTTGCGGAAGCGCCGCTTCTCGGCCGCCGCGTTCGGTCTGACCGCGGCGGTCGCCCTGGTGCCGATGGCGGCTCAGGCCCAGCCGTACCAGGTGGTCGGCCCGACGCCGGTGGCTTACCAGCCGCTGGTGAACGGCGCGGTCACCACCGCCGCCGCGTCGTTGACGGTGCCGTTCCCCATGCCGTTCTTCGATACCCGGTTCACCTCGGTGGCCATGTCCCAGTACGGCTACCTGGCCATCGGCGGCGCGCCGGCGTCGTCTGCGGGCAACTACAACGTGCCTCACAGCAGCACCCTGTCGTCGGTGCCCAAGGTCTTCATCGCGCCCTGGTGGGACGGGCTCACCACGCCGCTGACCGCGGGCACCGGCTACCGGTATCAGGTCACCGGCATCGCGCCGAACCGCGTGATGGCCTTCGAGTGGAACGCCGTGGGCGCCAACGTGGCCGCCTCGCGCATCGCCTTCCAGGTGCAGCTGTTCGAGACCACCGGCCGCATTCGGTTCGTCTACAGCAGCGCCTTGCCGGGCAGCGTCTCGGCCTCGGTTGGCCTGCAGAAGGAATCAGGCGTCGGCGTGCCGGGGCTGAGCTGCGCGAGCAGCGCCACCTGCACGTCGGGCGCGTACCCCGCGGGCCAGGCCATCGACTTCTTCCCCCCGCCTGACCTCGAGATCACCTCGTTGTCCGCGCCGCAGACCGGCTACGCGGGCGTCGCCTTCCCGCAGACCGCCAGCATCCGTAACCGCGGAGGCCGCGACTCCACGGGCGTGACCGTGCGTTTCTTCATGTCGACCGACGCCACGCTCGACCAGATGACGGACACCATCATCGGCACCAGTGCGGGCGTCACCGTCGATGCGCAGGGCACCGCGCAGGCCATCATCAACAGCCCGCTGCCCGGCACCCTCACCCAGAGCTCGTACTTCCTCTTCGCGGTGGTCGACCCCGATCGGCTCATCGTCGAGCAGTCAGACAGCAACAACGTCTCGGCGCCTTCGGTGGTGACCATCGGAGCGCCGACCTCTGACCTGGTGGTCTCCGGGTTCTCCGCGCCCACCGCGGCGATGCCCGGCGCCACGTTGCAGGTGAGCCGTTCGCTGCAGAACCTGGGCAACGCGAACTCGCTGGCGGCGAAGTACACCTATTTTCTTTCGGACAACGCCTCGGTGTCGATCGCGGATCGTTCGTTGAGCGTGGGCAACCTCGTCTCGCTGACGCCGCTGCAGGTCGACATGGCGATGGACAGCATCACCATTCCGGCCGACCTTTCCCCCGGTGCGTATTGGCTGGGCGTGTGCGTGAACTTCGACGCGGCCTCCTCGACCTTCGGAGGCAACGAGATCACCATCGTCAACAACTGCTTCACGCAGTCGGCAGCGGTGCAGGTGTCGACCGGAACGGTCACCATCTCAACCGCGGCGCTGCCCACCGCCACCCGCTACGCGCCCTTCGGGCTGCGGCTGCAGGCCACCGGCGGCACGGGCACCTACGTCTGGGAACTGACCGGCGGCAGCTTGCCCCCCGGGCTCACGCTCTCGAGCGCGGGCGATCTCGTCGGCTCGCCTTCGACCGCGGGCAGCTTCTCCTTCGACGCCAAGGTCACCAGCGGCGCGTTGACCGACACGCGCCCGCTCAGCCTGCAGGTGATGCCGGGTGGGCTGCCGCTGGTCATCGTCGACCAGTCGCTCACCGCCGCCGAGTTCGGCCGCGTCTACACCGCCTCGCTCGTCGCGGTGGGCGGCACGCCCCCCTACCGGTGGCGCGCGCTCGACCTCGACGCGTTGCCCCCGGGCCTCGCCGTCGCGTCTGACGGCCTGCTGGAAGGCCGGCCGCTGATGGCAGGCGACTTCACCTTCGCCGTCGAGGTGACCGACTCGACGGGGGCCGCGGTCAGCAAGGAGCTGGGCCTGCGCGTGGTGACCCCCACCTCGTTGTCCATCGCCACCTCGGCGCTCGAGACCGCGCTGGTGGGCCGCGACTACCTGCAGCCGCTCATCGCGGTGGGTGGCAGCGCGCCGTACGCGTGGTCGCTCATTCGTTTCCAGGAGCTGCCAGAGAACATCACCGACGCCCCCGGCGCGGTGCTCTTCGACAATGGCAACGCCATCATGTTCCCGGCCGACTTCGGCATCAGCATCGATGACCGCGACACCGCCGACTACCTGAGCGGCACGCCGCGCCGCGCCGGCCTCTACGCCTTGACCCTCAAGGTGAAAGACG
>JBKJSE010000338.1:0-10704 GCA_046595925.1 Archangium sp. | reverse complement strand
CGCGACACGGCGCGTGGCGAGCTGTGCGACGACCTGAACCTCACCTCGGGCGATGGCTGCCGGCAAGACTGCAAGGGCATCGAGGTGTGCGGCGACAACTTCCGCGACGCGGTGTTGGTCGACGGAGGCACCGAGCAGTGCGACGACGGCAACCTCGCCACCGGCGACGGCTGCAGCTCGACCTGCCGCTTCGAAGTGTGCGGCAACGGCATCCTCGACCCCAACGAGCTGTGCGACGACGGCAACACCCAGCCCATCTCGGCCAACCCCGATGGCGGCGCGGGCGACAACTGCTCGTCTGACTGCCGCTCGACGGGCACCTGCGGTAACGGCACGGTCGAATCGGGCCTGGGCGAGCAGTGCGACAACGGCATCGCCAATTCGGACACGGCGGCCTGCACCTCGCAGTGCAAGCTGGCGCGCTGTGGCGACACCTTCGTTCAGACGGGCGTCGAGCAGTGCGACACCGGCGCCGAGTCGCCGACGTGCAACGTCAACTGCACCAACCGCCGCTGCGGCGATGGCATCATCAACGCGAGCGCCGGCGAGCAGTGCGACGTCTTCGGCGCGGTGACGGGCACCGAGACGGCCACCTGCGACACCGACTGCACCGTCGCCTTCTGCGGCGACTCGAAGGTGAACCTGGTGCTCACCGAGCAGTGCGACACGGGCGGTAACACCAACTCGTGCAACGCGAACTGCCGGCCGGCCATCTGCGGCGACAGCGTGCTCAACACCCAGCACCGCACCTCACCTGACGGCGGTGGTCCGTTCGAACAGTGCGACACGGGCGGCAACTCGACCTTCTGTGACAACGACTGCTCTCCCACGGCGTGCGGAGACGGCCTGTTCAACCCGGTGGCGGGCGAGCAGTGCGACGACGGCAACGCAAGCAACACCGATGACTGCATCGCGGGTTGCCGCACCAACACGTGTGGCGACGGCTTCCGCGACACCCTGGGCCCCGCCACAGAGCTCTGTGACGACGGCAACACCCTCACCGAGACCGCGTGCGCCTACGGCACGCCCAGCTGCACCGTCTGCGCGGGCAACTGCCAGACCGAGCCGACCCGCGTGGGTCCCTTCTGCGGCGACAACACCACCAATGGCCCCGAGGTGTGCGACGACGGCAACACCGTCACCGAGACCGCGTGCCCCTACGGCACGGCCTCGTGCACGCGCTGCACGGCGAACTGCGCGGCGCAGTTCTCGCTCACCGGCCCCCGCTGCGGCGACGGCACGATGAACGGCACCGTCGGAAACCCTGAGGCCTGTGACGACGGCAACACCACCACCGAGGCGAATTGTCCGTACGGCCAGGCGACCTGCAACATCTGCACGGCGACCTGCACCCTGCAGGCGGCCACGGGCATCTTCTGCGGCGACAACACGACCAACGGCGGTGAGGTCTGCGACGACGGCAACACCACCACCGAGTCGAGCTGTCCGTACGGCACGGCGACCTGCACGGGCTGCACGGGCAACTGCACGGCCCAGTTCTCGCTCACGGGTCCGCGCTGCGGCGACAGCACGATCAACACGGCGAACTCGGAGGTCTGCGATGACGGCAACCAGATCACCGAGGGCTCCTGCCCCTACGGCACGCCGACCTGCACCGTGTGCGCGAACGACTGCCTCACCACGCCGAGCAAGACGGGCGCCTTCTGCGGCGATGGAATCATCAACGGCGCCGAGGTCTGCGACGACAGCAACGCGGTGACCGAGACCGAGTGTGCGTACGGCACGGCCAACTGCAACATCTGCAATGCCACCTGCACCGCGCTCCTGCCCCGCACGGGTCAGCGCTGCGGCGATGGCATCACCAACGGCTCGGGCGCGAACACCGAGAGCTGCGACGACGGCAACACCACCACCGAGACGGTGTGCCCGTACGGCCAGGCGAGCTGCACGTTGTGCAACGCCACCTGCACCACCTCGTTGCCCCTCAACGGCAGCGTGTGCGGCGACGGCGTGGTCAATGCGCCCAACGAGCAGTGCGACGATCGCAACACGCTCTCGTGCGGCACGTGCAACGCGAACTGCACGGTCGCGCAGTCGGCGCTCGAGGCGCAGGGCACCATTCGCACCATCACGGACAACACCCTCAATGACAGCGCCGACGGGCAGAGCTTCACGCTCAACGACGGCGTCAACCCGGCCACGGTGTTCTGCTTCAAGCTGAACAGCGCGGCCTTCACCTGCCCCGCCGGGACGATCACCATCGACTTCGAACCCAGTGGCGTCAACCCCGACGCAGAGGCCGTGGGCGACGCGGTGATCGCAGCCATCAACGGCGTGGGCGGCACCCTGGCCATCACCGCCAGCAAGCGCACCTCGAACCCCTTCGTGCGGCTCACCAACGACAACATCGGAGGCCAGGGCAACGTGTCGTTGACCGACACCGTGGTGAACACGGGCTGGGTGATGACGGGCATGAGCGGCGGCGGCGCGGCGGACTGCGCCACCGGCATCGGCTGCGTCACCGGCAACGACTGCCTGTCGGGCCTCTGCAACGCGCCCAGCGACGGCGGCGTATCGAGCACCTGCCAGTAATCGTCAGGCCCAGATTCGCCGCACGTGTTCGCCCTGGGAGTTCCAGGGGCGACATACAATTCCTCCTTGGCGCGAGAGCGGTGCTCTGGCCCGTCGGGCTCCTAGGTTCTGTCCCTGACAGATGCTACTGGGGCGTCATTGGCGTTGGGGCGGTCCCCGCAAAGGCCCTCAACGCCTCCCCCTTCTGGAGCTTCAAGATGAGTCGTCTTACGACGGTGATGTTCTTCGTCCTCGGTATCGGTACGGCGTGGGGACAGGCGGCAGCAGGTGTCTCGGATGAACGCGTGAATTTGCCCAACGCGCCCGGCTCGATCGCCGGCGTCGGCGAGAACGCGAGCGTCGAGGGCAACCAGGGCGCGATGAACTACGCCGTGAACGTCGAGCTGCCGCAGGGCTTTCCCGGCGTCACGCCCGAGATCGCTTTCAGCTATTCGTCGAACGGGGGCTCGGACGTGCTGGGCATGGGCTGGTCGGTGCCCAACCTGTCGATCGAGCGCATGACCTCGAAGGGCTTGCAGAACTACGACCTCGACGATCGGTTCGTGGCCAATGGTGGCGACGAGCTGGTGCGCGTTTCCCAGACCGGCAGCACGGCGGTGTACCGCAGCCGCTTCGAGTCGGGCTTCGTGCGCTACACCTGGCAGGGCCGCGGCACCGGCGAGGGCGGCAGTTGGAAGGCCGAGTACCCCGATGGCCGGGTCGGCTACTACGGCGCTGACGATATGGGCGTGGCCGTACCCTCCGCGCAGGTGATCGTACCCACCACGGCCCGCGTCTTCCGCTGGCACCTCGTGGTGATGGTCGACCGCTTCGGTCATCGCATGCAGGCGTCGTGGACGAAGGACACCGGCGGCACCTCGTTGCTCGAGCGGCTCAACTACGTCTTCGAAGCAGGCCAACCGCGCCACTCGGTGCGCTTCACCTACGAAGCGCGGCCCGACGCGATCTCCGATGCCAAGCCGGGCTTCGATCTGCGGCTCACGCAGCGCTTGAAGGAAGTGCGCATCTTCTCGGGCGCAGAGGTCGTGCGCAGCTACGCGATGACCTTCGAGGCCGACGCGATCGCCGGTGGCGCGAGCCGACTGAGCCGCGTCACCCGCCTGGGCCGCAGCGGCGGCAGTTACCCGGTGGTGTTCAACTTCGGCTACTCGAAGACGTTGGGCGGCACCTGCGCTGGCGACTGCGCGAAGCCCTTCGTCAAGAACATGGGCACGCTGGGCGTCGACTTCGCCCAGGGCCGCGCGACGCTGCTCGACATCAACGGCGATGCGCTGCCTGACGTGCTGTCGGCGTCTTCCAGCGGCCTGCACAGCTTCCATTACGCGCGCCTCGACGGCGAAGGCCAGGTCAGCTTCTCGACCACGCCGGTGGCCAGCGCCCGCACGGTGGGCTCGAGCTCACTCATTCTGGGCAACGCCGCGGTGCAGGTGATCGACGTCAACGGCGATGGCTTCGTCGACATCACCAACGCGCGCACCGGAGAGGTGCTCTGCAACAAGGGCCTGGGCGACTGGACTTCGTCAGCCATCGACTGCAAACCCACCTCGAGCACGGTCGACAACAGCTACACGCTCGACGAAGACGTCAGCGATCCGCTCCAGGCCGACCCGCTGCACATTCGGTTCTTCGACTACGACAACGACAAGCGCATCGACTTCCTCAAGACCGACCCCGGTGGCGCCACCAGCGTGCTGCTGAACACGAGCGCGGGGTACGTGGCGGCATCGGCTTCCACCATCGACGAGGTGTTCGACGACTCGGCGCTGCAGCTGGCCGACATGAACGGCGACGGGCTGCAGGACCCCGTGATCCTGCGCGTGAGCGGCAGCGCGTTGCAGGTCAGCTACCGACTCAACCTGGGCTTCGGCAAGTGGAGCGCCTGGCACGACGTCGCCGTGACGGGCTTCGACCCCTCGCAGATCGCGGTGCTCGAGCTGCAGGACATCAACGGCGACGAGCTGACCGACCTGGTGGCGGTGGTGGGCAACGAGATCAAGCTCGCGCTCAACCGCAACGCCGATCGTTTCGACGCGGTGCGCACCATCGCGACGGCCGATCTCGGCGCCGGCGTCATTCCCTCGCGCGTGGCGGGCACGGTGGTCTCGTACGCCGACATGAACGGCAACGGCTCGTCGGACATCGTGTGGATCGAGGCCGGCGGCGCCATCTCGTACCTCGAGCTCTTCCCGGTGCGCCCCCACCTGCTCTCGCGCATCGACAACGGCGTCGGCGCGGTTCAGCGCTTCAGCTACGGCACCTCGATCGTCGAGCAGGCACGCGACGAGCTCGCCACGCAGCCGTGGGTCAACAAGGTGCCTAACCCCATGACGCTGGTGACCGCGATGGAGAGCTTCGTGACGCTCACCGGTTCAGACATGAACGGCACGATGGACCCGACCGGCCTGCGCGAGCGCACGGCCTACCGCTACCACTCGGGCTTCTACGACGGCGTCGAGAAGCAGTTCCGCGGCTACGAAGGCGTGGAGCGCCAGATGGACTCCGACATGTCGCGTGACGCGCAGGAGCCCGGGCTGATCATCGAGAGCTACGACGTGGGCAAGACCAACCCGCTGCTGGCCGGCACGCCCCTCGTCGCTCAGGTCTGGGCGGGCGCCGCGCCGAACCGCGCGTTGCTCACCGAGACGCGCAGTCTCTGGCAGGCGTGCATGGTCTCGCAGTCGAGCAACACCTTCTTCGCCTGCGACCGCGCGACCACCATCATCATCAACGAGCGTGACGCCGCCAACGCGGTGACCACGAAGTCGGAGCGCGACTACGACGGCTACGGCAACGTGATCGCCAGCCGCGAGCTGGGCGTGGTGAACCTGGGCACGCCCGAGCAGCCGCGCGTCTGCGCACCCTGCGTGGCGTCGGGCACCTTCGGGCAGGCCTGTGGCGATCAGTGCCTGGGCGACGAAGCCTTCAGCGAGACCGACTTCATCGACCCGGGCGCCTTCTGGCTTTCAGGGCAGGAAAAAGAGCAACGTTCTGCCTCGGTCGCCGGAGCCTGGGAGCAGACCTCACGCACCTACTACGACGGCACTGACTTCGTCGGAGCGGCGTTCGGCCAGCTGACCCTGGGCAACGTGACCCGCACGGAGCGCAAGCTGGGAGAGGCTTTCATCAGCGTCGCGCGGGCCCGCTTCGACACCCATGGCAACGCGGTGGAGACCATCGATGCCCTGGGCAGCGTGGCGAACACCACCAGCCATCGACGCCTGTACACCTACGAGCCCGCGGGGCTCCGACTCACCCGCACCGAGCTGCTCGTCGGCAGCGCAGACGTCGACTCGCTGCGCATGGACACGTTGACCGATGCCGCGTGGGAACTCGATGGGCAGACCAGCAATTGGTACGCGGTCAAGGCGGGCGCTGCGATCGCCGCGGCCCAACAGACCCGGTTCCGCTACGACGAGCACGGGCGCACCTCGAAGATCATCTTGCCGGGCGACGTCGATGCATCGCCCAGCACCAGCTTCGCGTACGAGCTGGCCGACCCCAGCTCGCGAATCGTGATCACCCGCCGATCGAGCGCGTCGGGGACTGATGACCTGGTCGAAGCCCGGTGCGTCGACGGGCTCGGCCGCGACTTCCAGCATCGCAAGCGCCTCTCCCCCACCCTCTGGCAGGTCGACGGCTTCATCGAGTTCGACTCGCGTGGTCAGCCCGTGCGCCGCTACCAGCCCTACCTCGCGAGCTCGGGAACCTGCGAGTCGGCGCCGCCCGCCACCGTGCCCTTCACGCGGTTCAGCTCTGATCCCACCGGGCGAATGCTGCGCGAGACCGAGCCCGACGGTTCGTTTCGCAGCACCGAATACGGTCCGCTCGTCATCCGCTCCTTCGATGAAGACGACAACGACCCCGCCGACCCGCAGGCGAACACGCCCGACGTGAACACGTTCGACGGCCTGGGCCGGCTGACCTCGACCGCGCGTCAGCTGACGAGCGGAGGCGCGCTCAGCGTCAACACGGTGGGCTACGACAACCTGGGGCTTCTCTCGATCGTGCGCGATGCTGCGGGGCACGTGCGCACCCAGACCTCTGACCGGTTCAACCGGGTCGTGCGCGTCGACGACACCAACGCCGGCCTCAGCACGTTGGACTACGACGCCGAGGGCAACATCGTGCTCGTGACCGACGCGCGCGGCACCGCGGTGCGCCAGGACTACGACGGCGCCAATCGCGTCATCGCGCGTTTCGACCCCACGGCCGACGCCACGACGCGGGTCTCCTATCGCTACGACACACTGCCGGGTTGCACCGAGTGCACCAATGCCGGCAACCAGCTCGCGCAGCTCTCATGGTCGGGAACGGCTGCCGGCGGCGACGAGCGGTTCGGCTACGACGCGCGCGGCAACGCGGTCTTCGAGCAGAAGACGATCGCAGGGCACACGTTCATCACCCGCCGCCGCTTCGATCTCGCGCTGCGCGAAATCGGCGTCACGCACCCCGATGGCACGGCCATCGACACCACCTTCGATGGGGCCGGCCGGGCGACCGCGGTCAGCGGAGCGGTGAGCAGCACGCAGTACGACGAGCGTGGGCAGCTCGCGAAGGTGACGTTCAGCAACGGAACCAGCTCCGATTACACCTACGACGGGCGCATCAGGCTCACCTCGCTGAAGACCACCGCGACGGGCGGCACCCTGCTCCACCTGGGCTTCACCCTGAACAAGTCGGGTGAAGTCACCGCGATGAGCGATGGCGAGGTCGCCGGCCGGCTGCGCCGCGCTTCCGTGCACACCCTCGACGGTTGGGGCCGCCTGACGCGCACGGTGCTGGCCGGTTCGACCGAAGAGACGCTCGACTACGGCTTCGACGCCATCGACAACATCACCCAGACCGTCTCGAGCCTCGGCGCCGCGAGCCGCGCTCACGTCGGCGCTTACGGCTACGAAGCGGCCAGGCCCAACGCCGTCACCGGCGCAGGTGGCGTGGCGATGACGTACGACGCAGCGGGCGGCATGGCGACGCGCGCCGACACCACCTTCACCCGCGACTTCCGCGGACGCATCGTGGCCGCTTCCGCGCCCAACCTCGAGGCGGCGTCCGCCTACGCAGATGACGATCGGGTGGCGAAAGACGAAGGCGACTCACGCACCTGGTACGTCTCGGAAGGCTTCGAGCTGCGCGACGGCATCTCGTTCGTCTACTCGTACTTCCAGGGCATGCGCGTGATGCGCAGCCAGAACGACAGCCTCGCGGCGAGGGTGCTCTCCGATCTCGCGCCTGCTTCGGGCTCCGGTCCGTTGACTGTCACCGGCGACGCGAAGATCGACATCGCCGACGCGTGGCTCGCGCATGCCGCGGGCCTGAACCTGGTGCAGCTCAGCGGCGGCCCGGCGCCCACCGATGCCGGAAAGCTGCTGCGTTCAGCCGCTCGCCGGCTGCTGATGGACGATGCCATCTGGCTGCACCGCGACATCTTCAACACCGCGCTGCTGGCGACCGATGCGAGCGGTGCGGTGCGAGGCGAGCGCAGCTTCTACCCGACGGGTGCGGTGCGCGAAGAGCTGGGCTTCGTCGACGTGCACGGCTTCACCGATCAGGAACCCGATGAAGCGACCGGGCTGCTCCACTTCGGCTATCGCGAGCTCGACGCCCGCACCGGCCGCTGGGACCGCCCCGACCCCGCATTCATGATCCTCTCGCCGGACGACCTCAGGAGCCGCGGCGAGTTCAACAGCGGCTACGCCTATGTGGCCAACGACTTCGCAGGGTCCTCCGACCCGACCGGGCTCAAGCTCTCCAAGAACGCCGTCTCGAGACATCAGCGGGCCTTCCGGAAAATGAACGAGAAGGCGGCCAAGAGCTTCGCCAAGAAGGAGGCGAAGAACGCGAAGAACGCCGTCAAGGCGCAGGCGGCCGCCGTCACGAAGGCGGAGCAGCGGGATGTCATGCTCAACGAGTTCGACCACGTGAAGTCGAGAACGGAGCGCTGGGCGAGCAAGGGCCCAAGGCTTCTGGCCATCGCGTCCGGTCTCATCTCGACCATCAGCATCGGGCTGAACATGAACGACCAAAGAGCAGGTGAAAATCCAGGTATCGCCGACAACATGGGCATCGACCTGCAGGCCCTGAGCATCACCAGCGGAGCGATTGGGCTCACGAACCTGGCCGCGACCCACGTGGGCAAGTTGGGGCTCGGGCCCGCGGCGAAGCGCGCTGAAAGCTTCAAGAAGTGGAAGGCCGGTCAGCTCAATGCCCAACGATCGCCCTCGTCGTCCAGGCGGTTGTCCGAATGATGCACTTCATGAGGTCTGCGATGTCTCGTTTCAATCTCCTGGTTCTCCTCTCCGCGCTGGCGGGCGCTGGGTGTACTTGCGCGCCTCCGCCGTGCGCCGCCGGCACGCAGGCGTGTGCCTGTCTCGAAGGGAGCGCGTGCAATGACGGGCTCGCCTGTGGGAGCGATCAGAAGTGCGCTCCGGCCGTCGCCGCCGGCGTGCAGATCGCAGACGCCGCCGCGCGTGGCTGCGAGTTCGTGTTGACCGAAGCGCCCGGCACCGAGGTCGTGTCAGTCACCTTCAAGAATGGCGCGAAGGGCACCTGGATCCGCGAGGCGCCACGTGTCGCGATCACCGTGCTGGCGGGCGGTGATGCGGCCCTGGCTGACGCCGTTCAGCTCGGTCTGACCGGCACCGCCTCGAGCCTGTCGTTGAGCAAGGCGAGCTGCGTCGATCTCCAGGGTCAGCGCCTCGCCACCACGTTGTCCATTCGTTGAAACACGCAGTGCCGCTGTCTTCGGGAAAACACTCCATGCGCATGAGTCTTCGACTTTCGTTCTTCGGGCTGGTCTGTGCGCTCGGGTTCCTCGTCAGCTGCTCCCCTCCTTCGGGCAATGACGGCGGCACCGTCACCGTCGCCTGTGAAGCAGGCACGCAGGGCTGCCCGTGCGCCGCCGGCCGCTGTGGCAAGGCCAGCAATGGAGAGACGCTGCTGTGCCAGGGCGACGTCTGCGAGAACATGGCGTGCCCCGCCGGTGCGGACGGCTGCGTGTGCCGCGGAGGCACTGCGTGCGATGTGCCCGGTTCGGCCTGCACCAACGGCTTCTGCCTCTCGTCGGGCTGCGGGCCGGGCAGCGCCAACTGCGCCTGCATCGCGGGCTCCTGCGACGTGGGCCTGACCTGCATCGACTCGACGGTGTGCGTCGACAGCCAGGGCTACGAAGGCGGCGGGTGCCTCGCGAGCGGAGCGTGCCACCGCGGCAGCCGCTGCGATGCGACCACCAGCACCTGCGTGTTCTGCAGCCCCGGTACGCCGGGTTGTCAATGCACCGCCGCCAACGGCTGCAACGCCGGGCTCGTCTGTGCCGCGGGCGCGTGTGTCTCGGCCAACGCGCTGCCGCCTGCGAACCCGGTGTGTTTCTCACCCTGCCCCCAGGTGATGCCCTCGGGAGCGACGTGTTCGCCCGACGGCCTCATTCCGGGTTGTTTCGATGGCCTGGTCTGCACCAACGGCTCGTGCCTTCCGCCCGGCGCTTCGAAGCCCACGTGCAGCACCGATCTCGGGTGCCCCTTCTTCCAGGTCTGCCTTGCGGGCGGCTGCTACTCGAACTGCGACGTCAACGCCGACTGCGCCTCGGGCCTGGGCTGCTTCAAGAAATCGTGCCGGCCGACGTGCAGCGTCTCGGGTGCACAAACGTCCTGCCCCGGTGGAACCTCGTGCACCTCGAACGACGGCCAGAATGGGTTCTGCACGCCCTCTGGGCTTTCGTCGGCGGGCACCAGCCCCAACCCGACTGGTGGCGTGAAGCTCTCGGCGTCACTCGTCGAGCTGTCCAACGTGAGGGCCTCGGCCGACTTCCTCGTGTTGCCCCGCAGCGACATCACGCAAGACGTGGTGATTCGAAAGAAGTGGCACAAGGTGAACTACGCCAACGCGCCCCCCGGAGAGCGCGTCGATGCACCGCTGGCTACCGATGGCGTGACGTACACGGCCTGCAACGCGGCCGCCGGTGAGTGCCCGCTCTCGTGGTTGACCCTGAACGTGACCGGGGCGGTCGCGACGCAGGATCCGTCGATCAGCTACCGGCTCCCGCCCAATTGCATCGACGACACCGACCCGACGATCGTGTTCGACGGAGGCGCCTCGCGCGCCTGCCCGCACGTGACCATCGGCCGGGCCGCCGACGCCGACGCGACGAGCTGGGAA
>JBKJSE010000247.1:0-13397 GCA_046595925.1 Archangium sp. | reverse complement strand
ACCCGGCGGTTACGGCGTGGGCGGTAGTCCCCAGGCGAAGACGTGGGAAGTCACCTCAGCCGCTCTCGTCATCCGCCACCCGAAGGGCGATCTCGTTCTCGACACCGGCATCTCGCCTCAAGCCCGGGAGGAGAGCCGCGAGTTGGGCGCGTGGAGGTCGTTCGTCTTCGGCCAGACCGCGGGCCGCAACGTGCCACGCCGCAACCTGGCCGCATCGCTCATCGGACTGGGGGTCACTCAGCCGATCGCGCTGCTCTTGTCACACGCTCACGCAGATCACGCGGGCGGCGTCTCGACGATTCCTGACGTGCCCGTGTGGCTCGCGGCGGAAGAGCTGGCGTGGGTGGAAGCCAGGACGACCGCGGTGCTCCCAGCCCAGGCGCGCGCGATGAAGGGGCGCATGGTGCCCATTCCGTTCGCGGACAAGCCCTTCGCGAACTACGACAGCAGCTTCGACGTGTTCGGAGATGGCAGCGTGGTGGTGGTGCCGACCTTCGGTCACACGCCCGGCAGCGTGGCCACCTTCGTCACCCTCTCCCCGACCCGGCGCTTCGTGCACGTGGGCGATCTGATCAACCTGGGCGAGTCCATCGATCGCAACGTGGGCAAGTCCTGGCTGATGCGCACGCTGACCGACGAAGACGACGCGGCCACGCAGGCCCAGGTCGCGAAGCTCGTGCAGTTGCGAAAGGCCGATCCGTCAATCGTCATCCTGCCTGCACACGATCGACCGGCCTTCCTCGCGATGTTCGGGAGCGACGACGGCGCGCTGCCTCCCTGCATCAACGCGGGTTCAGCAACGCGCTGAGCGCGGCTCGAAGCTTTCCCGGCAGCGCGGGCTTGAAGAGCACCGGGTGCCCCGACTGCTTGAGCTCACGAATGCGCCCGGCCGCCGTGTCGCCGGTGACCAACAACGTGGGCAGCTTCCGGCCTACCTGCAGTTCGAGTTGTTCGATGGCCATCACGCCATTCATGGTGCCGGGAAGGCGGTAGTCACAGATCACCGCGTCGGGCACCGGGCTCGAGCTCAACAGCGCGCTCGCTTCGGCCAGCGAGCCTGCGCACAGCGGCTTGCAGTTCCAGCTCTCCAACAGCGCGCTCATGCCCTCTCGCACGTCTTTCTCATCGTCGAGCACGAGCACGCAGCGACCCTGAAAGCCGGGATCGGCGGTGGGCGTGATCGCAACGGGCTCGATCACCTTCGTGGCGTCACCGAGCGGCACTTCCACCAGGAACTCGGTGCCGAGCTCACGCTGGGGTTCCGAGATGAGCGTTAGGCGGTAGTTGAGCGCGCGACAGATGCCGCGCACGATGCTCAGGCCCAGACCGAGGCCCTGCTCGCGATCGCGCTCGGGGTTACCCACCTGGAAGAACTCTTCGAACACCTGCTCCTGCGCCTCGGGGGGAATGCCGAGGCCCGTGTCGGCCACCGAGAGCAGCACCTGCCGCCCCTCGAGCCGCGCCTCCACCGTCACCGTTCCCGAAGGCGTGTAGCGCAGCGCGTTCGCCAGCAGGTTGCGCAGCACGCGGCCGAGCAGCTCGCGATCGCCCTCCACCACCACCGACGTGGGCTTGAACTGCAGCGCGAGCCCCTTGCGCTCGGCGGCACCAGCCACTTCGCCTTCCAATTCGAGAAGCAGCTCGGCCAACGGAAAGTGCGTGAGGTTGGGCTTGAGCGCGCCCGCGTCGACGCGTGAGAGATCGAGCAGCGCGTTGAGCAGCCCGCCGAGTGCACGGCTGGAGAGGTCGATGCGATCGACGAACGAACGCTGCGTGGGGTCGGTGACGCGCGCTGCCAGCAGCTCGACGAAGAGACTCAACGCGTGGAGCGGTTGGCGCAGGTCGTGGCTCGCGGCGGCGAGGAAGCGCGCCTTCGACCGATACGCATCTTCCACGCGCGCCTTTTCCACCTGCAGCGTCGCCGCGAAGTCTTCACTCTGGAAGCGCAGCTCGACGGAGCGCGTGAGCATGCGGTTGAGGCGCAGCGTCAGCACGATGCACAAGCTCATGTAGATGAGCAGCCCCGAGCCCATGACGAAGTGCAGCAGGTCGTGGGTGAGGAACATCGCGATCGCCTGCGGAATCGCGGTCAGCGCGGCCATGCGCAGGAAGCTGAAGTCGTTCGCGAAGGCCACCACGCTCACCACGCCCATGCCCGCGAAGAAGACCAGGCGCAGCGCGGTCCAGAGAGGATCGCCGACGTCGAAGAAGGAGATCGTCTCGATGCCCCACATCACTGCCGAGAGTCCGTAGCTTACCTGCCACCAGCGCGACCACGACTCGAGGTCCACCTTCGGCTGCCGGCGCACCCACGCTTCGCGCGCCACGTACGGCACCCACAGCGCGAGATGAACCAGCACCCACGCGGCCACCGGCGGTCCGGGGTGGCGAATCCACTCGAGCGCACCGAGCAGGCCGATGCTGGTGGCGTTGGCCACCGCCATCATCAGCGGCGCGGTCTGCGCGTGTTGCGCTCGCTGGAGCTCGAGGCGGACGCGATCGACGTCAGCGGTCACGCACGAGCCCCAGCTCCTGCGCGCGCAGCAAGGCCGTGGTGCGGCTGCTCACGCCGAGGATCCGGTAGATGGTCGCGAGGTGCACCTTGACGGTGTTCTCCGCCACGTTGAGCGCGACTGCGATGTCTTTGTTCGACAACCCACGCGCCAGCATGCTGACCACTTCGAGTTGTCGTGCGGTGAGGTCGGCCGTCGGCGCCCCTGCCGCGCGCTCTCTTCGCTCGGGAAACGCGAGCTGTCCGTTCATCACCCGGCGCAGCGCCGCCAACAACAGGTGGCCCGGCGCCGACTTGAAGACGTAGCCCTGCGCACCCAGCGCCATCGCGCGTTCGATCTCGAACTGGCTCTCGTTGGCCGAGATGACGACCGCGGGCACCTGGGGTTGGAGCTTGCGGCCGAGCTCCAGCACGTCGAAGGGCTTCGCGTCGGGGAGGCCGAGATCGACCAGGAAGAGATCGAGATCGTCGCGGTCTTCCAGCACCCGCTTCGCAGCGCTCGCGTTCGAGGCTTCGATCACCTCGACGCCGGTGGCCAGCCCCGCCAACACGTGCACCAGCCCCTCACGGAAGAGAGGGTGATCTTCGACGAGGAGGATCTTCACGGTCGCTCAGGCGCCATGCGTGCGGGCAGGCCGGAGCTGATGACGTTGCAGCAGCTCGGTCAAGTGAGTGCGATCCATGCGCGCGTGGCGGGCGGCGGCGGAGACGTTGCCCTTCTTCTTCTCGAGCAGCTGGCCCAGGTAGTGGCGCTCGAACTGCTCCAGCACTTGCGCGCGCGCTTCTGCGTAGCCGTGCTCGATGCCCGGCAACGGAACGGTGGCGCCGTGGGCGGGCTCACTGGCAGACGTGCCGTCGACGAACGAGGGCACCTCGCTCATCGCCACGGTCGCTTCGACCAGGTTGCGCAGCTCGCGCACGTTGCCCGGCCAGCGATACGCGCGCAGCTGCTCGAAGACCGCGTCGGAGAAATGATCCACGCGACGCGAGGTACCCAGGAAGTGCTCCACCAACTGCTCGAGATCATCGGGGCGCGCACGCAGCGGCGGGGCGGACAGGGTGATGGTGCTCAGCCGGTAGAGCAGGTCGAGCCGGAAGGCGCCGGTGCGCACGGCCTCGGGCAGCTCGCGGTGCGTGGCCGCCATCACCCGCACGTTCACCGAGATTTCGCGCGAGCCCCCGACCCGGCGAAAGCGACGGCGTTCGATGGCCCCCAGCAGCACCGACTGCAACTGGGTCGGCAGCTCGCCCACCTCGTCGAGCAGCAGCGTCCCCCCGTCCGCCCGCTCGAAGGCCCCGATGTGTGAGGTGTCTGCACCAGTGAACGAACCACGCTCGTGGCCGAAGAGCTCGCTGGCGACCAGCTCAGACGAGAGCGAACCGCAGTCGACGATGATGAAGGGCGCGGTCGCACGAGTCCCCCGCTCGTGCAGCTCGCGCGCGACCAGCTCTTTGCCCGTGCCTGATTCCCCCTGGAGCAGCACGGTGCTGGTGACCGCCGCGGCGCGCTCGACCCGCTGACGCAGCGCGCGCATCACCAGCGAATCACCGACCAACGAGCTGCGGTTCTCCACCACCGTCATCTCAGGACGCGCCGCCGATTCCGTCACCATCGCCGCTCGCGCCATGCCCACTTCGTAGTCAGCCCGACGATCGCCTGGAATACTTCGAAAGTGTTACGTCGATGCGGTTTGATGCGCGGGCGATGCAAGGTCCCGGCGGTATCGTCGAAGAGCTCGTTCACCAGTTCACCGACCCGTTCGCGTTCTATCGCGAGCTGATTCAGAACAGCATCGACGCGGGCTCCACGCGCATCGAGGTCAGCCTCTCCTATCGTCCGTCAGCGAAGCAGGGGCTGCTGCTGGTCTCGGTCTGCGACTGGGGCGAGGGCATGAATCGCGAAGTGATCGAGAACTACCTGGTCACCAAGTTCCGCTCGACGAAGGAGAACGACCTCACGAAGATCGGCAAGTTCGGCATCGGCTTCGTCAGCATCTTCGCGTGCAAGCCCGACGTGGTGACGGTGGATACCGGGCGTGATGGGGAGTTCTGGCGGGTGCTGTTCCGCGCGGACACCACGTGGGATCTGCTCAAGCTCAGCGAGCCGCTCGAGGGCACGCGCGTGACGCTGCACAAAGAGCTGCCCGCGCAGGAGTACGCGCAGTTCGTCGAGAAATCGCGCGCGTCGTTGTCGCGGTGGTGCAGGCATTCAGACGTCGACGTGACATTCACCGCGGGCGGGGTCGATGGCAGCGCGCCCCCGGTGCCCCAGCCCGTGAAGGAGCCACTCGCGGTCGATGCTCCGTTTCAGGTGGAGCACGTGGAAGAGGGCACGCACATCATCGCGGGGCCCTCGCGCGTCACGCCGGCGGTGACGGGCATGTACAACCGGGGGCTCACGTTGCTCGAGACCACCGAGCTGTTGGAGCCCGGCGTCACGATGAAGATCGTCTCGCGGTATCTCGAGCACACGCTCACGCGCGACAACGTGCGGCGCGATCGGCACTTCTCTCGCGCGATGTCACTGGCGAAGGACCTGGTGAACGAGAAGTTGCTCGTGCAGTTGCCAGGGGAATTGCGCGCCGCTGCGGAGCGGAAGGACGGCGCGGCTGATTTTCGGACCTTGTTCCTGTTTGCGGCGGTGCGGCTCAAGGTCAAGCAGCTCAGCTACCGGCTCACCGGGGGCGGGAGCGTGTCGCATGAGGTGCTGATGAAGAACGTCAGTGAAGAGGGCTTTCTGACGGTGTCTTCCCGGCGGACTGCGCTGGTCGATCGGTTGCTCGATGCGAGGTGGCCGGTGCTCGAGCTGGAGCCCGGTGACGTTCCTTCTTTGCTCAAGGCGAAACGCACTGTCATTGCCGACGAATATTTTACGTATGCAGCGCCGCCTGAAGTGCCGACCCCGAAGGAGTTCGGGAGCGCGCTGGTGACGTTGCTTCGGGAAGCGGGGGCGGCCGTGAGCCAGGTGGAAGTGTCAGAGGTGCGGGGGGCGGCGGCGAAGGTGCCGTTCGTATTGCTCGAGGCGTTTTCGCGGCCGGTTCCGGAAGTGGTGGCCACGGGCTCGGCGTTCTCGCGCAAGGCGCCGGGGCTGCTGTGTTTCAACCTGGCGCACGAGGCGATCGCGAAGGCGGCGCCGTTGTTCTCGCGGGCTCCTCGGTTGGCGGCGGTGTTGATGGCGCGGTTGGTGTTGGTGAACGCGGGCAAGCTGGACGCCGCTCGTGATGAGGCTCTGACCCGGTGGGCGCTCACATGACCGTTTTCCCCGAGAGGGTTGGCCGAAATGGAATTGAGAGTCCACACCGGTCACCTCGAGCCGAGTCGAGGGGGAACTTCAGATGAGTGAGCTCGAGAACCTTTTGAGCGAGGGTGGCGAAAAGGTCAGCGAAGGCCGCATTCGCATCGACTCGGCTCGCGCCCTGCAACGCCTTCGCGACTTCCGTTTCGCCGAGCCCTCTCACTGGGTGCTCGAGGTCCTCCGCGCCGCCACGCTGAGCCACGCGAAGAACATCAACATCCGCACCGATGCCGACGACGTCGAGATCTCCTTCGACGGCCGGCCCTTCCCCGCGGACCTCATGAAGCACCTGCCCGAGCAGGCGCTGAACGGCGGGCCGTCGCCTGATGAGAAACGCACCCGGCTGCTTTCCCTCGGGGTCGCCGGCGCGCTCGGCGTCAGCGCCCGCTTCGTGAAGGTGCAGAGCGGCGGCGTCAGCGTGTCGCTCGAGAACGACACGGTGCAGGTCACCGAAGGGCGCACGACCGGCACGCACCTCCACCTGCGCAAGGCGTTCGGGTGGCGTGTCACGGCCGCCTTCTTCCGTGGTTCGCCTGAAGCCCACGCCATCACCGAGCGCGCGCGACGGCTTCCAGCTCGCCTCACCCTCAACGGATTGGTTCGACCCTCGCATCCCCCGGCGCACGTCGCGAAGAAGGAGGCCCACGGCGAAGGCTGGTGGCTCGAGGCCTGGCTCCCTGACGGCCCGCCGCTGACGGTGTCCACCTTCGAACTCGACGTCGCCGGCGTGGTGGTGACCGAACGTCAGAAGGTCCTGCCGGGGTTGCAGCTCCGGGCGTGGCTGCGTGCTGATGAGCTTCGCCGCAACGCTTCGGGCTCCGACGTGGTCGATGATGACGAGATCCTCGAGCAGGCCCTCGTCGCGCTGCGGAAGATCTCCCGAGAGCTCCTCGGGCAGCACGGCAAGCAGTTGGCAAAAGACCCTGCCTGGCGAAAGCACCTGCTCGACAAGCTGCTCCAGCCAGAGAACCTCGACCCGCAGGCCAAGAAACTGCTCCACGACGTGCCCTTGCTGGTCGGCCCCGGCGACGAGTGGCTCTCGCTCGACGAGATCACCCAGGCCGCCAAGAGCAATGGCTGTGTCTACACCTCGAAGGGCACCTGGCCGCGGGGCTCCTATCCTCCGTCGACCGTGATGATCTTCGGCAACCCTCCGTTCACGAAGCTGCTGCCCGCCGGCAAACGCGTCGACGTCGAAGCCGTGGTGAAACAGAAGAGGGCGGTCGCCGAGAGTCGCCAACGCCACGAGGAGCGGCCCACCGAATCACCCACGCTCGACGCTCGCACCTGGGTCGCTCGCGGAAAGCTCGAGGCCACCGCGCTCATCGGCGAGGTCGGCTTCGAGAGCGGCGGTAATGGCGCCTTCGTGCGGATCCTCCACAAGGGCCGCTTGATGGAATGGGGTGAGCTGCACGCGCTCGCGCCGCTCAGGTTCCGCGCGGTCATCGACTGGAACCGTCCGTTGGCCGACACCTACTTCGCTGAGGAACGAAGCCCGAAGCTGATGGGCCTGGTGCTCAAGTACGTCGAGCACACCGCAACCCGGGTCATCTGCGAAGCGCTGCCCAACCCCGAAGTGTTGCCGCACGCGTTCGATCTCCTCACCCGGCTGGTGACGTTGCGCAGCACGCCGTTGGCGGAGCTTCCCAAAGAGCTCAGGGCGGCACCGCTGTTCCCCTCGCTCACCGGCACGCAGCTCTCGCTGGATCAGCTCGAGGCCGAGCCGCGTTGGTCCTTCGTCACCGCACGTGTTCCCCGCGGTCCGCTCGATGGCAGCCTTCTCCTGGTGCTCACGCCTGCGCAGGTGCAAGTGCTCAAGAAGTTCTCTCACCAGAAGCTGGAAGACCTCACCAACCAGCTCCGCAATGAAGCCGATGTGCGTCGGCGAATGGACGGACCGAAGACGGTCGCTGAGGTCAGCAACACGGTGGTGAAGGTGGCGGTGGAAGGTGAAGGGCTGCGTGGCGAGGTCGGCATTCCGATACTGCCCAGCACGAAGTTGGCGCTCACGTTGATCAAGTCAGGGCTCCTGCTCGAGACGACAGAGCTCTCGGCGCGCTACCACCACGCCATCGCCGCGGTGGACTGCGACGCCCTCTCACCCAACGCACGGTGGACCGCGGTGACCCGCGACGGTGCGTTCAAGAAGGTCTCGGCGGCGGTGCACGAGGCGCAACGCAAGCTGGCGCTCGCGCTCGTGAAGCTGCCTCGTGAGAGCTGGCTGATGGGCGCCGACCTCTTCTTCATCGCGTACCTGAAGAAGGAGCTCACGCCGCTCGACCGCGCGCGCCTCGACGAAGTCAACACCGTCATCGCGCAGGCGCCCTTGTTCCGCGGAGCGCGCGGATATCTCTCGTTGCTTCAGCTCGCCCAGCGCGTGGAGAAGGACGGCCGCTTCTTCGTCGTGTCCTCCCATCGGCCGCAGGTGCCGCCCGACTTCGAGGTGTTGCTCGAGCCCGCGTCACTCGCCGAGGCGCTCGGTGCCGTGCTGGGCCGCGCTCCAGAAGATCCCACGGCGGTGCTCTCGGCGCTCGAGGCCCGGCGGCGGTTGGTGGCGATGCCCGCGGTGCCGTTCAAGCTGCCTTCCGGACTCTCGCTCGAATGCCGCGTCACCGGCCCGCACTTCACCGTGCTCGCGGGCCTGCGCGAAGGCGTGGTGGCCCAGGCCTCGGGTCACGTGCACCTCGAACGACGGGTGTATTCGACGATTCAGGTGCCGTGCGCGTTGCCGCTCGAACTGGTGATCGACGTGCCGGGGTTCGAGCCCAACGCGTTCCGCGAATTGACCGGAGCGCAACGCCTCGAGCTGGGCAAGGTCGTCGAGAGCGCCCTGCACGAGGTGATTGGGGTCGCGCTCGAGCGCACCGAAGACGACGTGAACGCACGCCGCGCGTTGTTGCTGGCGCTCATGCACAACCTCGAGCTCTCGCTCCCCAGTCGTGATGCAGAGGCGCTGCGCGATCGGGCGCTCTTCCCCTGCACCGATGGCCGCGCCCGCAGCGTCAAGGAACTCGACCAGACCGCGCCGCAGTACGTGACCTCGCAGGTGCAAGGCGAGCTTCCCAATGGCCAGCCCATCGTGGTGGCCGCCGAGCCCCTGCTTCAGCTGGCGATGCGAAGGTGGCCGCGCGCGCAAGCGGTCGATGCCGAGCTCGCCGCGCAGCTCTCCGCGGTCAAACGACGAGAGAACGTGGCGCGGGTGAACGAGGTCGTCTCGCAGGTCGCCTCGCCCTGGCGGCAGCGGGTCTCCGAACGTGACTTCACCGGCGAGGTGGTGATCACCGGCGCGAGCGCAGGCCGCGTCGAGGTCTTCATCGATAAGAAGCCACTGTGCGTGCTCGAGGGCGTGCTGCCGGCGCCGCTCGCAGGGGCGATCGATTCGCCGCGGCTGACGCCGACACCGGGCTTTCGCGGCGTGGTGCAGGACGCGCGTTTCGAAGGCGCGGTCGAGGCGCTCAAGGGTTCAGCCGAACGGCTCGCCGCGCAGCTCGCTTCGGCGCCCCGCGTGCCCGCGATGGACTCCGTGTTGGTGCAGCTCGCCTTCTGGGTCGCCTCGTCGCTGGCCTGGCAATGGAAGAACAAGAAGAAAGGGAAGAAGAAGGGCGACGTTCTCACCGCGCATCCGCTCATGTCGGCCCCGCTGTTGCGCGCGACTGACGGCACCGCCATCTCGCTGCAGCGCCTGGTGAACGCGCATCGCGAAGGCCCTGTCGACGTGGCGACGCACGGAGGGCAGTTTCTCGATCGGAGCCGGCTGGTCTGGTGGCCGCGCCGCAACGAAGAGCGGTGGGTCGAGCCGCTCGGGTTCACCTTGAACGACGTCACCGTTGAGCTGCGCCTGGCTGACTCGATCCGCTCGGGCAAACGCTTCTCCGAGATCACCTCGCCGCTCGACAGCGCGTGGCGCGAACCGGTGCGCGGACCTTCGGTCGAAGGCGAACTCGCCATCGGCGAGGCACCCGACGGCAAGCTGGTGATCGAGGTGCTCCATGACCGCATGCTGATCGAGACGTGGTCCAGTGAGCACCCGGTCGGAGGCGTCGCGCGCGTCGACTCTTCCGCTCTGCATCCCAACTTGCTGTGGACCGGCGTGAAGCGTGATGGGGCCTTCAAGGCGCTGGTGACCAGCACCGAGGCCGCGCTGGAGCGGCTGCTGGTGCGCCGATTGGCCGACCCTCAGAGCCGTGGCTTTCGTGCCTGGGCGATCGCCGCGGCGCATTGGCGATCAGGTCAGGCGGGGCCGCTCTCTGGTCTGGTGCCGGGGTTGCCGCTCTTCTCTGATTTGCGCGGAGAGCTGATGACCGTGGGCGCCGTGCTCGAGCTGGCGACGCGCAAGGGCAGGGTGCCCATCGCGCAGGCCTCGGCGAAGCAAGACGTGGACGACGTGGTGCTCGATGGGGTCGACACGCGCGAGCTGCTCTTGATGCTGGGGCTCGAGAGCGAAGACGTCACCGGCGAGCTCAAGCGCGCGAAGGATCTTCAGCAGACGCTCACGGCTCGACGGCTCGCCTCGCTCACCTGGAAGGGCGAGGTGCTGGTGAAGGTGACGGTCGCCACCGGGCTGCTCAGCGGTGAGCTTGCACTTCGGCGCAGTGAGCCCGACGAGGGCGTGATGCTCGCGCGCGACGGCATCGCCATCACCGAGCTCGAGGATTCGTGGCCCGGTGTGGTCGGCGTGATCGACGTGAAGGACCTGACGGTCAACGACGACTGGACCAGTGCACAGCCCACGCGTGCACATCGGAGCGCGATCCACGCGGAGGTCGAGCAGCTCTTCGCAGCGCTGGCGGCCATCGCTGCGTCGCTGGGTGAAGGAGAGCGGGAGGTGGCCCTCGTGTGGGTGCTGCGCTTTCTGCTCGACAACGCGGTGGCGACTGCGGGGCAGCTCGATCGGCTCAGTGGCGTGGCGCAGGTGCTGGCCGATGCTCCGTTGTTCCTGACGGTCGAGGGCTCGCGGGTCAGCCTGCGCGCGGTCGCAGCCGAGGTGAGCGCCCGCGAGCGCGTAGCGGTGCTTCGTCGGAGCGCGGGCGCGCCTCAGGGCGTGGTGACTTGCGTGCTGGCGACGTCTTCGTTCGACGCACCCTGGCTCGAGGCGCTCGAGGCGTTCTTCGGGAAGAAGAAGGTCTGGCGCGTGACGGACCTCGAGGAGTGGCAGCGCGCGGTGCGTGAGGCAGATCCATTCGAGGGGACCGCTCAGCTGCAGGGCTTGAGGTTCTTGCGGCGCGAGGTGCGTTTGCTGCGGGCCGGTGCGCTCGGGCGATTGACTCCAGATGATCTCGAAGACGTGAAGCTCAGCCGCGCAGGTGGTGTCGTCGCGATGCGGTACGACAAGAAGCGCAAGCTCGCCTTGCTCGATCCCGATCACCCGGATGTGGCTCGCACCTTGAGAGAGGCGGCACAGCGGCCGGAGCGCATCTGGGTTTTGATCGCCGCGCTGTTCGGGTTGGTCAATCGCGAGCTGGAGCACGTGACCGATGCGCATGAGGCGCAGTTGTTGATCGCGCTCGCGGGTCATTTGGCCGCGAACCCGAAGTTGCTTGCAGAGTAGAGGGTCAAGACATGACGACCTTCCGCCAGGCGACCGAAGCTGATGTCCCCTCGATCATCGGGCTGCTGGGCGACGACGACATCACGCGCTCACGTGAAGGTTTCGAGGCCGAGGTCACCCCGCAGACTGCAGAGGCGTTCAAAGAGATCGCTGCCGACCCGAACAATGAACTGTGGGTCGGCGAGCTCGACGGCAAGGTCATCGCCACCCTGCAGCTCACCATCATCCCCGGGCTGTCTCGCAGTGGCCTCAAGCGCGCGTTGGTCGAAGCCGTGCGCGTGCACTCAGAGCACCGCAGCCAGGGCATCGGAGAGCTCTTCATGAACGCGGTGATCGACCGCGCCCGCGAACGGGGCTGCGGCCTGATTCAGCTCACCACCGACGTGCGCCGCACGGCAGCACAGCGCTTCTACGCCCGACTGGGGTTCGAGCCCTCGCACGTGGGCATGAAGAAGAAGCTCAGCTGACGCAGAAACACCGCTCCGCGCGCCCCATTCCACCTCGGCCGGAGCACGTGCCTGAAATCAGGGCTGAACATCGGCGTCGTGCTTCCGGTCGAAGGCGGCTATAGGGGCCGCCTCGCTTTCCTGCATTTTCCCGTTCGTTTCTCACCGGAGGTCATCATGTCGTTCCGCACCAGCATCGCCACGCTCGCGCTCATCAGCAGCGTCGCCCACGCCGAGTTCAAGGCCGCCTACGTCGACATTCAGCGCGCGGTGCAAGAGGTCGAAGAGGGCAAGGCCGCCAAGACCCGCCTTCAGGGCATGGCCGACACCAAGCAGAAGGCGTTCGAGAAAGAGCAGAACGCGCTCAAGGCCGAGGTCGAGGCGTACACCAAGCAGAAGGCCACGATGGACGACAAGGTCGCGTCCGCCAAGGAAGGCGAGCTGCAGAAGAAGATGTTCGACTTCCAGCAGCGCGCCGAGAAGCTGCGCCTCGAGCTGGCCGACATGGAACGCAAAGAGCTCGGCACCATTTTCCCCAAGCTCGAGACCCTGCTCGGCCAGATCGCCCAGCGTGAAGGTCTGACGATGGTCTTCGATCGCTCCAGCTCGGGCCTGGCCTGGGCGCCGGCGTCGCTCGACCTGACCAACGAGCTCATCCGCATGTACAACTCGACGTACAAGGCCGGTGCCACGGCCCCCAAGGGTCCCGCGACGACGCCGGGCATGCCTCCCAAGGCGCCGGCTCCGGCTCCGCAGAAGTAAGTGCTGAGCCTCGTTTCCCGGGTCGCGCTCCTCGCCTCGTTGGCGGGGTGCGTGCTCGCCGCGTTCTGGTTTCGCAGCAAACAGAACCGGGCCCACGCCCTGGGTGGGAAGATCAGCAACCCCAAGTTGCTGTGGCTGTTCTTCGCGATCTGGTTCTGGCTCTTCGAGGCTGCCGTGTTGGCTTTCGAGCCGTCACTGCCTCAGGGCTACCGCCTCATCCTCGGCGTGCACGCGGCCTCGATGTGGGCTCGCGGCGCGCTCGAGCTGGTGATGCTCTACGTCACCCGCAATTGGCGGCCGCCCATCGGCATCACGCATGACGTGCTGTGCATCGTCACGGTGCTGGTGTTGATCGTCGCGGTGCCGCTCCCGCTCGACTCGGCGTGGGGGCTCTTCGCGCCGGCGTTGGTGTTCATGCTGCTCTTCAGCTTGCTGGTCGAGGTGCTCTTCGCGGCGCTCTTCTTCAAGGCGGTCGAGGGCAAGACCACCGGCGAGAAGGGCATCTGGTTCGCGAGCGAAGACGAGGCCCGCTTCCGGCGAATCAATCGCATCACCACGGCCTTCAACGTGCCGCAGGTCGCCTTTCAGCTGGTGCTGCTGGGTGTGGCGCTCTTTCAGTAGATCGAGTCGGTCATCGCGACCTCGCGAGGCGTGTCGAGCGCGCGGATCCACTGCACCACTTCACGTTCACCGGTCTTGCCCGCGTCGAGCAGCTCCTGAAACGCGTAGCGCGTGGCCTTCATGGCCTGGTTCTCGTCGCCCAGCTTCTTGAGGAAGTGAGAGAAGAGCACGGGGCCGAAGCGACGGTAGAGAGTGACGAGTTGCGTGGAGCTC
>JBKJSE010000405.1:0-7698 GCA_046595925.1 Archangium sp. | reverse complement strand
CGGGTGTGGGGCATTCCGACGGGGCCGCGCAGCTCATGGGTCTGGCGCTTCCCCAAGGCTGACGAGGTGTCTCAGCCTGTCGCGTCGCGAAACTGACCCCTGCGGTCCCTCTCCCTTTGGTCCCAAAGAGACTGGTGAAATAGGGCAGCCACCGGTCCCCCCGAGCGGAGTCGAGGGGTCACCTGCAGCGCGAAGCGGAGGTAATCCCTCGACTTCGCTCGGGGGGAACGGTGCTGTTCCTTAAGGAGCAGGGGACCGGCTTCGCCGGCGGTCGGTTCTCAATTCGTATTTCGGCCAACCCTCTCGGGGCGACCGGTGTGGATCAGTTCTTGTGCTGCGGGTGCCCCAACCGCTCGAGGATCGCCCACAGATCCTTGAGGGAGATCTCGTGCTTGGTCCCGCAGAACTGGCACGTCACCGCGGTGCTGCCCAGCGTATCGACGATGGTCTGAACCTCGGTCGCGCCGAGCCCCTCGAGCGTGGTCATCGCGCGCTCGTGGCTGCAAGTGCAGGCAAACCGCACCGGCGTCTCGATCATCGAGGGCACGCCGGGGAACAAGACGCCCAGCAGTGACAGCGCGTCGAGCTCATCGGCCTTCTCCACCGCGTCGTGAAGCCGGCTCTCGAGATCGCTGGCGATGCGCTTGAGTGCGTCGAGGTCGGCGTCAGGCAGCGCCTGCACCAGCACGCCCGCCACCTTGCCCAGGCCTTCATCACCCTGGCGCTGCACCGTGAGCGCGACGCGGGTGGCCACCTGGTCTGAGGTCTTGAAGTAGTGATTCAGATCGTCCGCCAGGCGCATCGAGATCAGCTCGACCGACGAGCGGTAGTACTCGCCGCCCATGTCGCGCAGCACCGAGATGAAGCCCGAGTTGCCCAGCGCCGCGCGCCACTGAAAGACGCCCTCTGACAGCTCGACGTCGACGTCGGGGTTCTTCACGTAGCCGCGAATGTCGCCCGCCGCGGCGGCATCAATGAAGAAGCCCCGCATCGGCCCATCACACTCGAGCTGAAGGTTGATGCGGGTCTCGCCCTTCTGCAGCGAAGCCATCAAGGCGCCCCCCAGCAAGCCCTGCGCGAAGAGCGACGCCGAAGCGGCCTTGAGGCGATGGCGTCTCCGCCCATCACGCGCCGTCTGGGTGAGCACCGCCACGGACACCTTCAGGTTGCTGTCCTGCAGCAGGGCTCGAACGATCGTGTCAGCCATCGAAGGCTCCATCTCAAAAAGAAAGGGGGCGAGCACTCGAAGAGTGTCGCCCCCGGTGAATCATGAACCTCTACCGCTTACTGGCAGTAGCCGCTGTTCGCGTTGCAGGTGCGGCCAGTCGGGCAGGCAGGTGCGCCCACGGCGTTGCACGCGCGGTCGCAGATGCCGTCGATGCTCTGGCCGCCGTCAGCCAGCCCGTAGGCCGCGCAGACGAAGCCGGTACGGCAGGTCGACTGACCACCGTCCGAGGCGGGGCAGCCACGGAAGCAGGCCGTGTTGGTCGCGCCGATGCCGAAGCACTGCGAACCACCGTCGGTGCTGCAGTCGCTGTCGCCCGTGCACTGGAACCGCGTGCAGTAACCGCCGGTGAAGCCGCTCGCGCCACCGTCAGGCAGGGTGGGCGGGAAGCAGTCGGCGATGGCGCCCGTCGGCACGCTGCAGTCGACGGCCACGTTGCACGCTTCGCCCACCGACGTGGGAACCGGGGCCTCAGGAGGCACGCAGAAGCCGTCGGTCGACGTCAAGCGGCCGCCGTCGGGCAGACCCGAGGTGTACGGCTCGCAGATGAAGCCGTTGCGGCAGGTCGACTGGCCGCCGTCGCTCGAGTCAGCGCACTTCTTGACGCACACGCTCGGGTCGTCGGCCGTCAAGCCGATGCACAGCGCGCCCGCGTCGGTGGAGCACTCGCTGTTGCTGATGCAGCCATTCTTCGAGCATGAACCGCCCACGCTCTGCCAGTTGTAGTTGAACTCGCGGCTCAGACAGACGCCGCCGTTCTCGGGCGGGTTGACGCACTCGGCGGTCGACGTGCAGGCGTTGCCGACCTTGTCGGCAGGCGTGCCGGCGTCGATCGCGGGGATCGGGTCAAGCCAGCACGAGTTGGTGTTGCCCACGCCGTAGCAACCGTAGCCGGGGGTGCGGCAACGATCGGTGGCGCTGCAGTTGTCCCAGCAGATCGCGTCGGCTTCGCCGTACGCGGGGAGCAGACCAACGCACTGCGAGCCGCCCGGGCAGGTGACGCCGGCCGTGCCGCAACGCAGCGTGCAGTAACCACCGGTGTAGGTGCCGTTGCCGCTGGTCGTCATCTGCTTGCAGATGGCGGACGGGCCGAGCGCGCCGGAGCCAGAACCCTGGCACTCGGTGTCGCTGGAGCAGGCGTCGCCGACCTTCTTCATGCTGGCGGGCACTTCGCAGACGCCCGCCGTGCAGAGCTCGCCCGAGGCGCAAGCAGCACAGCGCGCTTCATTGCGGCCGCAGTTGATGACGGAGGTGCGGGACAGGGGCACGCAAGCGCCGCTGGGGAGCAGGCAACCGTCGCAGGTGCCAGCGTCCGTACCCGTGCCACCGCCCGTGCCGCCGCCCGTGGTGCCGCAGGTGGAGGTGGTGGTGTTGCAGGTCGTGCTCAGCGCTGCGCAGTCGTTGCAGGCGTTGCCAGCCGAGCCGCAGGTGGTGTTGTTGTTGTTGTTGGGCTTCTTGACGCAGGTGCCCTTGGTGTCGCAGCACCCATCACAGTTCTGCGGGCCGCACTTGGGAGGGCTACATGAGGGGGCGAAAGCGACCACGAAGCCAACAAGGGCTCCGAGCGCGAGTGCTCTAACGTTCATCGGGCTACTCCTACGTCGTGGTGTGTCAGCGCTGACCGGGCTCGGCGCTGATGTCGTGAAAGGTGTATCGGTTGAATGGCGGGGCACAAAACAGAAAGCCGACTACTTCGTCAAGTCATCTTCCGAAGCGTCGGCCCGCTCCTGCCTCTCGAACACGCACCCTACTTCGAGTCGCGAACGAAGCGCCAGCGGTGGGCAGGTGGCGATTCGCTCGGAGAACTTCAGCGTTCGAAGATCACCGCGCGAGCGATGACGGTGCAGCTCAGAACGGAATGTCGTCAGCCGGAGGAGGACCGCCCATTTCATCGGGAGGCGAACCACCGGGCGACTCGTTGCCAGCGGACTCAGGGCGCGAACCGCCGGCCTGGTAACCGCCGCCTGCATCAGCCGCGCGGCCGCCGGGCGCACCACCGAGAAACTGCACGGTGTTGGCGACGACTTCGGTGGTGTACTTCTTCTGGCCTTCTTTGTCGGTCCACTCGCGCGTCTGAAGACGGCCTTCCACGTAACACTGGCGGCCCTTCTTCAAGTACTCGCCGCAGAGCTCGCCGAGTTTTCCCCAGACGACGATGCGGTGCCACTCGGTCTTCTCGACCTTCTGATTGGTGGTCTTGTCGTTCCACGACTCGCTGGTGGCGATGTTGAAGTTCGCGACCGCTTGACCGCTCGGGGTGAACCTCACCTCGGGATCCTTGCCGAGATTTCCGATGAGAATGACCTTGTTGATTCCTCCTGCCATGGTGCTGCTCCTTTCGAGAACCCCTCCGTTGCGGAGAGGTTGTGGTGGAGCGCAGGCAATAGCATGGGGGTCCGACAAGTGGATCCGGAAACCCCGGCTCGACTCATCGTTCCAGAGGGTTACCCGCCGGGCGTGGGGGCCGTGGCATCTGCGTTGACCGGAACGATCAGCACTGGGCTCACACCCGGTGCCTTCGCTTCGGCGATCTTGAGGGAGAGCGTCGTCTCGAGCCCCTTGGCGAACATCACCATGGTGGGGTCGGCCGCGCCCTGCGACTGCCGCAGCACGCCCCAGAGCGGGGCCTCGGGCTGCGCCGCCTTCACCAGGCCTCGCACCAGACAGTCGATCACCACGGCGCGTTCGTTCTCAGGCGTCGACTTGAGGGCGAGCAGCAGTTCTTGCGGGGCATCGGTGGCGACCACGGCCAGCTGCTCCGAGAGCCACGCCGAGGCGCGCTCGTCACTGGCGTCGACGCGCACGAACTCGAACAGGCGTGAAGCCGCGTCGACGTTGCCCGCCGAAGCGAGCTCGACCAACGAAGGCAGCACGGGCAGATCGAAGCCCGCCTCGAGCGACGCCTTCTTGATGCGCCCGTAGACGTCGTCGGTGGCCAGCGCGCTGTCGAGCAGCGTGCGCACGTTGGCGCCTTCTCGTGGATCAGACTGATAGAGCGCGTCGGCGATGATCGCCCGCACCGCGGGATCTTTCTCGCTGCGCCAGGCCGTCCGCAGCAGCGCCACGTTGCGCTTCTCGCCCTTCTGCGCGAGGCCCACGTAGGTCTGCAGGCGCAGCTTGAGCTCGGCGAACGGGCCCACCACGTTGGAAGGCGTGAGCGCGGCGACCCCCGCCGAGGGGCCACCCTTCGAACCGGAAGCGGCGACCGCGGCACCGAGCGCATCGATGTTCGGCACCACCGTGCCCGCGCGGCCTGAGAAGTCGTTGACCATGATGGAGAACACGAAGCGCTCGCCACCCACCGACTGCACGTAACCCGAGAGCGCTGAGACCGTCTCGAGCGTGCCCGTCTTCGCGCGCAACATGCCCACCGCGTCGCTGCCTTCGAAGCGGTACTTGAGCGTGCCGTCCTTGCCGGCGATGCCGACCGACGAGATGAACTCGGGCATCACCTGGAAGCGCGACATCATGTGCACCAGCAGCTTGGTGGTCTGCGCGGCCGAAAAGCGGTTGGCGTCGTTGAGCCCCGAGCCGTTCTTCATCACGTAGCTGCCGCGCACGATGCCCACGTCGCGCTCGAGGAAATCTTCCACCACGTCGATGCCCTTGGCGTGGCTGCCCGGAACGCCGCGGCCTTCCGCGCCGAGCGTCTTGATCAACTGCTCGGCCACGAAGTTCGAGCTGTGCTTGTTGAGCTTCTTGAGCACGATGTCGAGCGTGTCGCTCTGGGCCACGTGCAGCATCTTCTGGCCGTAAGGCACCACGCCGCCGCGCAGCTTGGGCTTCACCTTCACGCCACGCTGGGTGAGCAGGGCGCGCAGCGTGAAACCAAAATAGAGGCTGGGCTGATCGATCTTCTTCCACACCGACCAGGTGCCTTTGTCCGACGGCACCACGCCCTGCGCTTCGATCTTCTGGCGAACGCGATCCTTGTCGATGCTCGACGAGACCGTGAAGCGGCGCTGCGTCTTGGTGCCGGTGGCGACGTCGCCTTCGATGACGAAGTAGTCCGACGGAGGCTCGACCTCGATGGTCGCCTTGCCGCCCGCCTGCTCTGCGGGGCGCAGGTAGACGCCGACGGTGTTCCAGTTGAGCGAGAGCGCGCCGGTGGGAGCGAGGTACGCCTTGTCGCCGAACTCCTGGTCGAAGCCGGGCGGCAGGCGCTCGGCGTCGAACCACGAGTCATCGACCACGATCTCGTTCACTTCCTTGAGGCCCGCGTGCACCAGCTCGCTGACGATGCCGTAGAGGCGCTCGGTGGTGATGCTGGGGTCACCGCGGCCTCGCACGTAGAGCGTCTTGGCCTTGCCTTCCTTGAACTCCTGGTCGACGAGGAACTCGGTCTCGAAGCGGTACTCGGGGCCCAGGCGTGAGATGGCAGCGGCGGCCGTGAAGAGCTTCACGTTCGACGCGGGGTTGAGCAGCTCATCGGGATCGCGCGAGAACACCACGGCCCCGTCTTCGAGGCTGCGCACCTGCACCGTGACGCGCGCGTTGCGCAAGCTCGACTTCTCGAGCACCGATTCCATCGTCTTCTTGAGCGCCTCGCGATCGGACGCGCGCGGAGGGGCCGCATGAGCTGCGAGGGCGAGAAGAAGAATGAGACCTGCGAGTTGTCTGGAACGCATCGGGGTGAGTGGAGTTAACTGCCTTTCAGGCTCGGCGCGAAAGTATGGCGCCACTTTCCGGGAGGGATCACGCATGGCTGAGAACATCAAGGTGTCGGACATCATCCCCGCTCCACCTGAGCGTGTTTACACGGCGTGGCTCGACGCGAAGGAGCACGGCCACATGACGGGCGCCAACGCCACCGATGAAGGGGATGGGAGATTCAGCGCATGGGATGGGTACATCACCGGAAGGACCGTGTCCTCCGTGCCGCACTCCAGGATTGTTCAGGCGTGGCGCACCACCGAGTTTCCCAGCGATCTGCCTGATTCCGTGCTGACCATTTCGTTCGAAAAGGCCGACGGAGGGACGAAGGTGACGCTGGTGCATGAGGATCTTCCTGAAGGGCAGAGCGAGGCCTACGCGCTGGGTTGGGATGAGCACTATTTCGCACCAATGAAGGCCTACTTCGGCTCCCCGATGGAGCAGGTGCGCGAGGTGAGTGAACGGATCACCCAGGCGATGGAAGGCGTGACCGAACAGTTCGAGGCAGCCACCGAAGACGCCATGCAGGCCGTCGATCACGCGCGGACTTCAGCTCGCAAGCAGGCGGTCAAAGCGGTGCAGGCCGTCAAGAAGGTGCAGAAGCGCGCCTCGGCGCAGCTCAAGGCGGTGGGCAAGAAGGTCAAGGCGCTGGTGAAGGGCGCTCAGAAGAAGGCGAAGAAGCCCGCGCCGAAGAAGAAGGCGGTCGTGAAGTCGAAGCCCGCCGCGAAGAAGAAGAAGAAGGTCGTGGCGAAGAAGAAGTCGAAGCGCTGACTATTTCTTCTTCCGTCGGGCCTGCTCCTGTTTGCCCTTTCGGGTGAACAGGGGCCCCAGCGTCATGGCCGCCGCGGGGAGGAACGTGGCGAAGCGTGCCACGGCCCCGCGCGTAAAGGGTATGGCCAGCTCGAGGGGTGCGTTCGGCAGCACCTCGTCGATGATGGCCCGCTCGATGTCTTCCACGGTGAGGGCACGCGGGCCGGAAAACGTCATCGCGGCCTGCTCGTAATCGACCTGGAGTTCGAGCATCGGCGTCTGCACCGCGTCGGGCATCACCAGGCTCACCTTCACGCCTTTGGGACGCAGCTCCTGCGCGACGGCGAGGGTGAAGCCGCGCACGGCGAACTTGCTGGCGGAATAGAGGCTCAGCCCGGGCACGGGTGCGAGCGAGGCGAGTGAGCCGATGTTGATGATGTGGCCCCTGCCCTGCGCGACGAAGTACTTCGCGGCGACGGTCACGCCGTGCATCAGGCCTTTGACGTTGATGTCGAGGTGGCGATCGATCTGCGTGGCGTCGAGGTCCCACGACCAGCCGGGGAGCAGGTAGCCGGCGACGTTCATCAGCACGTCGAGGCGGCCGAACGCGGCGTGCGTGGCGTCGAGCGCGCGTTGCCAGTCAGCGCCGTCGCGCACGTCGAGGCGACGGCGGACGACCTGGGTGTCGCTCCAACCGTCGGCCCGGGCGGCGTCGGTCAGGCCCTGCTCGTTGATGTCGGTCGCGACGACCTGGTGGCCCAGCGAGGAGAGGGCGCGCGTGAGGTGGCGGCCGATGCCGCTGGCACAACCGGTCAGCAGGAAGACGTCGCTCATGGGCGGGTTCTACGTGGTGTCGAGTGAAGTGGCATCTCGACTTCGCTCGCAGGGTTGATCGAAATAGCGAGCGCACACCGATCATCCCGAGCAGGGGACCGGCTTCGCCGGCGATTTCGCCCGAAGGAACAGACCCACCGTTCGCATCGAGCGCAGTCGAGATGCCACCTCTGCGCCGCGCGGCAGGTGACCCCTCGACTTCGCTCCTAAGGAACAGCACCGTTCCCCCCGAGCGA
>JBKJSE010000231.1:0-6960 GCA_046595925.1 Archangium sp. | reverse complement strand
CTTCGCCGGCGATTTCGTCCGAAGGAACAGACCCACCGTTCGCATCGAGCGCAGTCGAGCTGCCACCTCTGCGCCGCGCGGCAGGTGACCCCTCGACTTCGCTCGGGGGGAACGGTGCTGTTCCTGAGGAGCGCAGTCGAGGGAGTACCTCTGCTTCGCTCAGCGAGTGCCCCCTCGACTGTCTCCCGGGGGGGAGAGGGGACTTCATTTCCTTTGGACAAAAGAAAACGCCGTGACCCTTGCTGGCGTCACGGCATCTCACTTCATCGAGCGTTCAGCCCGCGCTCAATAAATGCCCTTCATGCTGGGGTTCGCCAGCCCGTAGTCACGCATCGCCTGGCGCATGAAGAACGGTAGCTCGGTGTACTTCTGCAGCAGCAAGCACGCCCGGTTCGACGTGCAGGTGCAGGTGCTGCTGTCGGTCGCATCGCAACCCGGGCGACCGGTGACCACGCCGCCCTGCGCGTTGATCGAGTCGATGGTCGGGTCGAACTTCACCACGGCCTTGCCGCCCACGACGCGCGGGGTGGTCCAGTCCGGCACGGTGTCGCCGTCGAGGTCGGGGCCCGGGTCCGTCACGTACGCCGCCGAGACCAGCTCGTTCGCGTACTGGAGCATGCGCGCCGCAACGCCGCGCTGCACCGACTTGCCGAACATCGTCTCGCGACCGAACGTCTTGGCGATGTACACCTTGCCCTCGGGCAGGTGCAGCTCGATGCGGTTGGCAAAGCCCGGGTCCGTGTCGGCGCCCAGCTCCCAGATGTTCATCTGATCGAGCCAACCCTGCTGCGCGTTCTCGGGCAGGTACATCAGGGTCATCGCGATGAGGAACTTCTGCTGCTCCCAGCCGATCTGCGGGTCGATCACGATGCTGTTGGCCGGCGTCACGCCGCACTCCAGCGAGCTGGCCGACTGGAAGCAGATCTCAGGGCTCGGCTTCCACCACGAGATGTAGCCGATGCCCGCGGCGGGGAAGCCGCCCTCGACCAGGGGAACGCCATTCTGAGCGGCCAGGCGGCTGCCCTTCATCGCGTCGTCGCCCGTCAGGTTGTTGCCCAGCCAGCGGCGGTAGCCCTCGGGGAACAGGTCGGCCATCGAGACCGCGCGGTACCGGCCATCGAGGAAGTCACGGCGGCTGTCCGAGACGAAGTTGTCCACCGACTCGGTCATCAACATCGGGGCCCACGCCTTGTCGTAGTAGCTGCCGACGTTGATCGTGAACTCGCTGTCGTATTCGCCGTTGGTGTCCGACAGCGCGTTCTCCATCGGGCGACCGCCGAAGGTGACGTTGCCGAAGTAACCGGTAGCGCCGTTGGGGATGATCACCACCTCAGGGCTCGGATCGGCCACGGTGTCGAGCGTCGAGCGCAAGATGCCGCCCTCGATGCTGTGAGGGCCGGCCTGCGGGCGCGACATCTGACGGGCGAAGTGGTCGAAGCCCAGACCCGACGCCAGCAGGTTGTCGCTGAAGAGCAGGGTGCCCAGGTACGGCCAGAGCGTGTCGTAGTCGTAGCCAACCTCGACCGCGAAATCCTTGTAGATGTTCGCGATGAGGCCCATGCCCTTGGCCGCGTCCCGAAGCTTCTCGTTGTAGCGCGAGAGCGTGCGGCTCGAGGCTGCGCGCACCGAGAACGTCTGACGGTTGCGGCGGTAGTTGTCGAAGATGTGACCCACTTCCTGCTGCGTGATCAGGAAGTCGAACAGCTCGTACGGGTCGGCCCCGTTGTCGTGGCGGTAGACCGAGAGGTTGCCCAGGTCAGCCCAGCGATCGGTGGCGAAGCCGTAGGGGTAACGCACGCGGCTGAACGGGTCGATCACCTTGGTCGAGCGCACGTTGGTGGCCTCGTTGGGGCGAGCGGCGCGCAGCAGCGTCCAGTTGATGTAGTCGACGGGGATCTGGCGGCACTTGCTGTACGAGCCGTTGACCTGAACGATGAGCCCGTCGACGACCGGGTTCCACACGCCCATGGTGTCGTCGTTCCACGTGGCCGGGCGGTACTTGCCCGGGTCGACCACCTGGCAATCGCGGATCATGTCGAAGTTCGCCTGGAGCTCCGTGTAGTGGATCGGGTTGGTGTCACCCGTGCCGTCGCCCACGTCGAAGCTGATGCCCAGAATGCCGCCGAAGTTGTCGATCTTTCCCAGCGCGCCCTGCGCCTTGCCAGAACCGGCGCGCATCTGCGGGTCGTCGATCACCGCCGTCACGTCGCCGTAGAACATGCGGGTCGCTGCGAAGTCGTACGCACCCAGGCCCAGGAAGTCCTGGGTCGCCTCACCGGCGTAGTCCATCGTCGAGCTCTGCATGAACATGGTCAGCAGGTTCGCCTTCTCGTTCGCGTTGATCGCGTCGAGTGAGCGGGGGCCCACGCAGCTGCCCGTGGGGTCGACCGCGGTGCACCTGGTGGCGTTCATGCCGTTGTCGGTGCGCAGCTGCCAGTACTGCGGGCGGAAGTTGAACGCGTCGGACGAGCTGACGAAGTTGTGGCGCAGCGCGATGGAGTGACCCATCTCGTGCGTCATCACCGCGTAGTGCGCCCGCTGCGCGACGTAGCGGCGCGCGCGCTCGGCGTGCGCGGCCTGGTCGGCCTTCGAGGCAGAGGCCGAGAACGGGCCGAACTTCGCCTCGAGCACGTTGGCGAGATCCGCGATGCCCAGCGGCGCAGGCGCCTCGTGCATGATGCACGCGCCGCGCTCGGACAGGGCCAGCTCACGAGCCTGGTTCAGCTCGCGATGGAGGGTGGGGTTTGCGCCTCGCAGCGGCGATGAGAGCGCCAGCATGGCCGAGGTGCCCAGCGACGACGCGTTGCCCGCCAGTTGCTGCATGGTGCGGGTGGTGAGCGCGGCTTCGGTCGGGCTGTCGAGCGCGCGCTTGCGGCGGGCGTCGTAGATCGCACGGGTGGTGGAAGGCTGGGTCGCGTCGAAACGCACCTCGCTCATTTCCTTGCGCATGTTCTTGGCCTTCTTGAACGTCGCGCTGCCCTTGACCTGCTGCAGGGTGGCCTCGAGGTTGACCAGGTCGGTCGCGCCCAGGGACGCCGCCAACTGCCTCTTCTGCTCGTCGGGGCCGAGCTTCGCCAGCGAGCCGCCCGAGCTGGCCGCCTCAGCCGCGCTGGCCCAGTCACGCACGTAGGTGCCTTCGGTCACGTCGGCGGTGGTGAGCTCGCCCTTGATGTAGCGGGCCGTGTCGACCACGCCCTGGCTCCAGAGGTCGGTGACGTGCGACCACACGTTCACGCTGGCCGAGACCTTCTCGCCGGTGAGCGGATCGTGCGCGTCGACCATGATGCCCCAGGGCGACGGGGTCTGCGGCGAGGTGATGGTGTTGACCGCGTTGTAGCGCAGGTCACCCTTGCGCACCTGCAGCGCCTTGCGGCACTCGCTCATCGTGGCGTCGTCACCCTCGAGACGCGCAGAGAAGCAGAGCGCCGCGGTGAGGGTCGCGGGCAGGCGGGGGAAGCCGCAGGCCTCGGGGTCGTTCAGCTCGACCGGGCTGTGGCAGAGCACCACGGCCTCTTTCATCTGGGCCAGCGCGATCACGCCCGCGCTCATGTTCCGCTCGGCGCCGAGGGTCTGGGCGAGGCTCTCGCAGTCCTGGTTGGCCGTGTAGAGACCACCGCGGCAGTCATCGACTTCCTTGGCGAGCCAGATGGCGTCGTGGTTGTCGTCTTGCTGGCCGAAGTACATCGGCGAGGCGTCGTTGCAGCCGCTGCCCTTGGTGCGCACGCACTCGGTGTAGCGGGCCGCCTGGATCGAGCTGCGGATCGCGACGTCCCACTCGTGGGTCGCTTCGCGGGTCGCGTCGAAGAAGTCGGGGTTGCTGCCTTCGGTGTAGTACCAGACCACCGCCTTCGACACGCGGTCGCGGTAGGGCAGGGTGCACTTCTGGCTGAAGGTGTCGCAGCGCGAACCGCCGCCCACCGTCGAGCACTCGTCTTCGGTGCCGTCGTCGTTCACGTCGCGGTGCGGGTCGGCGCTGGCCGGGGTGGTGCCAGGGGTGAAGCAGCTCACCGCGCCCGTCATCGCCGCGGCGTCCTTGTAGAAGTGGCTGCGCTCCCACAGGTTGTAGCGGTTGATGAAGCGGTGCCACTGCGTGTCGGTCATGCCGTAATCACGCGCGTAGCCCTTGCGGTCGGTGGTGAACGCGCCGAACGCCTGGAAGCGGTAGCCGTCCCAGTCTGCCGGCTCGTAGTCGTTGTCAGGCACCTTGCGGAACGAGTTGCGAATGGTCAGCTCGATGGGCGAGCACTGCGTGGTGGGCGCGCCGCCGCCGCCGATGTCGGCGTCGAGGAAGCAGGCCGGGAAGGTGAAGCCCCACTGCTCGATGGTCACCATTTCAGGGCGCGCGAACGCCTTGTTGGTGATGTCGAGGTAGCCGCTGGCCGGGTCGATGTGCGGCGCGTCTTCGTCCTTCGGGTCGGTCACGTCGTACGCGAGCGGCTCGTAGTGCACGCCGCCGTAGATGCCCATCTGCGAGAGGGTGTCGAACTCGTAGTTGTCGGTCGAGAGGTTCTTCGACCAGTCGACGCGCACGAACTGGCGCTCGAACCACGGGCGATCCTGGGTGTTCTCTTCGATGACGTTGAGCTGCTCGCCGGTCGAAGGGTTGTACTGGCGGCGAATGTCGAAGTGGCTGCTGATCGGGTACGCGGCCACGACGATGCCGTCGTTGGTGGCGTTGCCGACGCCCTTGCCGTCCGTGTCCTTCACGCGCTCATAGGCGAGGCGGGCGATCAGCAGGTTCTCGGTGACCTGCCACTTCACGCGCGAGAGCGGCTGCGCGTAGGTGCTGGTGAAGAGGCCGTCTTGCCCGGCGCCGTAGCCGACGTCGACGAGGGTCGACTGGCTGTAGAACTCGGGGTCGTCCTTCACGCCCTGGAAGTCGGCTCCGACGAAGAACGTCTTGTCGTAGTAGTTCGGCTGAACCCGGTTGATGGGCTCCTGCTCGATGGCACAACCTGCCGCGAGGGCAAGGGCGGCCGAGGCGAGGGCGAGACGGAAGGTGAGGGCGTGGCGACTCATTTCTTCTCCTTGGTGATGCTCGAGACGACTGCTTCCAGATCGAAAGTGGCGTCGAGGGACGCGACGGTGTTGCGGTTGAAGAGGGGGAAGATGGTCTTCCCCTCGAGGTCGAGTTGGTTGGCGAAGGTGAAGGCGCCCAGCGTGAAGCCGACGACGTCCCACGGTTGGTAGGTGACGCCGAGGCTGAAGCCGATGAAGTCGCGCGTCTGCATGGGCACCGCGGGCACCAGCTCGTTGGCCGCGAGCGCAGGCACCCAACCGCGCTGCATGAAGAGCGAGGCCGCGATGTTCAGGCGCTCGTGAGGGTTGAACGACACGGTGGGGCCGTGAATGACGTCGAAGGCGATGTTCGCAGCGCCCGTGTTGGTGCGGCAGGCGGTCGAGTCGATCAAGTCGTTGCCGGCGACGGTGGGGCCGCAGGCTGCGTTCGTGGTCGCCGGGCCCTGGTTCTGCCGGGTGGTGAACCGGTGGAAGCGCCCCGTGAGGCGTGCGGCGTAGACGAAGGTCAGGCCGCCGAGCACCTTGAAGGTCTTCGACACGTTCGCCGAGGGGCCCAGCGTCATGATGCGGCTCGAGAACTGCGAGAACTTCGAGGTGGGGAAGGTGACTCGGAGATCGCCGGCGATGCGAATGCCGGTGACCTTCTCGCGCCAACCGCTCCAGACCGCGTCGAGCCAGAGATCGGAGAGCTCGACCTCGTTGCGGTAGGTGGTGCTGTCGGACTGGGTGAGCTCCTGGGTGAGGTAGAAGCGGCTGCGAACGGTGAGGACGTTGCCGAAGTGCCACTCGGGCAACAGGCCGAGGCGGTGCGTCACCGCCAGCGTCGACTCGGAGTAGTTGTAGACGGTGGTCGTGGCGCCGTACGAGACGCTGGTGCCCCGGTAGGGAACCATCGATTCGCCCCCGCCAGACGCGCCGATGGTGGGCACGGCCTGCGCGAGCGCCAGTGAACTAACGGTCACTGTGAGAAAGAGAACGACATGCTTCGCGAATGTCGTGATCGAAGGTCGAATGAAGGAGCGCCGCGTCATCGGGCGGGCCCTTGAGCACGGATCGCGCCAACGGCTCACTCTGATCCCGTCTCAGGGGCTGAGAAACGTCAGCGGCAGAGCGCGGTGTTGCTGCCCGCGATACACCCGCCACCGGGGCACGGCGTGAAAGTCGGGTTGGTGCAGCCGCTGTTGGGGCAGGCGCAGGTCGTCACTCGCGAGTTGAAGCAACAGAACTCGAAGGTCGTTCCGGTGCCGCCGCCTGAACCGCCGCCGATGCCGCCGCCAGAACCGCCGCCGGTGCCGCCGCCAGAACCGCCGCCGGTGCCGCCATCGGAGACCCCGGCATCGGAGACCCCGGCGTCGGTAGTCGCGCCCGCGTCGCTGCTCCCTCCGCCACCACCCGCCGCACCGCCGCCCGTTCCGGCACCGCCGCCGCTTCCTCCGCCGGTTCCGGTACCACCGCCGGTAGTGCCGGCGTCGGCCATGGGAAAGTTGGTGCAGAGGGACAGTGCAGGGGCGCACCGGCCTCCGGAACAAGCGGCCGGCTCAGGCTCACAGCTGCTCGCCGATTCGCAGTAGCACGTGTCAACCACGCCCGAGGGGCAGCACAACACCCAGCCGGGCGTCAGGTGCGCGCCTTCTTCGTAGAGCGGATCGAGGCAGGCCGCCGCCACCAGTCCAAAGAAGAGCGCAGCGCGGGACATGCGGAACTTCATGCGAGCGCCCTTTTAGCCGTCATCGGTCGGCCGTTCGACACCGGAGGGGCCCGCCCTGGGACATTCGGCCACCGATCCTCCCGACAGCAGTCGATGGAATACCTCTGCTTCGAGCGGCAAGTGACCCCTCGACTGGGCTCCTAAGGAACAGCACCGTTCCCCCCGAGCGAAGTCGAGGGGTCACCTGCCGCGCGGCGCAGAGGTGGCATCTCGACTGCGCTCGATGCGAACGG
>JBKJSE010000001.1:0-3574 GCA_046595925.1 Archangium sp. | reverse complement strand
AACACCGGCGTGGGCAACGAGACGCGGTGCAACCACAAGCCCTTCCGCAAACACATCGTCGACTCGCTGCGGTACTGGGTCGAAGAGATGCACGTCGACGGCTTCCGCTTCGATCTCGCGCCGGTGCTGGGCGAAAAAGATCTCGACTACGTGGTCTGGGACGATCCGAAGAACACGGTGCTCCAGGAGATCGTCGATGACCCGCTGATGCAGCAGTACAACACCCGCTTCATGTCGGAGCCCTGGGCTGCGGGTGGCTACGATCTCTCGCGCTCCTTCAACGGGCCGGGCAACAACGAGCTGAGCAACGGCTACGGCACCCGCATCGGCCTGTTTCCGGCGGCGTCGAACAAGCCGGGCACGGGCTGGGGTGAGTGGAATGGCCGCTTCCGCGACTGGTGGCGCGCCTTCCAGAACAACGATGGCTTCAAGCTCAACAGCACCGAGGTGAAGGACGGCGGCTTCTTCCTCACCGGCAGCTCGAGCTGGTACGACTGGAACTCGCGTAAGCCGTACCACTCGGTGAACTTCGTCACGGTGCACGACGGCTTCACCATGTACGACCTGTTCTCTTACGACCAGAAGCAGAACGGTTGCGGCCCGCTCAACCAGATCTGCTGCACCGAGCCGACCAGCGCGTGGTGCGAGAAGATCTCAGGCGAAGACAACAACCGCTCGAAGAACTGGAACGACGAGCCGATGAAGCGCCAGCTGATGCGCAATCTGTTCGTCGCGCTGATGATCAGCCAGGGCACGCCGCTGCTGTGGGCCGGCGACGAGTGGATGAGGACGCAGCTGGGCAACAACAACGCCTACTCCACGCTCGCGGACAATTCGTTCAACTGGATGGATTGGGGCACCTGGCAGGCGCAAGACCCGCGTCACCGCATGCATGACTTCGTCAAGCAGGTGATCGCCTTCCGCAAGTCGCACCAGTACGCCTTCGCGCCTCTGGAATACCGGCAGGCCGCGCCGTTCTCCTGGAAGAACGCCCAGAACAACCCGGCCGATGGCGCCACGTGGAACGGCAAGAACCTGATGATGCACTTCTACGATGCGTCAAAGGGGCCTGAGCTGGCCATCTTGATCAACGGCGAAGTGAGCGACGTCACCTTCACGCTGCCCCAGGGCCGATCGTGGAAACGGGTGATCGACACGCAGTCGTACTTCGACCTGCCTGAAACGCTGGTGATGCAGAACAAGCCGCAGCGCGCTTCCAACAACGTCTGGCTCTCGAACCCCGACCCGATCACCACCAGCACCTACACGGCGAAGCCCCGCACCGTTACCGTTCTGGAAGCAGGCAATTAGAGATCGCGAGGCCAGTTGCAGGGGCACTCAGTCGCGCGCAGTGTGGTGATCACCGTTTCCGGGGGTCGTGATGGACACTGAATTTTTCACATCGAAGACGCACCGCTACACGCAGGCGCGCCGGTTTTCCCGTCTGCCGACCGAATTCATCGTGCACGTTCGCAGCGACGAGCTGCGCGTGAACGATCGGGTCAACGACATCTCAGAGGCCGGCATCGGGGTGCTCACGCCCCGGCCGTTGCCCCCCATGTCCCTGGTCTCGATGCGGCTCGAGTTGCCTCACGGCAGCGAAGCGGTGGAGATGCTCGGCCGCGTGATGTGGGCCACCGAGCACATGATGGGCATTCGCTTCGAGCAGAGCGACCCGCGCGTGAGCGATCTGGTGTACCGAATCCGCCTGGACTTCGAGCGGATCTGATCGTGGATGGTGCCGGCATTGGGTAGAACCGTGCGCTCGTGCGCGCCCTCTCCCTGCTCGTGTTGCTGCTCCCTGGACTCGCTCTCGCGCAGGCCCCCGACAGCCGCTTCAGCGCCGGTGGGTATTTCCGCATCATGGCTCGCCCCGACTTTCAGGGCGGCAACGGGCGGCTCGGCTACTGGAACATCAACGGCCGGTTGATGAACGAAGGGCCGTACGCCGCGCTCGAGATGAAGCTCGATCTGCTCCAGGCACCACCGGGTACCACGGACATCTGGGCGAGCCTGCACGCGCGCGTCGAAGGCGGCTCGGTCGCGACGGCTGACTCGGGCAACGGCAACCTGATCAACTTCCGCTTGAGTCAGCTCTACGCGCGCGCCGGCAACGTTCTCGCCCCGAACGTGGTCTTCCAGCTCGGCACGTTGCAGTACTTCTTCGGCGACCTCGGCCTCTACGACACGCGCCCTGCTCAGCTGTTCGAAGACACGGTGGGCTTGTCGGCGCGCTATTCATCGGGCGCGGTCGACGCGTTGATCGGCGTGGGTGACTCCGGGTTCTTCGTGCGCGGGCTTCAGTACGTGCCGTTGATGACCGCGGGCGGCGCCGTGCGCGTGCGCCTGGGTGAACACTTCGAGCTCGGTGGTGGCGGGCAGATCGCGGTCGAGCCGTTCATCGCGGGCAATCGCAACTCGTCGTACGTGACGCCGAACGTCGGCTACGAAGACTTCGCGCGCAAAGAGGTGCTGCGACGCTTCGTCGAGAACAACCCGGTGGCCGAGGTGGAGCAGTTTCCGCTCCCCCAGGCGTCCGCCCAGACGAACGTCTCGTGGCGCGTGGTGGGCTACCTGGGCTTCGGCAAGCTGGGGCCCATTCGTTGGAATAACCTGTTCGCGCGCTATCAGCGGCTGCACCCGCAGAACTCGTACACCGACTCGTGGGAAGGCCGTTCGGTGCAGGTCTACACGGCCGATCTCACGCGCGATCGCTACGCCCTGCAGGTCGGGAACGAGATGCAGCTGCAGCTCATCCCCAACCGGCTCGACGCGGTGTGGTCGACGCTCTACGGCCAGGATCGCGATCTGGCGAACACCATCGTCGCGAGCGAGGCGAACCGCTCGTACATCTCGACCGTGCTGCGGCTGCAGCTGTACTTCACGAAGACGGTGCACTGGCTCCTGGAAAACTCCATCAGCCAGGAGCGTTCGCTCAACGGCAATCTCTTCCGCACCACCTTCGAGTCGATCTTCCAGAACAGCGCCGGTGTGCCCGACACGCGCGGGCTCGAGTTCGGTGATGCGGCGGTGCGCAACAATTGGCAGCTGAAGACCGGCATCGTGCTCAACCCCACGGGCTTCGGCATCTACGCGCGGCCGTCGATTCGTCTGCTGTACGGCTTTCAGCTCTCGAGCCAGCACGCGGCGTTCGGCAACGCCTTCGTAGAGCGGCTCGATCAGTTCGACGCGTTCAAGCCGACGGGGACCATCTCGTGGCATCACCTGGTGTCGTTGGAGTCTGAGGGGTGGTTCTGATGCGCGCGCTCGTCTTGTCGGTGCTGGCCGTCACGTGTCTTGGCTGCATGCCGAAGGTTCCCCGGCAGCGCCTGGCTGAGAGGGCGAAGGTGTCGGTGGCCTACATCGTCGACCCCGGCTACGCGGGCCAGCCGTTCGCGCCGCCCGAGGCGCTCAAGAAGGCGATCAACGCTGAGCTCGACGATCACAACCTCGAGGTGGTCGAAGTGCCGCTCGAGGCGATCTCGGCTCAGCGTTTGACGGACTCGCGCTTCGACGCGCTCAAGAAGGTCTCGGGTGAGGTGCCGTTCGTGTTGCTGGTCGAGCAGCGGGTGCA
>JBKJSE010000169.1:0-9251 GCA_046595925.1 Archangium sp. | reverse complement strand
GCAGCTCAAGCCGCACCTGCTGCTGGTGTTCGGCGAGCTCGAGTCTGACTTCGTGATCCAGGCACTCGACGCGCTCTCCAGCGACGTGGGCTCGGCGCAGCGGCCCGTGGTGGTGGTGTGCAAAGACACCTCTGACGCCAACTTCGTGCAGGGCATGCGCACCGGCGTGGTCGGCCTGCTCGCCGCGCCCTTCACCGCCGCGCACATCGGCGTGGTGCGCGCGCTCCATGAAGAGGTCTCGACGCGCACCGGCAACAGCGCGGGCACGGCCGACGCGGCCACCCTCTTCCGCTTCATCGAACACATTCGCCGCACGCGCCGCAGTGGTGTGCTGATCACCAACGCGCGCACGCCCAACGAAGCGCGGGCCAGCTTCATCTACGGCAAGCTGGACAAGGCCTCCTTCCTCGGCGCGCACGGGCAGGACGCCGTGAACGCGATGCTCAAGCAGCCGCAGGTGCGCTGGAGCTTCACCGAGGTCGCCGGCTCGCACAGCGAAGGCGCGGGCGTGGTGATCGAAGTGGGCGACACGGTGACGGGAGAGACGCCCATCGCCGAGGTGAGCGTCACCGACGACGACGAGCCGCTCGCGTTCGAGGTGCCGCATCAGCCTGCCGAGCCGCCGCCCCCTGCTCCTCACGGCAGCGCCACGCAGCTGCTGCTGGTCGACGACGATCCGGCGATCCTGAAGATGTTCTCCACGCTCTTCACCAAGCACGGCTTCGTGGTGAGCACCGCGACCGACGGCAACGAGGGCTTCGAGGTCTCGCTCCAGCACGAGTTCGACGCGGTGCTGGCCGATCTCAACATGCCGCACCTCGACGGCTGGGGAATGTTGCGCTCGCTGCGCGAAGACTTCCGCACGCGTGAGCTGCCCATCGCGTTCCTCTCGGCTCACGACGATTACCGCGAGTCACTGCGCGCGCTCGACGCGGGTGCGCAGGCGTACCTCTCGAAGGGCACCAAGCTCGACGTGATCGTCGGCCAGGTGGTCAAGCTGCTCGAGCCGCGCCGTACGCTGCTGGCGAACCTCGAGATGGGCCGCACCAACGAGCTCGGCATTCACACCGTGGGCCCGCAGTGGTTGTTGCGTCAGCTCGCGCAGCGCGGGCTCAGCGGCACCGTGAGCTGCCGTGATGGGTGGGCGGCGTACAGCCTCTCTTTCAACGAGGGCGCCTGCTTCCACGCGTCGGCGATCGCCGGCAAGTACACCGCCGAAGGTGAGCGCGCCTTCAACGCGTTCATCGCCAGCCGCGCGGGTGAAGGTGCGTTCATCGAAGGGCCCGTCGGAGGGCTCACGCAGAACCTGTTCCTCGCCACCGAGGTGTTGATCGAACGCGCGTGCTCGGCGCTCAACGACAACGAGCGGCGCATGCGCGAGTCGCTGATGGTGACCGCCACGCACATCGACGTGAACACCGATCTGTACGCGGTCTACTGCGCGGTGGGCCCCAAGCAGTGGCTCGAGGCGGCGCGGTTGATCTGCGAAGAGAAGATGCCGCCGCGCGAGGTGATCGCGCAGCTCGACGTCTCCCCGGTCGACATCGAGGAGTGCATGAAAGATCTCATTCGCCGCGGCGTGGTGAGCCTGACGAAGAGCTGAAACACCAACGCCCCCCGGCGTGAGCCGAGAGGCGTCGTTCTCAAAAAGTCAGGCTGCTGCGATCAGACCACGCGACGCTGGGTCGCGAAGGACTCGATGCCTGCCTGCTGCGCCGACGGCAGCGCGTAGAGCGGACACTTGATGCAGGTAAAAGACTGCCACCCGCGACGGACTGCCTCATCGAGGCAGTTATCGTAGTGGGCACAGTCGAGATTGCGGTGGTGCTCGACCCCAAGACGCTTGGGACCGGCTTCAGGATTGATGCTCTGTGGAAGTTCGGTGGGACACGGCTTCATGTGCGGTTTCGGCCTCCCGGCTGCGAGATCCCCCCACGACTACGGTGCTTCGAAGACGACTTCTGTGAAACGCGGGCCCTACTGTTCTGCGGTCGGCAAAAAAAGGGGGTGGTCGCCGACAGGTCCCGGAATCCTTATGGGAATCACTCAGTTCTCGTTTGCACTCGCTTCCCTGTGAGAGAAAGCGAGCGAGGGCCGATGTACGGCACTCAGTCGACGAATGTCAAACCGGGGTCCCCATGTTTGAGACATGGATGTTGCGAATCCTTCTGCCACTGCTGATTGCAAGTCGGCTGGCCGCCGCGCAATCAGATGCGCTTCTCGAGTCGGTACGAGTTCATCGCGCGGGGGTCGTGGAAGACGCGCAGCTCGAGCTCGATGCGTGCGTGAAGGCGAAGTGCGCCGATCGCGAGCGGTTGACGCTCCTGACGGCCTTCCTGGAACTCTCAGAAGGCGCCGCCGACGTCGCCGCTCAGCGTCTTTCCGCGGGGAAAGCACCCAAAGGCCTCGAGGCGTTTCACGGCTGGTACCTGGGTGAAGCGCAGTCCTGGGCGGGTCAACGCGCACTCTCCGTGAAGACCCTGGTGAAGGCGCGCAAGGCGGCGCCCGCGTGGCTGCAGCCCCGCATCGATCGAAGGCTCGCTGAGCTGTATCTCGATCTGGGTGACGCAGCGAAGGCGCGCGCGTTGCTCGACGCAGACCCTGAGGTCGCTCGTCTGCCCGAGTTGCTCTACACACGCGCCCTGGCCCGCGAGGTCTCGAAGCTGGGCTCACTCGCGCGTGATGACTGGAAGTCGCTCGCGCTTCGGTTCCCCACGCACCCTCACGGAGCAGCAGCGCAGGCGAAGCTCGAGGCCGACGGGGTGTGGGCGCTCAGCTTCGATGAAGCCGTGCTGCGTGCGCAGGCCATGCTCGATGCGGGTGATTCGCGAAAGTGCCTGGCGGCGTTGGACGCGCTTCAAGACGCGCCCGTGAACGATCCGAAGGCGGCGTTGCTGCGGGGGCAGGCGCTGCTGACGCGTGGAAAAGAGAGAGACGCCGACGCGCAGGCGCAGCTGGCCATCGCGGCAGCGGGGCCTCCGTTGATCGCGGCGCAAGCGTTGCTGACGTCGGCGAAGCGGTTGATGCGGCTGCAGGACAACGCGGCCGCGCGCGCGGCGTTTCGCAAGCTCGACCTGCAGTTTCCGGGCGATCGCGCGGCCGATGAAGCGGGCTATCTCGCGGCGTGGCTGGCGATGAACTCGGGTGAGTTCGATACGGCCGTGAAGGACTTCATCGAGTTCGAGACGCGTCACCCTGATTCACGGCGGCGTGATGAAGCGCGTTGGTTCCGCGGGTTCTCGCTCATTCGCGCGAAGAAATTTGCAGACGCGCGGCCGGTGTTGTCGTCGCTCGGGGTCGACTTCAAGAAGTCGCAGCTGGTGCCGCAGGCGCTCTACTGGGCTGCGCGCGCGGGGCAACTTCAGGGCGCGACCGATGCGGGGCCGACGGCCGACTTCGTGACTGAATATCGCGCGGTGGTCAATGGCTACCCGGGCACGTTCTACGGCCTGCTCGCCTCTGAGCGGCTGCAGGAGCTGTCGGTGGACGTGCCGCTGCCCTTCCTCGTGCAGCCGAAGGTGCTGCCGGCGAAGCGGCCTGCGGGGCTCGAGCTCGCTGCTCTTCTCTCTCGCACCGGGCTCTTCCGTGACGCCGCCCAGGAAGTGAATCGCGCGGTGTCCACGATGCCTTCGGCTGACGCGCTGCAGTGGGGTCACGCGCTCCAGGCGCTGGGTGATTTCGGCGCGGCGCACGCGGTGGCGGCGAGGTACCTGTGGGGCGCGGTGTACACGCAGCGCACGCCCGAGGCGTTGTCACTCATGTACCCGCGCGCGTTCCGTTCGAGCGTCGAGACGTGGGCGCTCAAGCACGACGTCGAGCCCGCGTTGGCGTGGGCGATCATGCGGCGCGAGAGCGCGTTTGCGCCCGAGGTGACGAGCAGCGCTGATGCGCGGGGGTTGATGCAGATCATTCCGCCCACGGCGCGGTCGATCGCGGTCGAGCTGAAGATGCCCCCGGCTGATGACGCCGAGCTGTATTCGCCCGAGTGGAACATTCGATTGGGCACCTGGTACCTGCGCGCGCTGACCACGCGGTTGCACCACCCCACCCTCGTCGCCGCTGCGTACAACGGTGGGCCGGGGTCGGTGGCCCGGTGGGCGAAGGAGCGCGGTGACGAACAGCTCGATCAATGGGTCGAAGAGATCCCGTTCAAGGAAACGCGCGGCTACGTGAAGCAGGTGACGATCGACCTGTTCATCTACCGGCAGCTCTACGGCGGGAACGTGCAGCGGCTTTCGCTGGCCATTCCTGCGCCCGGGGTTGGCGTCGACTTCTAAGAACTCAAAGGCCTCCCTCTCCCGCAGGGAGAGGGAGAACGTCAGAACAGGTGCTGCTCGATGACCCGGGCATCACCACCGGGCACGCAGTGAACCACCTCAGTCGCGCCGTGCTGACGCACGATCCCCGCGGCCAAAGCCTCATCCTTCACCGTCGTCAGCAACACCGGGTTCGGCCCCGCATCGAGCGTGAACCAAACGCCGACACCCTGCTGCCGCACCTGCCGGCACGCCTCGATCACCGCCAGCGTCGCCGGCTTCAAGTAACAAAGCGGAGGCCTCGCCCCCATCGCGGTGGCGTGCATGCGCCACGCGTTGCGCTCGGCGATCTCCCCGACCGCTTCGAGATCACGCCGCTTCACGAACCGAACGATCTCCCTCGCCTCGCGCTCGGCGTCCTTCGCCCACGCCGGGTAGTACGGCGAAGTCTCGACCGTCGAACGCATGCCGTCGCGCGACTTCACTTCCTTCTCCTCGCGACTGACCATGCCGACCAGCAACCGCAGGTCCGGCCAATGCGCCTGGCCGAAGAGCTGCTCGCCGAAGCTGTCTTTCCCGTCCGCCCGCTTGCCGCGATTCCAGCGAACGAAGCCGCCTTCGATGCTGCGCGAAGCCGATCCACTGCCCCGCCGCGCGAGGATCGACTCGGCCCGCGTATCGCGCTCGAACCCCGCGGCCGCGCGCGCTGCGACGGCCAGCGCCGCGAAACCGGCCGCGCTGGAAGCGAGCCCTGCCGACGCGGGGAAGTCACCGCGAGAGATCATCACCGCCGCGCCCAGCTTCTTGCCGCTCTCCGCGCGCACCAGCTTGAGCGCTTCTTCCACGCGCTTGCGCTCGGCACCTGCCGCGACTTTCCCGTTGAGCTCGATCTGATCGAGCCCCTTCTTGAAGGTGAACTCGACGGTGGTGGTGACCTGCAGCGGCCCCAGCGTGACGGACAGGCTCGACTGGTGCGGGAGGATCAACTTCTCGTCGCGTTTTCCCCAGTACTTCACCAACGCGATGTTCGGGTGTGCGGTTGCTGTCGCCTTCACTGAAATGCCCTCTCCCCTCAGGTTACAGAGCGCGCGGCCCAGCGAGCTGGCTGGCGAAACAGTCGACGCCCTGCGCGCGCAGCTTCATCACAGAAGGCTCAGGCTCGCGGAACAAACCGATCACCGCGCCGCCGTCTCCACCTGCACCGGTCAACTTCGCGCCCAGCGCACCCAGACCCCTCAGCCGCGCGACCATCTCTTCGATGGGCGGGCTGGAGAGCCCCAGCGCGTTGAGCATGCCGTGGTTCATGTTCATCACGTCGCCCAGCGCCTCGAGCTCACCGGCCCGCACCGCGCTCGCGCCTTCCAGCACCAGCTTGCCGATCTGCTCGAACACCCGCTTGTACCGGGCAGGCCACTTCTTCTGGCGTTCACGCAGCGCGCTCACCGTCTGCCTGGTCGACGAGCGAGGCCCCACCATCGCCACCAGCACCTTGACCGGCTTCGACGCTGAGACCACCGCCGCCTTGCCCTGCTTGAAGAGCACCATCGTGCCGCGCGCGCTGGTGGTGTGATCCACCCCGCTGGGCGTGCCGTGGAATTCCTTTTCCATCTCGAAGGCGAGCGCCTCGACCTGCTTCGCCTTCGCGGGCTCTCCGGTCTGCGCCTCGAGCAACACCCGGCACACCGCGACCGCCAGCGCGCCCGAGCTGCCCAGGCCCATCGACAACGGCAGCTCGCTCTCGAGGTGCACCGAGATCTTCGGGTGCTTCGTCTTCTTCGCCGCGCGCGCGAACGCCCGCTCGAGCGCTTCCTGCTGCGAAGGAGAAACCCCGTCGGGGATCTCGAGCGAGGTGGACTCCGACGGCACGCCCCACGCGCGCATGCCACGCGAGATGGCCGCGGCGAGCGCGGGGTGGCCATAGACCACGCCGTGTTCACCCAGGAGGATCACCTTCCCCGGGCCGAACGACGTGAGGTGACTGCGGTGCTGCGGCTCAGCGCTCACGGGCCGCTCACGTCTCCGAGCACGGGCGCAGGCTGATCCTTCATCATCACCGCGAGGATCTCCCTGGCCTTCTCGACCTTCACCTGGCCTGCCTTCACCAGCGCGTTGGCGACCTGCTCGACCCAGTGCCCCCGGGCGCCCGCGGTCACCGCCACGCAGCGCGCGTGCAGGGCCATGTGGCCCTTCTGAATGCCCACCGAGCCCAGCGCGCGCACGGCCGCGAAGTTCTGCGAGAGGCCGACGGCCGCCATCACCATCGAGAGCTCGCGGGCGCTCGAAACGCGGAGCACCTTGAGCGCGGCCTGCACCTGCGGGTGCGCCTTGATGGGCCCACCGACGGTGCCCAGCGCGAGCGGCAATTCGATGCGGCCGACGAGGTGACCTTCTTCCAGCATCCAGGTCGAGAGCGGGCGGTACTGACCATCACGGCAGGCGAACGCGTGCGCGCCTGCTTCGATCGAGCGCCAGTCCTGCCCGGTGGCGATCGCGACCGCGTCGACGCCGTTCATGACGCCCTTGTTGTGCGTCGCCGCGCGGTACGGGTCAGCCTGAGCGAAGCGGCTGGCCTGCACGATGCCTTCGGCGATCGACTCGGCCGGCATGTTGAAGTCGGCCAACGAGGCGACCGGAATGCGGCACGACGCGCGCGCCAGGCGGCGGTCCGCCAGGTTCGAGAGAATGCGCAGGAACACCTTGCCGCCGGTCACCTGCTCCACGAACGGAGCCACGCCTTCGCACATGGTGTTGATGAGGTTGGCCCCCATCGCCTCCTGGGTGTCGATGTAGAGGTGCAGCACGAGAATGGGCTCGCCGCGCGGGCCCTCGGGCGCAGGCAACACGCGCACCTCGATGTCCTTCGCGCCACCACCACGCGCCACCATCGCCGGGTGGAAGCTGTTGGCCAGCGCGAGGATCTGCTCTTTGTGCGCGACCAGCGCCTTCGACGCTTCCGACGGATCGCCGTAGCCGGTGAGCTGCACCTGGCCGATCATGATCGGGTCGTCGGCCTCGGCCTGAAAGCCGCCCCCTTCACGAACGATCTTCGCGGCGAAGCTGACCGCGGCCACCACCGAGGGCTCCTCGACGGCCATCGGCACGATGTAGTCGCGGCCGTTGACCTGGAGGTTCAGACCCAGCCCCAGCGGCAACGTGAAGATGCCGATGGCGTTCTCGATCATCTGGTTGGCCATCTCGATGTTGAGCCCTGAGCCCTGAAGCGCAGCCACCTCATCGCCCGACAACCGCATCATCCGCGCCACGGTGCCCAAACGATCTGCGACCGGCAGCTTGTGAAAGCCAGAGAGCCGCGACGTCATCAGGTCTGCCATTTCCGTCTCCGAATTCTTCATCGACTTCATACCAGGGCCTGCAACCAATCTTTGAGCTCACCCGTCACCACGCGCGGCTGACGGCGCAGCTCGGTGACGTTGCGGCTTCCGGTCAACGCGAGCGCCTGCGTGAGCGCGGTGATCACCGTCTGCAGGGCCGTACGCACGCCCGCCACCCCGCCGACCTGCTGCGCGCGGAACATCGGCAACGCCATGCCGCCCAGGTCCGCGCCGAGCGCGAGCGCCTTGGCGATGTCGAGGCCGGTGCGGATACCGCCCGAAGCGACCAGCTTGATCTCGGGGCCGACGGCCTTGCGAACCGAGGCCACCGCGGCCGCCGTGGGAATGCCCCAGGTGGCGAACTGCGCGCCGACTTCGCGGGCGACGCCGGAAGAACGCAGCTGCTCGACGCGCACCCACGAGGTGCCGCCCAGGCCCGACACGTCGATGCTCGAGACGCCGCACTCGACCAGCTTGCGCGCCACTTCAGGAGAGACGCCGCAGCCGGTCTCTTTCACCAGCAGCCGATCGCCGTAGGCCTTCGCCAGCGCGGTGATGGTCAGGTAGCCGAGCTCGAAGTCACGATCGCCTTCGGGCTGGCTGAGCTCCTGCGCGGGGTTCAGGTGAATGGCGAGCGCGTCGGCGCCGATCGAATCGGACAGCCGGCGAATCTGATCGACCGTCATACGGGTCGCCTGCACGAGGCCCAGGTTCCCGAGCACCACGGTGTTGGGCGCCACGTTGCGCACCGAGAAGGTCGCAGCGAGCTCAGGCCGCTCGGCCATCGCGCGCTGGCTGCCCACGCCGAAGGCCACGCCGAACTCTTCGGCCACTTGAGCGAGATCGCGGTTCACCTGCCCGGCGCGCTCAGTGCCGCCCGTCATCCCGGTCATCAGGATAGGGGCCTTGAGCGACTTGCCGAACCACTTCACCCCGAGCGACACCTGGTCGAACGAGAGCTCTGGCATCGCGCAGTGAATGAGCCGCACGTCGTCGAGCAGCGTGGAGTTCTCGACGGGGGCCACTTCTTCAGTCGCGCACAGATCGAGATGGGCATCTTTTCGCCGGGCTGTGGTCTCGTCGTGCATCGGCCGATTCTCCTAACAGGGACCTTCTGCAGGATTCCACACGGAAGACTGCGGATTCACTTACGTACGTCACGGGCGGTCGAAGAACGCGCGCCAGTGGTCGCCAATCGCCGTAGAAGGCGGCGCATGACGGGCCCGGTCTGCATCTTCTTGCATCGTGGGGAATACGACGCAGTTCACCAGGGTGTTTCCATCGCCGCGGCTGCCACGGCGCTGGGGCGCAAGGTCGAGCTGTACTTCTTCTGGTGGGCGCTCGAACGCCTCGCCCGTGACCTGCTCGACGAGCCCGATCTCGAGCGCGATGACGTGAACGCCACGATGGAGCTCCGGGGGATCCCCACCATTCGGCAGCTGCTCGATGTCGTGCGTGACTCAGGCAACGCTACGTTGTTCGCCTGCTCGGGCTCGATGGCGTCGATCGGGCTGACGCCGCCCGATGTCGAGCCGAAGGTCGACGCGTTGATCGGCTGGACGGCGATCCTGCAGCGCACCGCCGGGGTCACCGACCGCTTCACCATCTAGCTGGCGATTTCATCGAAGGAACAGACCCACCGTTCGCATCGAGCGCAGTCGAG
>JBKJSE010000141.1:0-5321 GCA_046595925.1 Archangium sp. | reverse complement strand
TTTGAAGTCGGTTCCTGACAGCCCCGATCGCAAGAAGGCCGCCGCCGAGAGCGATCAGTGCGAGCGACAGGTGAAGGGCCTGCGCAAGCCGCCTGAGGATCCCACCCGCGGCTTCGTCGATCAGCGCGCTGCGTTCTTCACGGCGCTCGACGCGAAGCAGTTGCTGGGGCCTGGTTCGGCTTCCGAGACGCTTCGTGCGCTGGTGAAGGAAGGCTTCCTCGGGCCTGAGCTGGGTGAGATGGCCGCCAAGTTGGGCGCCGCGGCGACTGCCGAAGCGGAAGCCGTGCACAAGCAGGCGCTCTCGGGCGCTCAGCTCACGCCTGAAGTGCTCCGCAGCGCCCGCCCGCTCTACCAGGTCGCGCAAGACGTGGGCTCTGCTGCTGCTGATGCACGCGGCCGCATGGCCTTCCTCGACGGGCTCGCAGAGCTCAACGAGAAGTCGTGGAAGAAGGCCGAAGCGCACTTCGTGGAAGCCTCCAGGAGCGACCCGGACAACAAGGAATACGTGTTCTTCAAGGGCATGGCGCTCGTGCAGGCGGGTGAACGTGCCGCTGCGCTCAAGGTGATGGAAGGCCCGCTGAAGGACGACCCCCGGACGGCGGTGTTGCGTGCGGCGCTCGCGCTGGGTGATTCTTCGGTCTCAGGCGCGGCGGAGCTCGAAAAGCTTCTCTTCAACACGCGCTACCCACCGGAGAAGTAGCCCCGGAACGCAGCCGTCCCTGCGAAGCAGGGCCAAGCAGCTGAAGCGCAGCGGAAGATGCGCCGAGGCGGAGTGACCAAGAAAGATGGCCGTTTTCATCTGTCAGGGTTGTGGGTCGGAACACTCGAGCTGGGGTGGCAAGTGCCCTCAGTGCGGCACGTCTGAAACCATCCGCCTCGCGCCGGCGACAGACCGCATGGTCGACCGCGTGGTGAAGGGGAAGTTCAAGATCATCCGCAAGCTGGGGCAGGGCGGCATGGGCGCCGTCTACCTCGCGGAGCAGCTGGGCATCGGCCACCGCGTCGCGCTCAAGTTCCTCAAGTCGGAGTTCTCTTCTGACGCTGAGATCGCCCGCCGCTTCCTGAACGAGGCCAAGTCGTACGCGCGCGTGGCGCACCCCAACGCCGTCGCGCTGCACGACTTCGGGCAAGACGAAGAGGGCAACCTCTTCATCGCCATGGAGTACTGCGAAGGCGTCGACCTCAAGAAGGTGATCTCTGAGCAGGGCCGCCTTCCCCTCATCGAGGCGATCGAGATCGTCTTGCAGGTGGCCGACGTGCTCGCCAACGCCCACGAGAAGGGCGTCATTCACCGCGATCTCAAGCCCGAGAACATCATGATCCGCCGCGGCATCCGCGGTGTGCACGCCAAGGTGCTCGACTTCGGCATCGCGCGCTTGATGGATGCGGGCACCAAGCTCACCGTCGCTGGCGCCATCGCGGGCACGCCCCGCTACATGTCGCCCGAGCAGGTCGAGGGTAAAGAGGTCGACGCCCGCGCCGACATCTACTCGCTGGGCATCGTGCTCTTCGAGTCGCTCACCGGGCGCCAGCCCTTCGATGGCACCACGATCTCCGAGATCCTCCGCCGCCAGGTGATGGATCCGCTCCCCCCGCTGGCCTCTTACGCGCCCGATCTCGACTACCCCGAGCTCGAGGCGGTGCTTCAGCGCGCCTGCCAGAAGCAGATCGAGCCGCGTTGGCCCGACATGTTGTCTTTCGCCAGCGCGCTCTCGCAGGCGATCCCCACGCAGGCCCACCTGTCCGTGCCGCCGCTGCAGCGCAGCAACACCAACGTGCGCGCCGTGGTGCCGATGGCCACGCCCATTCCGCTCTCGAATCTCTCGGGCATCGCGTCGCCCGGTACGATGGCTGATCACGACTCGACCGCGCACACGCTGATCAAGACCGACGCGTCCGCCGTCGCTCAGCGGCCGTCGCTCGGTTCGATTGGGCAGCTTCAGCTCGATGGCCGCCCCGGTGCGGTCACGCAGCTGGGCGATGCCTCGCTTCCGCCCACGGTGCAGAAGTCGAAGGCGCCGCTGATCGCCGTCGCGGTGATCGGCGTTCTCGCGCTCGCGGGCATCGGTTACGCGGTCACCCGGCCCGACACCACCAGGCCGGTGGTGGTGCAGAACGAGCCGCCCGTCGTGAAGGACCCCGATGCCCCACGGGTGGACCCCGGCCTCGAGGCGATGAAGCTGCTTCGCGAGCAAGAGCTGCGCACCCGCGAAGAGAACGCCCGCGCCAGCCTGGGCAAGGGCAAGACCGAGTTCGAGGTCGCCAAGCTCGACGAGGCAGAGACGTACTTGAAGTCGGTCGCTGCAGACTCCGAGGCTTCCGTCGAAGCGAAGGCGCTCCTCGCGAAGATCGACAGCATCCGCGAGAAGTTGAAGGTCGCCGGTGGGCTGCGTTCGCGCGGCCAGTGTGATCAGGCGCTCCCTCTCTTCAAGGCCGTGCTCGACCTGAACGGCCGCGTGAAAGACGCGCTCGACGGCGCTGCTGAATGCCGCCGCAGCATGGTTAGCCCCACGATGGAATGAGCGCCCGCACCTCCGCCCTGGACACGCCCCCCGACAAGACGTCGAGTCAGCCACGGCCTGCCTCGCGCGTGACGACGCTGGCCGTGGCGACGGTGCTTCACCTGCTTCGAAAGCTGCCTCGCCTCGCGCGCGAGCGCTTCGCCTCTTTCGTCGGGTGGGCGGTCTGGGCCCTGCGCGTTCGCCGCGGCGTCGCGCTCGACAACGTGCAGCGCGCCTTCCCCGAGCTGACCCCGCTCGAGCACCAGCGCATCGTGCGCGCCGCGTTCAGCTCGATGTCGCGCGCGATGCTGGAATCGGTCACCTCGGACCTGTTGAGCGACGAAGAAGTCGAGCGCGCGGTCTCGGTGGCCGACTGGAAAGGGCTCGATGTGCTGTTGGCCGCGCATCAGCCCGTGCTGATCGCCTCGGCTCATCTCGGCAGCTGGGAACTCTTTGCTGAAGTGATGGCGCGTCGCGGTCACATCTTCTCGGCGGTGGTCAGGCCGCTCTCGGGTGCTTTCAATGAGTGGCTGGTGCGCAGCCGTGAACGCGCGGGCGTCGAGCTCATCCTGCAGCGGGGCGCCTTGCGGAACATGCTCAAGGCGATGCGGCGGGGGCGGGCGGTGGTGCAGTTGATCGATCAGGCGCTGCCGGGGCCCGAAGCACTCTGGGTGCCGTTCTTCGGCCGGCCCGCGTCGACGACGCCGGCGATCTCCATGGCCGCGCTGCGTTCAGGTGCGCCCGTCTACGTGGTGGTGGCGGTGCGGCACGAAGGCCAGCTGCAGATGCGCGTGGAAGGGCCCATCGCGGTGCCCGACCTGCCCACCCGTCGCGCGGCACTCGAAGCGCACACCGCCGCGCTCACCGCCACCATCGAGACCTTCGTGCGGCAGCACCCGGAGCAGTGGCTCTGGTTGCATCGCCGATGGAAGCGTTCGACCGCTCAGATCGCCAGTCGCAACAACACGCCGGCCTGAACCAGCGGCGGGTAGCGCAGCGTGCCCAGCGAGCTGCGAATCTGGGCACCTGATCCCGGCGTGCCGAGCTCTGAGATGTTCGCGATGTCGTTGATGGTCTGCGCCGAGAGCTTGAAGCGCAGCTGACCACCCGGCTGGCCGTAGAAGACCGAGGCGAACGCCTGCACGCTCAAGAAGTTGAGCACGCGGAAGATCACGTCGAGGCGGGTGATCGCCGCGGGATCATTCATGATGATGACGTTCGAGAGCGAGACGGTGATCCAGTCGGCGCCGGGAACGCCGGGCGAGACGAGGGTCACCCCCAGGTTGTGCTTGCCCTGGTACAGCGCCACGCTCTGGCTGGGGTCGAGCGTCTTGCCGAGCACCGCGGGCGCGAACGTCTGCACCTGGTAGCCGACCGGGCTCTCGTAACCGACCGGGTTGTAGAAGTACTCCACCGCCACGATCGCGAAGTTCTTGTCGGTGTAGTTGAACTGAAAGCTCGCGCCGCCCGACGCCTGCACCACCACCCGCGGTGAAGCCTTGGCGGTGATGTTGCCCACGTTGGCCAGCAGGTTGTCCTCGGTCAGACCGTCCGGGTACGAGAAGAGCGCGAAGTCCTGCCCGTCGCGGAAGGCCGCCTCGGCGTAGAGATCGAAGGGGCCGAGCGCGGTGCTCACGTCGACCGCGTAGCGCTGGCGCCGGCCCTCCTGCCAGACGCCGCCGATGCCGATCTCCGCGGGGCCGATCACGAACTCGCCGCGCACCGCGCCGCCGAGCTGGTGCAGCTTGAGCCCGCTGCTCGTCACGTTCACGCCGTCGAGCAGGCCGTAGGCATAGAAGTTCCAGCCCAGCGACTCCACGGGCACGTGCACCTTCACCGCGTTGACGCCGAGACGAACGTCGAACGGGTTGAACGCATCGCGCGGCCGCGAGTTGAGGAAGTCGGTCGGGTACCAGATGCGCGAGACGCCCCAGCGGATCTTCTGGCGGCCGATGGTGAGGTACACCTTTCGCGCGATGTCGAACCGCAGCCAGAGTTGATCGAGGAACACCGACGGGTTCGCCCTCGTCGCCGGCGTCAACCCCACGAAGGTGCCCGTGGCCTGCGAGGCGTTGGTGGTGTTGCTCGAGCCGTCACCCGCGGGGAAGGTCGGGTCGAACTGCAGGCGGCCGTTCACGAACGCGCGCAGGCGATCGCTGGGCCGGCCATCGAGGTACACGTCGAGAATCATCGGCGCCGAGAGCGAGCCGTCGAGGAAGGGCCGCGTCTCCTGGAAATAGCCCTGCGCGAACATCAGCAACGAGCCGCCGATCTTGAGCGGATCCGAGACGGCTTCGGCCGTATCGAACTTCGAGACCAACGGGCCCGAGCCGAGCTGATCACTGTCGCGATCGACCCCTCCGTCCGGCTGCTCGAGCACCTGCTCGACCACCACGCCCGCGTCAGCGCTCGCGGGCGTCTCGGACGAATCGCCGAACATGTCCGCTTCGTTCGGGCGGTCCTCGACCTGCGTGAGCAGGATCGCTGCGGCGACGAGAAGGGCGCTCATCTCAGCGGCTCTTCGATTCCAACCACGCCTTGGTGAACATGTTCTGGTCGAGCTTCGAGAGGTCGATGGTCTTCATCAGCACCAGCGTCGAGTTCGACTTCTCCACCTCGTCGAAGAAGCGCATCTCGCCGGGGAACCACACGTCGGCCTTCTTCGACTCGGAGAAGAGCTTCTGCCACTTCGGGTAATACGCCGTGCGCATCAGGCGGCCCGAGAGCGCGAACTCCTGCCGCTTGAGGATGTTGTGGTTGACCTTGTCGATCCACAGCTTCACCACCGGGTACGCCACGTCGACGCCGTCCTTGACCTTG
>JBKJSE010000093.1:0-4289 GCA_046595925.1 Archangium sp. | reverse complement strand
TCGAGCTTCTTGTGCGCGTAGTCGAGGCCCGCGCACGACTCGATGATGATGCGGCAGATCAACGCGACGGGAATGGGCTTGCCCACCTTGTCGGCGTGCTTCCAGACGCGACGCACGTCTTCGCCGTGGATGAACTCCATGGCGATGAAGAAGCTGTCGTCTTGCGCGCCGAGATCGAAGATCTGCACCACGTTGGGGTGGTTGAGCCGCGCTGCGATGCGCGCCTCGTCCAGGAACATGGTGATGAACTCTTCGTTCTCAGCGAGGTGCGGGAGGATGCGCTTGACCACCAGCAGCTTCTCGAACCCCTCAGGCCCCAGCTGACGCGCCAGATAGATCTGGGCCATGCCTCCAGTGGCGAGCTTCTTCAGGAGTTGGTAGCGGCCGTAGGTTTCGAGTGACACGGGGAAACAGATCCGATGCTAGGTCCAGCATGCGGGTGGCGCAAACACCTGAAATACGGAGACCACCCGTCACCGACGGGTGACGCGACGCCGCTTCTCACGCGTCTCGCGCATCAACTGTTCCAGCGCGTCGAGCTTGCGCTGCAACACGGGGAACAACAGCCGGTTGTCGTCGACCATGTCGAACAACCGCAAGATCTCGTCGACCTCCTGCTCGATGGCCTCTGCTCGCTCGGAGCTGATGCGCCGCAGCAGCAGGTCGGCGCCTGCCTCGATCAGCACCCGGGCCACCGCGTCGCGGGAAGCGAGCGGCTCCTGCTGCTTTTGACCCAGGCCCTGAATGACCCGGAGCCTGGGTGTGCCGGCCAGAGAGAGTTCGAGCTGTCGGTCGTCGCGCTTCACCATGAGCAGGCACCATACGAGGCGGGACTGACAGGGGAATTTTGTGACCGTTTCACCGGGTGCACCCTGTAGCGGGACACGCTTTCGAGGCCGAATTTCCGTCGAACGTCGTACACTCAACGCCGCATGACGTCCCGCAGCACACTTGGTTTGGTGGCGCTTCTCCTGGCTGGCTGCAGCCCTGCACTGGGCCGGGTGCTGGTGACGGTGGTCTTCGAGGGCGAGACGCGCACCCAGTGCATCAAGGCTTCGGCTCAGAACGCAAGCGGCAGCGCGACCAACGCCAACCCGGCCGCCCTGGCCCGTGGGGGGAAAGACACCCTGCGAATTGGGCTGGGTGAGACGGCTGATCTGCTGGGCGAAGTCCGGGTGAGCATCTCGCGCTTCAGCACCCCTGACTGCTCGGGCACCGCCTTTTCGGTCGAGAGCAAGACGACCGAGTTGGTGCACGGCGCGGCGCTGGCCACCCTCGAGTTCCGCTTCGTCGGCAACGGGGACGGCGGCATCGATGGGGGCACCGATGGTGGCTCAGATGGCGGGCTCGACCCGGGCTGCGACACCGCGACCTGCCGCAACCTGCCCGGCGAATGTGAGCTGCTCCCCGCCACGGGCTGCCAGGGTGATGGCGGTTGCCGCTTCAGCTTCAAGGCCTCGCAGACCGCCTGCGGTGATGGCGGTGTGTGCAACACGATGGGTGTGTGCATCGACGACGTGTGTTCGGTCTCGCCCAACGGCACCACGTGCAACGACGGCGTGTCCTGCACGCCGACCTCGACCTGTCAGGCGCAGCGCTGCGTGGGCACGTGCGCAGCGCCACCCGTCTGCAACGCGCCCGTCACCCCGCTCACCTGCGACCCGGTCATGGTGAACAGCTGCGCCGTGCAGGCTGCCAACGATCTCGGCAGTTGCGGCGTGGCCGGGAACCTCTGCCTCGACGGCGGCTGCGTGCCGTGGCTGCAGTTCCTGCCGCTCAACTTCCCGACGTTCGCCATCGACGTGACCTACCCCAGCGCCAGTTGGGTGCTGACCAGCCCCGACGGGGGCACGTGCGAGACGGTGATCTCCACCAGCGGTGCGGCCGCGAGCGTGACGCGGGGCGACTGTGGTTCTCCGGTGATCACCTCGGCCGTCAATGATGCAGGTGTCTCGGTGATCACCACGCGCGGCCTCGACGTCGGCCCGAACGCGCGGCTGCACTTCGTGGGCGATCGGCCGGTGCAGCTGGTGGTGGTGGGAGATGCCTCGATTCGCGGCGTGGTGAGCGTGGCTCCGTTGATCGCCGCCGTGCAGCCCGCGGGCAGCCCTTCGACGATGTGCGCCGCGGCTCAGCCCGGGACGGCGAACCAACAAGGGGGTGGTGGTGGCGGCTTCGGTTCTACCGGCGGCCGGGGTGGAGAGACCGGCGGCCTGGGCGGCGGAAACACCGCGGGGTTGACCCCGCTGCGAGGCGGTTGTCCGGGCGCCCCGGGTTTCCGGCCCGCGGGCATGAGCGCGCCGGGCCTGGGTGGGGGCGCGCTTCAGCTCATCGTCGCCGATACGTTGACGATGATGGGCGGCGTGGTGACAGCCTCGGGTGGGGGCGGGGCTGCGGGTACCGGTGACAACGAAGGCGCCGGCGGTGGCGGGAGCGGCGGTACGGTGATCATCGAAGCGCGCAACATCAACCTGACCGGCGGCGCGGTGACGGCCAATGGTGGCGGCGGTGGTGAAGGCGGCGATACCGGCCAGACCAGCGAGAACGGCGCGCTCGGGCCGATCGCGTCGGCCAGCTCGGCGCCCGCGGCGAACGCAGGCGGCAGCAACGGTGGTGCCGGGGGCATCGGCGGCGACAACGGGACCCAGATCGGGGGCGACGGCAGCAGCAGCGGTTCGCGCGGCGGCGGTGGTGGTGGTGGGGCGGTGGGCGTGGTCTTCATTCGCGGCACGGTCTCGTGCACGCGCGGCGGCGGCATCATTTCCGGGGCGCAGCCGACGCCCTTCACGTGCAACTGAGTCATGGCGAAATTCCGCGTCCTCATCGTCGATGACTCCTCGCTCAGCCGCGAGGTCCTGCGCAGGACGCTGGAGCTCGATCCTCACCTCTCGGTGGTGGGCGAGGCGAAGACCGGCGAAGAGGCGGTGACCCTGGTGCGGGCGCTGCGCCCGTCGCTGGTCACGATGGATCTGAACATGCCGGGCATGGGCGGCCTCAAGGCGATTGAGGTCATCATGCGCGAGCGGCCCACGCCGATCGTGGTGATCTCAGAGCGCTCCTCGACCTCGGGCGTCGACCTCAACTACGAGGCGCTCTCGCGCGGCGCGCTGGAGCTCGTGCCCAAGTCGGCCGTGTTCGGCGCCGGTGACGAAGAGGTGCGGCGGTTCGTCGAACGCCTTCGCCTGCTGGCGGAATCAGGCCTCGAAGAAGACGAGCGGCCCGCGGCACGGCCGGCCCCTGCCCCGCCGATACCGGTCTCGACCGAGAAGCCGCTGCTGCTGGGCATCGGCGCGTCGACCGGTGGGCCGCGTGCGCTGGCGAAGCTGCTCAGCTCGTTGCCTCGCGACTTCCCGCTGCCGATCGCGGTGGTTCAGCACATGGCGGAAGACTTCTTCGACAGCTTCGTGCGCTTCCTGCGCGATGCGTCGGGTCATCCGGTGGAGCAGGCGACGGCGGCGACGAGGTTCGAGGTGGGCAAGGTGTACGTCGCCCCGCCCCGCCAGGAGCTCTTCGTTCGCGAGAACCTGACGGTGAAGCTGCTGCCGCCGCCGCCGAACTCGATCATTTCTCCGTCGGTCGACAGCTTGTTCTTCTCGATGGCGACGGCGCTCAAGGGGCGCTCGATCGGTGTGTTGCTGACGGGCATGGGTGATGACGGTGCGCAGGGCCTGCTGCGCATGCGGCGCATGGGCGCGCGGACGATCATTCAGGACAAGGCGAGCTGCGCGGTGTTCGGCATGCCGCGCGCGGCGATGGAGCTGGGCGCCGCCGAGCACGTCATCTCACTCAACCTGATAGCGCCCTTCCTCACGCAGGTGGCCAAGGGTGGCGAGGCGCCGTCGATTCCGCCGCCGTCAGCGCCGATCTTCAGTGCGCGTCCGGCTGCAGCGCCCGCCCCTGCCCCGGCGCCTGCGCCCGTGCGCGAGAAGAAGGTGGTGCTGATCGTAGATGACCAGGCGAGCGACCTGGAAATCGCGAGGGTCACCCTGCAGCGCGCGGGCTTTGACGTGCTCACGTTGGACAACCCGCTGATGCTGGCGCGCACCCTGCGCCGCAACGTGGTCGACGTGGTGGTGCTCGAGCCCGAGTTGAAGACCATGAAGGGCGCCGTGGTGGTTCAGACGCTGCGCACCCATGGCCTGGGCACGGTGCCCATCTGCCTCTGGTCGACCGCTGACGAGAACACGCTGTCGACCCGGCTGCGCGAGTGCCAGGCGTCGGGCTCGGTGCGCAAAGGCGACCCCGCGGCGCTGGTACGCGTCGTCTCGAAGCTCGCCGAAAAAGTCTGA
>JBKJSE010000004.1:0-3458 GCA_046595925.1 Archangium sp. | reverse complement strand
GCGCGCAGCGGATCCTCTTCACCCAGCAATATTTCGACGCTCGAAAAAGGTCCGGAACTTCGATCACTTAGAGCCTTCTCGGAAACAGGCCACGGATCACGGTCGGGGGGAACGGTGCTGTTCCTTAGGAGCGGAGTCGAGGGAGTACCTCTGCTTCGAGCGGGCAGTGACCCCTCGACTGCGCTGCGGGGGGACCGGTGGGTTCTCAATTCCTATTTCAGTCAACCCTCTCGGGAGGAACGGTGACCGTTCGCATCGAGCGCAGCCGAGGTGCCACTTCGTTCAGTCGAAGCGGTAGTTGACCCGCAGACCGCCGATCACCGTGTGGCGATCAGTCCCCGCCAGAGGCCGCGTCGCAGCGAGCTCGATGCCCAGCTTGCCGATCGCAAACCGGAACGCGATCGTCGGGGCGAAGTAGCTCAGCGGCCCCAGCCGCCCGGTGAGATCGAGCACGAGCCCGCCCCACTTGAACGGCGTCCACTGCGCCCCGGCGACGAGCACCACCCCACCTCGCGGCAATGACGCCGCACGGCCGATGGCACCAGAGAGATCGCCACCCAGATACCCATGCACCTCGAGCCAGTCCTTCGGGCGCCACGAACCAGAGGCCCCCAGCTCGCCACCGATCAACCGCGCACCGGGAACCTCGAACGACGTCGGCAGCAGCAACCGCGCGCTCACCGAGCCCACGAACGTCTCGCTCTGCGTCAGCACCTGCGTCGCGCCGACCGTCATGTTGCCCAGCGTCAGCTGGGTCGACGTGAGCACCGCGTTCACCGCGTAGGTGAAGTTCACCGCCTCGAGCGTGGCGAACAGCTCGGTGGTCGAGCGCAACGCCCACGAGCCATAGATCAGACCGTTCACGCTCACCGCGCCGTAGAAATCAGGCGTGTCGATGATCGCCCCGAAGCGGGCACCGAGGCCCACTTCGGTGCGCGGGCAGGCACGGCGGCCCGTGGCCACGTCGGCTTCCGCGTACCCCAGCGACACAGGCCCTTCGTTGAGGCCCGTCGACTTCGTGGCGTCACACGCGAGCAGCGGTGCTTCGACAGCGAGCACAGGCTCGGCGGTCAGGCAGACCAGCGTCACCAGCATCAGGGCGCTCACTGCTGCGCTCCTTTCGCGCCCGGCGCGGTGAAGGCCCCGTCTGCGTTGAGATCGAGGATGAAGGGGTTGGTGAACGCGAGCGGGTACCCGTTGGTGATCGTCGCGTAGTCGTAACCGGTCTCGCCGCGTTTCGGTTTCGGGGGGTCTGCCAGCGGGCCGAGCTTCGCGCCCACTTTCACGTCGGCCGCGTCGACCACGCCGTTGCCGTCGTTGTCGGTGGTGTCGGGCATGCCGTCTTTCGCGCCGTTGAGACCGCCGCCGAGATCGCCCGCGAGCAGCAGGGGCTTGCCCGCTTCGATCACCAACCACGCATCACCCGTCACGCCCGCGAGCAGCTCGCTGAGCGCGACCTCGCCGTCGTAGCGCACGAGGCTGCCGGTCTCCGCGAAAGGATCAGCGGGCAACGGCAGGCCGCCGATCACCTTCTTCACCTCGCCGTTGACGATGAAGCGGAGCTCTTCGACCGGAACCCACGGCGCCGACGAGACCTTCACCTTCACCGTCGTTCCCGCCGCCGGAGCGAAGGGCGTCAGCGAACAGGTGCGGCCGTCGATGGTCGCGGCGATCACCGGGCCGTTGGTGCCTTGCGAGCGACCTTCTTTCAGCGCGCGGTTGAAGGTCACGACGTCGAACGCAGTGCCCCCCGCCGACGTGGTCACCACCAGGTTCTGCGGCATGCCTACGGTGTTGTCGGTCAACGAGTGAGAGTCGGAGTTCGCCGTGCCGGTCTTCAGCACCCCCTGGCTCAGCGTGTAGTGCCAGAACGCGCGGTACTGCAGGAACAACCCGTTGTCGGTGCCGTTCATCACTTCCTGTGCGTGGTGCGCGTTGTTGGCGAAGGTCGAACCGCTGGGCGTGCGAGCGAAGAACGCCTGGCGCGTGCCGTCGTCGCCTGCGGGCAGGTTCTTGGTGAGGTCCATGAAGATCGCGCGGGGAAAGCCGAGATCGCGGCCGAACTCGGGGTCTGCCCACGGGTGATTGAGCTCGATGAAGGGCTCGGCGCTGAAGAGGTTCTTGGTGCGCTCGAACAGCTGGCCGGGCTCGACGCGCTCGTCGTACGGACCGCCGTTTCGGGGCAGCGACGGGTCGTACTTGATGGGCCAGAAGTTGTAGTGGCCGATTACGAGCGGGAAGCCGTAGCCCGGCACGGTGAGGAAGGGAATGTGGCCGGTCGTCTCGATGCCCACCACGGTGGCCAGCGAGTTCTCCAGGCCGAGGTCGCGCACGATGCGCGCGTAGTCCTGCACCACGTCGTGATCGGTCGAGATCACCACGTCGAGATCGGACGCCGCGAACGAGAGCACGCGATCGAGATCGGGGATCGAGCTGTCGAAGCTGGCCGCGCCGTGCACGTGCAGATCGGCAGCGAGCACGCCGGCCGGCTTGAGGGCCAGCTCACGCAGCGAGAACGAGACCGTCTGCGGGCCACCGGTGATCTCCACGGTCTGGCGCGCCAGCGTCCAGTACGGACCATGGAACGCGTAGATGTCGAAGCGGCCCACGGGCACATCGGCGGTGGCGAGCCCGTCGTGCACCAAGACGCGGTTGCAGGCAGGCGAGGCGCCCGCGGGTGAACCGAGCCACGGCGCGCAGGTGGCGAAGCGGCCGTGCAGGGTGCCAACCACCTTCGCCACCTCGGTCTCGTCGACCGGAACCAGGAACAGCTCGGCGTCGATGAGCGAGCGGGTGTTCGCCTCTTCCACGCGGAACGACAACGAACCCGTCGCAGGGAGCACGAAGCTGCCCAGATCCGTATCGGCGCTCACCGAGGTGTACTCACGCTCGACCTGCTTGCGGCCGAACGCGTGGGCCTCGACGACGTAGTTCTTCCCCGCGGGAACGCGCGCCGAGAAGGTGCCGTCGAGCGCGGGTACCAACTGCGTCCACGGCACGCGCTTGGCGAGCTCGGTGGTGAGCGTGCCTTCGGTGACGATCACGCTGGCCCGGCGCTCGGTATCGAACGGGGCGCCGCCCATGCGCTCCACCTTGCCGGTCAGCGTGATGTACTGCTCGCCCAGCACCTGCTTGCGGATCTCGAGGGCGAGATCGATCGCGCCGTCGACGCCCTTCGATTCAGCCACGGCCAGGAAGCGCTCGTAGATGAGCGAACCACGCGGCGGCACGACCTGGCGCTTGAGCCCGGCCGCGGAGATCTGATCGCTGTGAAAACCTTCCAGCGTCTTCTCGGTGCAGCTCGTCAGCGAGATCGCCGAGATCTGCTCGTCGCTCGAGTGGCTGCTCGCGGCGAAGTACGGGAACTGGCGGTACGCGCCATTGATGGTGGTGAGCCCGAACGACGCGTGCACGAAGCCTTCGCCTTCGACCGGCGCGAAGGGCAGCGCCTCGCGGCC
>JBKJSE010000427.1:0-5447 GCA_046595925.1 Archangium sp. | reverse complement strand
GAACAACGAAGTTGCTCCCAGCGACTCCCGCGTCTACACGCCGCTCATGAACCGCCTCTTCCTCGCGTCCCTCGCCGCCTCGTTTCTCCTCCTGGCGTGCCCGAAGAACACCGGCGGTCCGAACCTCGGCGGCTCTGACGACGAGAAGATGGACATGCTCTCGGCGCAGCTCGAGGAGTACCGCACCAAGACGGCCACCGAGTGCAGTCAGACCTGCGAGCTCAAGTCGAAGGTCTGCAAGCTGTCCGACACCGTCTGTGAAATCTCAGGCCGCAACGCGGATCGCTCCGAGTACCAGAAGCGCTGCGTCACCGCCCAGGAGGAGTGCGCCAAGTTCAACGAGGGCTGCTCCACCTGTCAGAAGTAAGAGCCGCTGCCAGCGCCCTGCGCGGTGTTAGCGTTGCCGTGTCCGCGGAGGTCGTCATGTCGCTTTCTCTCGTCACCCTCTGTCTTGCCCTCGTCGCCGACGAACCCACCACGCCTGAGAAGGCGGCGGTGATCGAACGGCAGGAGCAGAAGGCCCAGGCCGAGGTCTCGGCAAAGTACGGCAACAAGAAGCCGACCGAGCTGAGCCGCGAAGACCGCAAGGCGATGGACAAGGACCTCGCCAACGCCAGCAAGGCCGTGCTCGAGAAGAACGGCGTCGACCCCAAGCAGTGGGCCCGCGAGTCGCTCAAGAAGGACCGCGCCGACTTCGCGAAGACCAAAGAAATCGTCAAGGACCTCGAGGCAAAGGACAAGGCCGCCGAAGAAAAGCGGAAGGCCGACGCCAACGCCCCCAAAGAGGTGCAGGTGCAGCGCGGGGTCTCCGAAGAAAACCCCGTCACCCTCGACGAGAAGCCCAACGAAGACGGCGTGGTTCCCGTTGAGAAGGGCCTCCCCCCGGAAGCCCAGCAGGAGCAGGACGCCGCTTCCGGCCAGGAAGGGGGCGGAAGCAGCGCAGCCCCGGCCGCTGAAGAAGCGCCGAAAGCGAAGCCCGGTAAGGGCGGCCGGCGTCGTTAGAAGACTGTTGGAAATAGGAGAAAGGGTCTGAGCGTTGTGCGGCCCCGAGTTCCCCCCTTTTTCAGCCTGGTGAAACGTGAGCGTCATTCCCACGCCGGGTGAGCGCTTCGGCCCCTACGACATCGTCGGCCTGCTTGGGGCTGGCGGCATGGGCGTGGTGTACCGGGCGCATGACTCCCGGCTCGGCCGTGACGTGGCGCTCAAGACGCTGCCGCCTTCCAGCCTGACCGATCCCGCGAGGCTTCAACGCTTCGAGCAAGAGGCCCGCGCGGCTTCGGCGCTCAATCACCCCAACGTGCTCGCGGTCTTCGACGTGGGCCGCGAAGGCGACACGCCCTTCCTGGTGACCGAGTTGTTGGAAGGGCAGACGCTGCGTGAGCGGATCGCGGAAGGCCGCATTCCACCGCGCAAGGTGATCGAGCTGGCGATGCACGTCGCGCAGGGACTGGCCGCGGTGCACGAGAAGGGCATCGTTCATCGCGACCTCAAGCCCGACAACCTGTTCCTCACGCGCGATGGTCAGCTCAAGATTCTCGACTTCGGCGTGGCGCGGACCACTGAAGGGCTCGCGCCTCCGACGGGCACGTTGCCGCTGACCCAGTCGGGCGCCGTGATGGGCACGGCGGGCTACATGGCGCCCGAGCAGGTGCGCGGCCGCCCTGCCGATGCGCGCAGCGATCTCTTCGCGCTGGGCGCGATCATCTACGAGTGCCTCACCGCGCAGATGGCCTTCCCGGGCGAGACGCCTGTCGAACGTGGCTACGCCATTCTCAACGCAGAGCCGAAGGAGTTCGACGCCGTGCAGGTCGTCGCGCCGCCTGCCCTCGCGCGGGTGATGCGCCGGTGCCTCGACAAGAACCCCGACCAGCGCTTTCAGCACGCGCGCGATCTCGTCTACGCGCTCGAGGCGATCACCGATGGCTCGGGGCAACAGCCGCTCCCGGCGCAGATCAACTCCACCGCTTCGCGGTTGGCGGCGCTCGCGCTGCTGAGCCTGACGCTGGTGGCGCTCGCCTTCGTGCTGCGTCCGGCACCGCAAAACGAAGCCGCGGGGCTGGTCACGCCCGCGCCCGAGGCGAAGGCCGCGCTCAGCCGCCGCGTCAGCTTTCGCAGCGGGAGCATCTCCAGCGCGCGCTTCACCGCCGATGGCCGTGGGCTCGCGTACACCGGCTCGTTCGAGAACACGCCCACGCGCGTCTACGCGGGCGTGCTCGATGGCGCGCAGCTTCGGCCGGTCAGCGAGCCGGGCACGTTCCTGTTCGACCTCTCGGGCAAAGACGAGCTCGCGCTGGCTGGCGTGATGGACGAGTCGACCTCGTGGGACGGCCGTACGCTGGCGCGCGCTTCACTGGCCGGGGGGGCGCCGCGGCCGCTCTACGAAGGCGTGGTGTCGGCTGACTTCGGAACCGACGATTCGCTGGTGCTGGTCCGCTTTCACGACGCGCGGTACTTCATCGAGTACCCGCCGGGCAACGTGGTGGTCACCAGCAATCACCCGGTCGCCAACGCGCGGCTCTCGCCCGACCTCAAGTACATCGCCTTCGAGCGGCATCCCGTGCGGGGCGATGATCGCGGCACCGTGGAGATCGTCGATCGCGTGGGCAAGCCCATCGCCAGCTCCACCGTGGCGTGGACGCTCGAAGGCCTCGCGTGGGCGCCGGGCAGTGCCGAGGTGTGGTTCTCCGCCGGCTACGACGACGTCTCGCGGCAGATTCATTCGCTGTCGATTCACGCCCGTCAGCGCCGGGTCTTCAGCGCGCCGGGCAGCTTGCGGTTGATGGACATCGACGCGAAGGGCCGGCTGCTCGCGACCAACGGCATCACGCGCTCGCGCATGTTCGGCAAGGTGAACGGAGAATCGAAGGAGCGGGCACTGAGCTGGCTCGACGGCTCGATGCCGCTCGACGTGTCAAACGACGGCAAGGTGATGCTGTTCCTCGAGGGCTATGGCCCCGCCGGTTCCGAGGTGCAGACCTGGCTGCGGCGCTTCGACACGCCCGACGACACGCCGGTGCTGCTGGCGCTGGGCTGGGGCCGGGCCCTCTCGCCGGACAAACGCTGGGCGATCATCACGCCCACCCCGCCCTTCAACACGCTTCGGGTCATCCCCACGGGTGCGGGCGAACAGCGCGATCTTCCGGCCGGCGAGTTCCAGGCGATCACCCGCGTTCGGTACTTCGCCGACGGGCAACGCATCGCCTTCTCCGCGATCGGCGCCGACAACCAGTCGCACCTCTACCTGCAGTCGGTGGTGCAGGCTGACGAAGAGACCGGCATCAGCGGCAAGCCCGAGCGGTTGAGCGAGGTGCCCCTGCTCCTCGCGGCGCCGCCTTCTCCAGATGGGAAATGGCTGGTCGGTTGCGGCAAGGACAAACGGTGCAGGTTGATCGAAGCAGAGGGCGGCGAAGAGAAGCCGCTGCGCGACCTGGCCATCGGCGATTTTCCGCTCCAGTGGACGGCCGACGGCAAGGGGCTGTGGCTCATTCGAAGGCCCAGGCCGAACAGCGCGAGCGTGGGCGTCGAGCTGCTCCGCTACGATCTCGCCACTGCGAAGACCGTGCACATCGGCTCGCTCGACCCGCCTGACCCGGTGGGCATGCATCACTTGAAGGAAAGCGTGCTCACGCCCGACGGGAAGCACTATGTCTACACAGTGAACCAACAGCTCGATGAGCTGTTCCTGATCGAAGGAGTCCGCTGACGTGCACAGCACGCTGACCGAAGGCTTCAGCGGCGCCGCGAAAGGCGCGAAGACGTCAGCCTTCCTCTACCGGGTGCTCGACGCCGATCGCCCCGCAGCCCCTTCAGCCCGCTTTTCCCTCGAGGCCGTCGACGAAGTGAGCTTCGGCCGGAGCGACACGCGCTCTGCCAGCCGGGCCGAGGAAGCGGGCAAACGATTACTCAAGCTCGGCATCGCGGATCGGTGGATGTCGGGGCAGCACGCGCGACTCTCGCGGGTGATGCGGGCCTGGGTGCTCGAGGACACGAAGTCGAAGAACGGCGTGCGCCGCAATGGCGAGCAGGTGCAGCGCGCCGAGCTCTCCGACGGTGACGTGATCGAGCTGGGCCGGACGTTCTTCGTGTTCAGGCTCGAGCAGCCGTGTGCTCCGGATCTCGACAGTGAAGCGTTGCGACCTGCTGCGCCTGGCATGGCGACGTTGTCTCCGAGGCTGAGCGCGCAGTTCGACGAGCTGGTGAAGCTGGCGAAGTCGAGCGTGAACATCGCGCTGTGTGGACCTTCCGGCAGCGGCAAGGAAGTGGTGGCCAACGCGCTTCATACGATCAGCGCGCGGCCGGGGCCGTTCGTCGCGGTGAACTGCGGTGCGTTGCCCGATGAGCTGGTGGAATCTGAGTTGTTCGGCCACCGCAAAGGCGCGTTCTCGGGGGCGAACGAGGATCGGCCGGGGTTGCTGCGCACGGCGCATGGCGGCACGTTGCTGCTCGATGAAGTGGGCGACCTGCCGCTCGATGCGCAGCCCGTGTTGTTGAGGGTGCTGCAGGAGCGCGCGGTGATGCCGGTGGGTGGCTCGAAGCCGCTGCCGGTGGATCTTCGGGTGATCTCGGCCACGCACCGCACGCTCGAGCGGCTGTGTGAGCAAGGGCTCTTTCGCGATGACCTTCGTGCGCGGCTGACGGGCTATCGCGCCGAGTTGCCGTCGCTGGTCGCGCGCCGGGAAGATCTCGGCCTGCTCATCGCCGCGTTGCTTCAGCGGCTGGCGCCACAGCGCGTGTTCTCGGTGCAGCTGGGCATCGCCGCGGCTCGGGCGATCTTCGCTTACGACTGGCCGCTCAATGTTCGGGAGTTGGAGAAGGCGCTGGAGACGTCGTTGGTGCTCTCCGGCTCGGGCGTGATCGAGCTTTCGCATCTGCCTCCTGAGCTGCGTGAGCCCACGGCGAGGAGGAAGGAAGCACCCGCCGAGGTGGATGACGCGCGTCGCTCCGAGTTGGAGGCGTTGCTCAAGCAGCACGCGGGCAACGTGTCGGCGGTGGCGCGGGCGATGGGCAAGGCGCGCATGCAGATTCAGCGGTGGATGGAGCGGTACGGGCTCGACCCGCGCGCGTTCCGGCCCTGATTTGTTCGGCCTTCACCCCAACCCTCTCCCCGCAAGGGCGAGGGAGACAGGCTAGGTTCCGCGGCCATGTTTGGGTTCGGGAAGAAACGCGAAGACGACGGAAAGAGCCTCACCCAGCCGCTCCCCAAAGACTGGGAGGTGGTCGATCTCGGTCTGCTCGGCTCAGGCGGCATGGCGCGCGTCTACCGCATCAAAGACGAGGTGCTCGGCCGCGAGGTCGCGCTCAAGGTGCTCCGCCCTGAGCTGATGAAGATCGACGAAGCGCTCGACGGTTTCGTGAACGAAGCCCGCATCACCGCGCAGCTCGATCACCCGAACATCCCCGCCGTGTACGCGCTGGCCAGCGCGTACACGGCGGGGATGTTCGGGTGA
>JBKJSE010000071.1:0-6717 GCA_046595925.1 Archangium sp. | reverse complement strand
CCGATCAACGAGAGCGCCGTCACGCCTCCGGTGAGAATGGTGCGCGACAGGGTGTCGTTGACGGCGATGTTGATGATCTCGGCCAGCGGCTTGCCCTTGTACTTGACCATCTCTTCGCGAATGCGGTCGTAGATGACGATGGTGTCGTTGATCGAGTAGCCGATGACCGTCAGCAGCGCCGCGATCGAGGTGAGGTTGAACTCACGCCGCGTGACGAGGAAGTACCCTGCCACCATGATCACGTCGTGGAGCATCGCCAGCAGCGCCCCCGGCCCGAACTTCAGGTCGAAGCGGAACGCGATGTAGATGAGGATGAAGAGCATCGCCCAGATGAGGGCCATCAGGCCCTTGTTGCGCAGCTGCTTGCCGACCTGAGGGCCGACGTAGTCGGTGCGGCGCACCTCGAAGTCAGCCCCATCGAGGCCGGTCTTGAGCGCCGAGGTGACCTTGGCAGCCATGCCCTCTGCCTTGATCTGATAATCGGCCTCGCCGAGCTTGGTGACCTCGGTCACGCCCGTACCCGACGCCACGACCGCCGCCTTGATGGTCGCGGGGTCCATCGCGGTCTTGAAACGAACGTTGATGATGCCGGTGTCGAGGTTCTTGGTGAGCGAGACGACCTCACCCAGCCCGCGCACCGCGGCCTCGGCTGCCTGCTCGCTCTCGACGGTCAGCTGCGTCACACCACCCATGCGGAGGATGAAGTTGTTCTCGTCAGCTGAGCCGATGCCCTGAACCTGCGGCTCCTGCAGGCCGCCCTTGACCGCGCCTTCGCGCACCTGTTCAGCGGTGGTCGACTTCGCGAACTTCACTTCGACGACCGTACCGCCGGCGAAGTCGACGCCGAGGTTGAAGCCGAAGATGGCGATGCCGACCAGGATGGCGATGTTGACGACCGAGCTGACGAACAGCGCGATCTTTCGCTTGCCGATGAAGTCGAAGTTCGTTTTGCCTTTGATGATTTGCATGGCGATCTCGAGTCAGACCGAGACGGTCGTCGCGTTGCGACCGTGCACGATGTAGGTGGTGATGAGCCGCGTCACGACGATGGAAGTGAAGAGCGAGGCGACGATCCCGATGATGAGCGTCGTCGCGAAGCCGCGCACCGGGCCCGTGCCCGTGAACGCCAGCACGAAGCCTGCGATGAGCGTGGTGACGTGGGCGTCGAAGATGGTCCAGAACGCGCGGTCGTAACCGGCGTCGACTGCCGCACGGGCGGTCTTGCCCGCCGCCAGTTCTTCACGGACTCGTTCGTTGATGAGCACGTTGGCGTCGACCGCGATGCCCAGGGTGAGCACGAAGCCGGCGATGCCCGGCAGGGTCAAGGTGGCGCCGAACGCCGCCAGCCCCGCGAGAATGAGCCCACCGTTGAGGATGAGCGCCACGTCGGCCACCAGGCCCGACACGCGGTAGTAGAGCGCCATGAAGAGCACCACGAGCGCGAGGCCCAGCACCGCGGCCAGGGTGCCCTTCTTGATGAGCTCGTCGCCCAGCGAGGCACCCACCTGGCGGATTTCGCCGATGGTCACCGGCGCAGGCAGCGCGCCTGACTGCAACGTCGTCGCCAGCAGCTTGCCGTAGTCCTTCGCCTCGGGGCCCATGCGGCCGAAGGTGATGGTGCCGTTGTCGCTGATCTCGGACTGGATGTTCGGGGCCGACATCACGTTGTCGTCGAGGATGATGCCCATCTTGCGGTTGACGTTCTTGCCCGTCAGCTCGCCCATCTGCTTGGCGCCTTCAGGCTGCATCTCGAACGCCACGTAGTACTGGCCCTGGGTGTTCGGCGAGCCCGGGAACCAGGCGGTCTTGAGCAGGTCGCCCGGCACCGACTGCGAGTCGAGCAGGTAGGTCTGGTATTTGAGGCACTTCCGCTTGGGGCCGGCCTCGGGCACGCAGTGCGTGAGCACCTTCTGCGGCGCGGGGACCTTGTTGGCCATGTACGCGATGAGCTCAGCGCGGTTCTCGCTCTCGATGAACGGGCCACCGGGGCTGTCGGGCGAGGTGCCCTGGTCGACCAGCCGAATGAGCGCGCGGTCGGTGGGGGGCGTCTCGGTGTAGATCTTCTGGAAGATCGACGAGTCGTTCGCCACCAGGCGGAACTCGAGCTGCGCGGTGGTGCCGATGAGCTGCTTGACCTGCTCCGGGTCGGACTGACCGGGCAACGAGATCTGAATCTGGTCGACGCCGAGCTTGGCGATCTGAACTTCAGAGACGCCCCACTTGTCGATGCGCTCGCGAATGCGGAGCAGCGCCATGTCGAGGGCCTCGGTGCTCATGCCTTCGAGCGAGCTCTCGTCGAGCGCGAGCTCGATCTTGGCGCCGTCGCGACCCTTCAAGGTGAAGTCCTTGAACATGTCGACCAGGCCGTTCTGAATGGCTTCGGCGGTCGCGGGGTCCTTCACCATCACGGTGACCCGGTTGGTCTCGGGGTCGACGGTGGGCATCTCGATCTCACCGAGCTTCTTGCTGGTGACGTACGAGACCATCTGCGACGCGCGGCGCTCGGCGCGCTTGGTCAGCGCCGTCTTCATGTCGACGTGCATCACCAGGTGAATGCCACCCTGGAGGTCGAGGCCGAGCGAGAGCCGGTACTTCGCGGGCGGTGCCCAGGGCGGCAGCACCTCCTGCAGCTTCGCGATGTTGTTCCGGTCAGCGCGCTCGAGGCGGAAGAACGAATAATAGGTGGGCACCAACATCCACAGGGTGCCCAGGGTGACGGCGAGAATGATGCCGAGTCGCGTGTACCAGGTGCGGTCCATCGCTCACTTCTCCTCTTTCTTGGCTTCTGAACCTTCGGACTTCTCGGTTCGGGGCTCGACGGTGACTTTTCCCTGCACGGAGCTCTTCAGCATCCGCACCTTCACGTCTCGGGCGATCTCGACGGTGATGACCTTCTCATCGACCGCGAAGACCTTGCCGAGAATGCCGCTCGACGTGATGACGTCATCGCCCTTCTTGAGCGCGGCGATCAACGTCTGCTGCTCCTTGGCCTGCTTCTGCTGCGGGCGAATGAGCACGAAGTACATGATCGCGAACAGCGCCCCGAAGAAGAGGATGTTCATGCTGCCGCTGCCTGAAGCGGCCTGCGCGAGCACGGTCGGGAGTGAGGCAAGTATCGGGAGTGACATGGAGATCAAGAGGCGGGCCGTATAGCCCCCGGGGGGGTACGCGGCAAGCGCACTCATGCGGGAGATGTGCTAGGCGCGCTCGCCCATGAATCGACTTCTGCTGCTTGGTGCCGTCGCGACCCTCGCCTTCTCGGCCTGCAACAACACCGCGGTGGGCATTGCCTGCGAGCGCCGGGAGCAGTGCGAGCCCGGCCAGGACTGCTTCACGGCCCCCGGCGGCTTCTGCACCCGCGGCTGCACCGAGCCCGGCCAGACCCGCGACTGCCCGACCGGCACCATCTGCTCGAACTTCGGCAAGGACACGCTGGTCTGCAGCACGCCCTGCGAGACCAACGCCGACTGCCGCATCAACTTCGAGTGCGTGCTGACCCACCCGACCGGCACGCGCAGCGCCTGCCGTCCGGTTCAGTAAGGCTTCACGCTTCCGGCGTGGTCGGCCGGGCGTGGAACTCCTTGAGGAAGTCGCCGTAGCGGTCGACCTCGATCGCTGCGCGGGCCTGATCCATCAAGGAAATGAAGAAGTGCAGGTTGTGAAGCGTGTTGAGGCGCATCGCGACCAGCTCCTGGCTCACGAACAGATGCCTCAGGTACGCGCGCGAGAAGTTGCGGCAGGTGTAGCAGCTGCACTTCGGGTCGAGCGGCCGTTCGTCCCGCGCATACCGGGCGTTCTTGATCACCAGCTTGCCTTCGCTGGTGAACAGCAGGGAATTGCGCGCGCTGCGGGTGGGCAAGACGCAGTCGAACATGTCGATGCCTGAGCCCACGCAGGTGACCAGGTCGAGCGGCGTGCCGACGCCCATCAGGTAGCGGGGTTTGTCTTTGGGCAGCAGCGGCGCTGCGTACGCCACGCCCGCGTGCATCTGCACCGGCTCCTCACCGACCGCGAAGCCGCCCAGCGCGTAGCCCGGCAGGTCGATGGCGCAGACTTCTTCGGCGTGCCGCTTGCGCAGCGCTTCGTCGAGGCCACCTTGCACGATGCCGAAGAGCGACGAGCGTTGCCGGTTCCACGCCTGGGCGCAGCGGTGCAGCCAGCGGGTGGTGCGCGCCATGGAGGCCTCCATGTAGCTGCGCTCAGAGAGCGCCGGGGGGCACTCGTCGAAGGCCATGATGATGTCGGCGCCGAGTACTTCCTGGATCTCGATGCTCCGCTCGGGCGTGAGCATGTGTTTGCTGCCGTCGAGGTGGCTTTGGAAGGCGGCGCCTTCTTCGGTGATCTTCACCTTCTCGGAGAGGCTGTAGACCTGAAAGCCGCCCGAGTCGGTGAGCATCGCGCGATCCCACGAGATGAACTTGTGCAGGCCTCCGAGGTCACCGATGAGCTGCTCTCCGGGGCGGAGCATCAGGTGGTAGGTGTTGCCGAGGATGATCTTCGCGCCGAGCGTGTGGAGGTCGTCGGGCGCGATCGCCTTCACGCTGCCGGCGGTGCCCACGGGCATGAAGACCGGCGTGTCGATGACGCCGTGAGGCGTGTGCAACTTGCCCCGCCGGGCGCCGGTCTGCGCGCAGGTGTGGAGCAACTCGAACTTCACCAGCGAGGGGGCGACGCGTTGATCACCACGAAGCTCTGGAACAGGAAGGGTCATGAGTCGGACTCGATGAACATGGCGTCGCCGTAGCTGAAGAAGCGGTACTTCTCACGGACGGCTTCGGCGTAGGCCGCCAGCGTGGCTTCTCTTCCGAGGAAGGCGCTGACGAGCATCACCAGGGTTGATTTGGGAAGGTGGAAGTTCGTGATCAACGCGTCGACGGTCTGAAACTCGAAACCGGGAGTGATGAAGATCGAAGTCGAAAAACTCCTTCCCTCTCCCTCTGGGAGAGGGTCAGGGTGAGGGCGGAGCGCAAGCGACTCCAAAGTCCGCACGACCGTGGTCCCCACCGCAACGACCCGCCGCCCTTCCCGCTTGGCCAAAGCAATCATCGCAGCCGTCGCAGCACTGACCGAAGCCCGCTCAGCATGCATCTTGTGCTCAGCCACGGGCCCTTCGCGAACGGGCATGAAGGTCCCAGGCCCGACCTCGAGCGAAACGAAACACCGCTGAACCCCGCGAGCTTCCAGCGCAGCAAAAGTCTCCCCGTTGAAGTGAAGCCCCGCCGTCGGAGCGGCAACCGAGCCGACCTTCCGAGCGAACACCGTCTGATACCGCTCCGCATCGGCCAACTCGACGTCGCGGGTGATGTAGGGAGGCAACGGCAACTTGCCCGCCTGAGCAATCGCCTCCTCCAGCGTGGCCATGGGCGAGGTGAACCTCACGGAGTACTCGCCGCCGCCGGGCGCAGTCAGCACCGTCGCAGTCAGACCCGAGTCGAACTCGAGTTCCATGCCGGGGCGAAAGCCTTTCGACGACTGGCCAAGGCACGTCCATACGGTGCCGGCCGCGTTCGCCTTGAGTGCGGCTTCCGTGTCGACATCGGTCGAGGGGCGCACGAGCAGCAGTTCCGCGCGGCCTCCGGTGCCCTTCTTCTTTCCGATCAACCGCGCAGGGATCACGCGCGAGTCGTTGAACACCAGCAGGTCACCGGAACGCAGCAGAGAAGGCAGCTCGCGAAACTGACGATGTTGCACTTGCCCACTGGGCCTTCGCACATGCAGCAAACGGCTCGCGTCGCGCTCGGGAAGGGGCGCCTGGGCGATCAGCTCAGGGGGCAGCTGGAAGTCGAAGTCGTCGGTGTGCACGGCGGGGGTGAACTACGCCACCGGGACCCCACTGTCTCCCTCTCCCTCCCGGAGACTGTTGAAGAAGGTCCCCACCGTTCCCCCCGAGCGGAGTCGAGAGGTCACCAGCAGCGCGAAGCAGAGGTAATCCCTCGACTCCGCTCGGGATGAACGGTGTGGGCTCGCGATTTCATCAACCCCGCGAGCTGCGTCGTAGCCTTCTCCAACACTCCCATGGAGGGAGAGGGAGAACGTCACTTCTGGGTCACCGGCGTCGGCAGCTCGACCGTGAACGTGCCGCCTTCACTGCGACCCCAGACTTCCGGCTCGTACATCAGCTCGCCGCGTGCGGGCTTGAGCACGTACACGCCCGGCGTCGTCGCCCGCGCCACGAAGCTCGTCACGTGCACTCCCGGCGGCAGGTGATCCGCGAAGATGATCACCCGGCTGTCGCGCATCTCGACGTGGTTGAACGGGCTCCAGAACCGGTACGCCCAGGGGTTGTATTCTTCCTGCTCCGCGTCGCCTTCGGAGCCATCTTCCCCGCCCTCGTTCTCGTACCCGACGTCGTTCTGCTCTTCGCCAGGTGAACGCGCGAGCTTCGCCGTTGTGGCAAGCGACGTGTCGACCGGCTCGAGCCCCGCGGGCAGCGGAACTTCGAAGGCCGCCCAATGGCGCTCCTGGTTCGACGCGATGCGCACGCGAATGCGTACGAGATCACCCGCGAAGAACTTCGTCGACTGCCCACCCCCCGCGTACGGCTCGAACCAGCGCTGCACGAACAGCCCGCTGTCGAGCGGCTTGGTGGGCATCTCCTTCGGCGCGTACTTGAGCAGCGCCGAATAATAGAGAACACCCGCGCCCTCTTTCTTGAAGGTGAGCTTCTGCTCTGCCCCGCCTGACTTCGCGAGCAGCTCCTTCATGGGGATCGCCTTC
>JBKJSE010000355.1:0-8957 GCA_046595925.1 Archangium sp. | reverse complement strand
GCGCAGCATTCAAGAGGCATTGTCGGCGGCGGTGACGCGCGCGCTGAAGGCGGCTCCGTGGCGGCAGTCGCCTTCGCAGCCGGTCGGGGACGACATCAACGCCCACTATGCGCAGGCTGTGGATCGGTTCCTCGCGCGCGCTCAGGAAGGGGGACAGGGGCTGGCGCTCGACCCGCAGGCGCAAGCGGGCCGCACCGTGATGGATGAGCCGGGCCGCGCTGCGTTCGGTACGTCGCGGCCGGGTCTGAACGAAGCGCCGCCGCTGGGGTACTTCAGCGCGCTGCGTTTCATGGGCGAGCTCGGCCGGCGGTTCTGGGTGTGTGAAGGGGCGGGTGGTTCGTTGGTGGTGCTCGATCCCCGCGCGGTTCGTGAACGCGTGGCGCTCGAGGCCCTGCGCAGCCGCTTTCGTGAAGGCGAGCTGGGCACCGCGGCGGCGACGCTGTTCTCGACGACGGTCACTTCTGCGCAGGCCAGTTCGATTCTCTCGGTGCGCGAGCGGCTGGCGACCTACGGGGTCGAGGTCGAGGACTTCGGCGGCGAGACGCTCGCGGTCAAGCGCGTGCCGCCCGAGCTGGAGCCGACCGAGGTGGGGAGCTGGTTGCCGAGCCTGGCCTCTTCGGCCGATGACGATGCTGCTTTGCGGCTGCTGGCGCACGCTGTCGGCTCGGAGCCGTTGCGTTCGGTCACGAATGACGAAGTGAAGGCGCTGCTGCGGCAGTTGGATGATGCCGATTTCTCCGTGCCCGCTGAGCGATCGAAGGTCGTGGTCAGCGACGTGCCGCTGCTTGATATCGGCTGACGGCGAAGTGATCCCTCGACTGGGCTCGGGGTGACCGGTGGGGTTCTCAATTCCCATTTCGGCCAACCCTCTCGAAGGGAACGGTCACCGGTCCTCCCGAGCCAGTCGAGGGAGCACTTCCGTCCGGCCGAAAACTTGCGGGCTCAGATCGGACCGCTACGGTCCGCTGCAACCCTGTAGCAGCCCCATGCGCACGGAGAACCCGATGATGGAATCGCTCACCACTCAGGCCTCAGCTCAGCTCGTCCCCGCCAGCTACGCCGAGAAGGCCATGGCTTCGCTGATGCAGCTTCACTCCGAGTTGATGGATGAGAAGGAGCGCCGGGTCGAGCTCTTCCGCAAGCTGATGGAGAAGGAGCAGTCGCTGGCCGAGCTCAAGATGTACGTGAAGATGCTCGAGGAGAAGCTGGTGGCTCCCGCCGTCACGCCCCGGCCGATCGTGATGCCGCACGTCGAGCCGCCTGCGCCTCCACGGCAGGCTCGCAGCGCGCCCGTGCCTCCACGCGTTCCTGCCGCGCCCCGCACCCGCATCGACGGCTGGAAGACCTGGTGATGCGTCACGCGCTGTTGGCGGTCGTGCTGCTCAGCAGCGCCGCGCTGGGTGAAGGCATCGACGGGCTGGGTCGCATCTCGATCGGCGGCGGCTACCGCTGGGTGCCCAACTGGCACTTCATCTACAAGGCGAAGCAGGCCGGCACGCCCTTCGTCGAAGGCATCAACGGCGGGCCGCAGGCCACCGCGAGCTTCGGCCTCGGCGTCTCCAGCGTGATCGAGCTGTCGATCGATCTGCTGGGGAGCTTCGAGACCTTCAAGCTCGCCCTCGTCGACGGCGGCACTGAGGAATACACCTCCGCGATGTACGGGGCCCAGTTGGGTGGCCGACTCACCGGCACCAACGTCTTCTTCAAGGGTTTTTCCCCCTACCTGGCTCTCCAGACAGGGCCGCTGCTCTCGAACATCAGCTCGGCCTCGAACCCCAACTCTGAGCGGGTGATCCTCGCGTTCTCGGCTTCTGTGGGCGCCACCTACCGATTCTCGGACCGTTACGGAATCGCGCTCGATGCGCGCTACGTGATGGCCCGCAGTACGGTGCCCCCCATCTCGGGCATCAACGTGGGCGGCGTGTTGTTCAGCGCGATGTTCGTTCTCTATTTTCCCTCTGCCCCGAAGCGTGATCTCGACGTGCCCGGGTTCTGATAACAGCGAGCGTCATGGCCGAAAACACTGCTGAGGCAACCAAGCTGCTCGAAGAGATCCGCCGCGAAGTCGTCGAGTCGCGGAACATGACCATCAAGACGGACAACGCGCTCAAGACGTTGCACGCCGAGCTCAAACTCGTCTCGAGTCAGCAGGACGCGTTTCAGAGCCGCACCTGGTTCAGCACGGGCGCTGCCTACGTGGTGTTCGCCGCGTTGTGCGTGGCGGGCGTGGTGGTGATCTCCAACACGCGCGCTTCCGGTGCGAACGCCGAGCGCGAGCGCCTGGAAAAGCAGGTCGGCGAGCTGACGGCCACCATCGACAAGCTCAAGGCCGACGCCACGGGCCAGCTGGCTGCCGAGCAGCAGGCGCTGCAGGTGTATCGTCAGATGACCACGCTGCCCGGTGAAGAGCGGCTCAAGGGCATCGATGCGCTGCAGAAGGTCGATCAGACCAGGCTGACCGCGTTCGCCAAGCTCGTGCTGCAGGACCGCGCGGTGGCCCTGCGCAAGGAGGTCGGCGGCGCCGTGCTCGAGAAAGGCAAGACTGCCTTCCGCCGGCAGGACTGGCCCGAGACGATCTCTCAGCTCAGCCGCTTCCTCTCGATGGATCCCGCGGAAGACGACGCTCTCGATGCGTCCTTCTACCTGGGCAACGCGTACTTCCAGTCGCGCAAGTTCGAGGACGCGATCAAGCACCTCACGCGCTTCGCGGACGGCGACAAGAAGGCCAAGCTGCGTGACTTCGCGATGCTGATGTTGATGCAGTGCTACGACATGACCGGCGCGAGGGACCAGGCCATCGCGACCGCGAAGGAAGCGTACAACTCGTACCCTTCGAGCGATTTCCGCAACCAGTTCGTCGCGCGGTTGCAGCGCACCGTGACGCAGCCGGCCGCCGCCCCTGCACCAGCAGCGCCTGCTCCGGTCGCGCCCGGCCCTGGTCCCAGATGAGCACCCCCTCCAACGACCCGCGTGATCCGAAGTACCGGCCGTATCGTGCGGTGTCGCTGGGCGTGTACCTGGTCGTCACCATTCTCTTCTCGAGTCTGATCATCTTCAGCGTGTACCGCTCGGTGTTGCGCATGACGCCGGAGCGACCGCCGATGAGCGAAGCCCGGCCGGAAGCCGAGTGCCTGGCCGGGGCGCGCACGCTGTTCGATGAACTGGAAGCGCAGCGCAAGGCGCAGGGCGATCTGCCCGACGTCACGCGATCAGATCAGCGCTTCCTGCAGTACCGGGTCGAGTGGCTGCAGCGAAAGCGCACCATGGAAGCCCAGTGCGGTCTGGAGAACCGGGAGCGCGTGAAGAAGGCCTTCGACGCGCTCGACGGGGTTCTCGATCTCTACACGACGGCTTCGACCCAGTTCAGCGGGTCGGTCGGACCGAGCGTGGATGCTTTCAAGAAGCTGCTCGAACAGCCGTAGCTTTCCCTCTCCCCCCGGCTTCGCCGGCGATTTCGTCCGAAGGAACAGACGCGCCGTTCGCATCGAGCGCAGTCGAGATGCCACCTCTGCGCCGCGCGGCAGGTGACCCCTCGACTTCGCTCCTAAGGAACAGCACCGTTCCCCGCGAGCGAAGTCGAGGGGTGACCTGCCGCGCGGGGCAGAAGTACTCCCTCGACTCCGCTCGGGAGGACCGGTGTGTTCCTTCGGTCGAAATCGCCAGCGAAGCTGGTTCCTTGCTCGGGGGGAACGGTGCGGTTTCTCAATTCCTATTTCGGCCAACCCTGCCGGGCGGGCGAGGGCGAGAACGACAGCGGATACGTCACGCGAGTCTCGCCACCTTCGGGCCGCTCGAACCGCATGCCCTTGAACACATTTCCAACACAGCCTTCCATCGCGAGGTGACCCATGCCGCCGTCCGCGATCTCCACGCGCATGACCTTGGCGCGATCACGCCCGGGAATTTCCGCGATGGTGAACTGCACCTTCATCTTCCCGTTCAACGCCGGGTTCTGCTGCAGCCACCCGTCGTAACACTCGCGGATCGCAGGGAGCCCCTCTGCGATCGCGGCCTTGATTCCCTCGCGCGTCAGCGCGTGCAACACGCCCCCATCGAGCGGCTCGACGTCTGCTGCCTCGAGACCAAGCGCCTCGAGGTGAAATGGATCGGGCTCCGAATCGAGCTGACCCACCTCTGCCCCCGCCGCGACCGGCTGAACGGGAGCTGCGAGCTGCGGCTTGACCACCGACGGCGCGCCGATCGGCTCGAGCCGTGCGGCTCCCGTCGGGGCCGGAGCACGCACGACCGGGCTCACCACCCCAGGCGCTGCATCTGGCGCGGCCACCACCACCGGCGCACTCGGCCACATCGAGAAGACGATCGCCCCGAGCAGGATCGCGCCCAGCACCGGGCCCAGCACACGCCATCGCATGGCCGCGACTTACTCCGGTTTCGACGGGGGCCCGGAATTGGGTATGGTCCGCGGCCTCATGAAGAAGCTCATTTTTGGAATCGGTGTCGTTGGTGGTCTCCTCTCCTGCGGTCCCATGGGTGACCCTGAAGTCACGTGTGACGCCAGCCCGGCCGCGGCCACGCTGGGCACCAACGTCCAGGCGGTCTTCGACGCCAAGTGCAAGACCTGTCACATCGAGAACTACAGCTACGGCGACTACACGACCGCTGCGAAGACGGCCGCCATCGTCGGCAAGAAGTCGCTCTACGCGGGCATGGGCGCGACGCTGATGGTGGTCGAGCCGAAGTCGCTCGCGAACAGCGCGTTGTGGCTCAAGGTGATCGGTGGCTCCACGGCCGGCCGCACCGGCCCCAAGGGCGAGAACGTCTACGGCAAGATGCCCAACGACACGACCGTGCTCACCGCCGACGAGAAGAAGCTGCTCAAGGACTGGATCTGCAGCGGCGCGAAGTGATTCAGGGGCGCTTGCGCCCGGCCATCTGAGGGCTGCGCCGCATGTCGGGCGTGGCCCCGGGGAACTCGACGAAGTCGCACATCTCGCAGAGGCGGCTGTAGATGCGGTCGCCCACGCGATCGCACAGCAGCTTCGAGTCCTTGCCCGCCTCGAGCGCCGTCTCAGTGCCGAAGTAGCCGCGCTGAGCGCGTTCTTCAGGCGGCTTGAGCGAGTAGTTGGTGGCGAAGAGCGTCACCTTGCCGCCGTTGTAGCGGCGCGCGATCAGCTCATCGAGCGTCTCCAGCTCGAACTGGCTGCCGCGGCCCTTGCCCAGCTCGTCGATGGCCAGGACGTCGACTTGAGAGAGCGGCCCGATGATCTCGCCGCCTGACTTGCCGTCCTGAAAGCCGCGGCGAATCTGCGAGTAGAGCAGGCTGATCTCGACGTACTTGACCTTCACGCCCAGCTCGATCGCGAGGTGCTTGAGCGTCGCGCTCAGCAGGTGCGTCTTGCCGGTGCCGACCGGGCCGCTGAGCACGAAGCCACGCAGCTGGGGCCAGCGAAAGGCGAACTCTTTGGCGACCTGGAGCGCGCGGTGTTGCTCGGCGTTCGAGGGCTTGTACGACTCGAAGGTGGCCAGCGAGTGCACGGCGGGCAGGCGCGCGGCGTTGAAGCTGTTGGCCTTGAGCTGCATGAGCGCGCGGGGGCAGGGCGCGACGATCTCGTACGCGCGGCCGTTCTGCTGCGTCTTGGTGCGGATGAACCCGGTGCCGTTGCAGTCGGGGCAGTCGGCGAGGGCCAGCGTCGGGCGGGCGGCCGCGTAGTCGCCCACGCGCTCGAAGGTGATGCCGGCTGGGTCAGTCGGGTTCGCCACGTTGAAAACTCCTCACCACAAAGCGGGCATCGACCACGCCTGCCGCACCAGCGCGGCGCGATGAAACCGCAACGACTCACGCCTGATGGTCGTCGACATCGCAGGGACCTTCTCCACCACCAGGCGGGCTTCACGCAAGAGACTCGAACGTCGGGGGAAGGGCAGGGCGCGCAGGAGCAGGTTGAAGACCAGCAGCTCCTGGCGATCGCCGCCGCTGAAGTCGTCGGGTACCGGCAACCGCTCGACCCAACCGGGCACGCTGGGCTTCGTGATCTTCTTGACCGTCGCCACCAGCTTTTTGTGCCGGGTGACGTGGAAGGCCTCTGGCTCCTTCGTGGTGGGGCTTTCGGTGCGACCGGCCGTTCTCGCCACGAACTTGCTGATCTCCGCCTCGACGTCACGGCGGGCCGCCTTGAGGCTTCGCAGGCGCCCTTCACCTTCGGCGGCGTCCCAGAGCGCGGCTTCGGCGGCCTTGCGCAGGCCCCGGGCGATCACCTCGAAGGGCACTTCGAGCTCTGCCCAGGTGTCGAGGAGCTGCAAATCGACCGAAGAGAGGCTGACGCCGTGACCGCGATACGCGACGAAGCAGTCCTGAACCCGCTCGTGAAACGTGGCGCTGTCAGGGAGGAGACTCATGATTCGTCGGCCGCGACGTGTACTGCGTTCTTGACAGTTGCGGACGGCGATCGATAGAAGCCGCCGCGGTTCGCGTCCTTAGCTCAGCGGTAGAGCACCACCTTGACACGGTGGGGGTCGCTGGTTCGAGACCAGCAGGACGCACTCGTCGGCCGGAGTGAGCAGCTCTTAAACGAGCTGCTCCTCCGGCCGAGTCGTTTTTCCCGACCCGCGCGTTTCCCGCTGCCCTCAATCCTTTCAAACGCTAAGGAGGCCCCATCATGGGTGCTCTCGTCACGATCACGTTGCCGGATGGCTCCAAAAAAGAAGCCGACGCTGGCATCTCTGTCTTCGACTTCGTCAAGAACCACATCGGTCCCGGCCTCGCCAAGGCGGCCATCTTCGCGCGCGTGAACGGGCAGGACGCCGATCTCGCTCGGAAGATCGACGCCGACGCCACGCTGCAGATCTTCACGACGAAGGCGCCCGAAGCGCTCGAGGTCTCGCGCCACGACGCCGCTCACATCGTCGCCGACGCCGTGCAGCAGCTCTACCCCGGCACGCAGGTCACGATCGGCCCGGTGATCGAAGAGGGCTTCTATTACGACTTCTACCGCGAGCGAGACGGCAAGCCGGCGCCGTTCTCGCCCGACGAGCTCGAGGCGATCGAGAAGCGCGCCAACGAGATCGTCGCCAAAGACGCGCCCTTCGTTCGCACGGAAGTGCTCGCGGAAGACGCGGTGAAGTTGTTCGAGAGCAAGGGCGAGAAGTTCAAGGTCGAGATCGTTCACGACATCGTGGCGAAGGGCGCCAAGACGCTCACGCTCTACCAGCACGGCGAGTGGATCGACTTCTGTCTGGGGCCCCACGGGCCGTCGACGGGCAAGATCGGCGTCATCAAGATCCTCTCGGCGTCGGGCGCTTACTGGCGCGCCGATCAGAACCGCGAGCAGCTGCAGCGCATCTACGGCATCTCGTTCTTCGACAAGAAGGCGCTCGAGGCGTGGTCCAAGCAGCGTGAAGAAGCGGCCAAGCGCGATCACCGCCGCCTGGGCCGTGAGCTCGATCTCTTTCACTTCCACCCGGTCGCCCCCGGCGCCGCCTTCTGGACGCCCAAGGGCACGGCGCTCTACCAGACGCTGTCGGACTGGATGCGCAAGCTCACGCGCGAAGACGGGTACGTCGAGATCAAGACGCCGCTGCTCTTCAACAAGCAGCTGTGGATGAAGAGCGGCCACTGGGACAAGTACAAGGAGAACATGTTCCTGGTGCAGGACTCGGACTCCGGCGAGCTCGACTTCGGCCTCAAGCCGATGAATTGCCCCAGCCACCACGTGTACTTCGGGTTTGGAAAACACAGCTACCGCGAGCTGCCGCTGCGCCTCCACACCCAGGACGTGCTTCATCGCAACGAGGCGGCCGGCGCGCTCGGTGGGCTGACGCGCGTGCGCCAGTTCGCTCAAGACGACGCTCACATCTATTGCCGCGAAGATCAGGTCGGCGACGAGGTGGCCCGTTTCGTCAAGCTGCTCGACAAGGTCTACAACGCGGTGGGACTCAAATACGAAGCGAAGCTCTCGACGCGGCCCGCGAACAAGCTCGGCTCAGACGAGCTGTGGGATCGCGCGGAAGGTGCGCTCAAGACCTCGCTCGAGAGCATGAAGGTCGCCTACGAGCTCAAGCCCGGTGACGGCGCCTTCTACGGCCCGAAGATCGACTTCGTGGTGTCCGACAGCATCGGCCGCAAGTGGCAGCTGGGCACCTGCCAGCTCGACTACATCGCCGCCGAGCGGTCCGATCTCACGTACGTGGGCGATGACAATAAGGAACACCGGCCCGTCGTGCTCCACCGCGCCATCTACGGCAGCTTCGAGCGCTTCATCGCGATTCTGATCGAGCACTACGCCGGGGTGTTCCCCACCTGGCTGGCGCCGCTTCAGGCGGTGATCGTGCCGGTGACCGAACGCCAGGACGCGCACGGCAACAAGATCGCCGCCGAGCTGAACGCGAAGGGCTTCAAGGTGGAGTTCGACGCGCGCGGCATGTCGATGCAGAAGAAGATCCGCGAGGCGGAGATCAGCAAGGTCCCCTTCATCCTCGTGATCGGGGATCGGGAGGTCGAGCAGAACGCGGTCGCCCCACGCCGACATGGGGGAGCGGACCTCAAGACGATGCCGGTGGCCGACTTCGCCGAGCTTCTGGCGAAGGAAGCGGCCATACCTTGACCCTGCGCGGGCGCATGTCTACGGTCCGCGCCGGTTGATTTTGAAGTCAACGCAGCACCCATCAAGCGAGGCAACATCATGGCCGTGAAGGACATTCTGGAAACCGAGATCCCCAACCGCCTCAAGGCGAAGCCGGAGATCGGCAAGGACATCAACGCCGTCATTCACTTCAACATCACCGGTGACGGTGGCGGCGCCTGGACCCTCGACTGCACCAAGGCTGAAGGCTGGGTGACCTCGGGCACCAACGGCGAATCGAAGATGACGATCACCGCCACGGCGGCCGACTTCGAGAAGATCATCAGCAAGCAGCTCTCCGCGCAGACCGCGGCCATGACCGGCAAGCTGAAGTTCAAGCCGATGGACATGGGCCTGGCGATGAAGCTCGCCAAGCTG
>JBKJSE010000047.1:0-7407 GCA_046595925.1 Archangium sp. | reverse complement strand
ACTCGCAGGAAGCTCACGCTGTGGTGTCACTCCGCGAAGGTCAACCACCAGACCCCCTGCCGGTTTGAATCGATGAACCTCGCGGCCCAACTGCCCGCGAAGCCGACTTCGCCCTCTTCAACTGGTACCCCACATGGGGTGTCGGCCTGCTTCAGGTCGACTCGAGAGCCCCGTCCGAAAATGTTGTCGGGCGAAGCGTTTCACGAATTGCGTGATGAAGAAAGGAAACTGTCCGGAAAGTTCACGCGCGGGCAGAGGGGAGTTCAGGGCGCGGGTTCTTCCCCTTCCGTTGGAGTTTCAGGGCGGTCCACGCGGGGTCGAGCATCACCTTCTTGGTGTCGGTCAGCCCCATCTCGAGCGCGGCCAGGCGCACGAAGTCTTCCGAAGGGGCCTGGCTGAGCTCGGTCGAGGTGGGAAAACAGACCCAGATGGACCCCGTCACGGCCATGCCACGGGTGAGCGACGCGAGCTTCTCGACCAAATCGGTCTTCTTCGCCGAGAAGAGCACCTGCACGTCGAGGCCGGTCTTCGCGGTGTCGATGAGCGCGGCGCCTTCGGGCAGCGGCAGCAGCGCTTCCATGAAACCGGACGGCGCGTTGTGAATCGACACGTTCATGCCGGCGCGAATGCCGAGCATCGAGGTGAGGGGCGCGATGAGAAGGGGGCCACCGAAGCTCACCGTCGTACCTCGAAGTGCGTGAAGAGCGCGTCGACGGGCGTGTCCGTCACGTCGACCGCCTTGACCTTCGCTGATCGCGGGCCGTGTTTGCACCAGGCAAGAAAGCCTTCGAGCACTTCGGGTTCCGCTTCGGCCATCGCTTCCACGTTACCGTCGGGCAGGTTGCGGACCCAGCCCTTGACGCCCAGGCGCTGGGCTTCGTGCTGCGCGCTGGCGCGATAGGAGACACCTTGCACGAGGCCCGTGATGCGGAGATGAACGCGGCGAGGGGCCATGAACGGCGCCTTGCCTAGCACGATGACCAGTCCGTTGAACGAAGAAGCACTGAGATCTCATGTGAGCGCCGAAGAGCGCTTGCAGCGCGGTGTGTTCTTCACGCCGCGGCCGCTCGTGGAGCGGGTGATCGAGGCGATCGCGCCCCTGGTGCCGCAAGGAAAGCAGCTGCGCATCATCGATCCTGCGTGCGGCGCAGGGGCCTTCTTGACCGTGGCGGCGGCGCGCTGGCCGGACGCGGAGTTGATGGGGCTCGAGCTCAACGAAGAGTCGGCGCGCATCTGCCGCGATCGCGTGCCTCGGGCAAAGGTGTTGGTGAGCGACGCGCTGGCGGACTTCGCGTTGCCCGAGGATGACGCGTTCGAGCTGTGGCTGGGCAACCCGCCGTACAACGGCACCTCTCCCCTGCTCCAGAGCAAGAGCGCGTGGGCGACCGCGTGCGCGTGGATGCCGCCTCAGCTCTCGTTGCCCAGAGGCACGAGCCTGCGAGAGGACTTCGTGTTCTTTCTGCTCAAGGCGTCCGTTCGCTTGCAGCATCGGCCCGGCGCGCTGGCTTTCATCACCTCGGCCACGCTGCTCGACACGTTTGCGTATGCGCCGGTGCGTGAGGCGCTCCTCTCGCGCATGCGGCTTCGTGAGGTGATCGAGTTGGAGCGCGGGACCTTCGAGGGCACGCGGGTCGTGCCGTGCGTGACGGTGTGGACGACGCCGCTCGCCGCTGGCGCTCAGCGCGTTCCGCTCGCGCCCGGCGAAAATGGCGACCTGTTCGCGGCGACGGCTTCGGCGGCCACTCAGGTTCAGCTCGGCGAACTGCGCTTCACTCCGCATGCGCCCGATTGGCGCTTGAAGCCTCCCGCAGAAGCCGCGCAGGCGCTGGAGGATGCGTGGAGAGAACGGGGTGAAGCGCTCAGTTCGCTGGTGCCCATGAGCTTTGCGGGGTTGAAGACGCGCTTCGATGAATTGCTGGTCGATGATGATCGGGCGGCGCTGGAAGCCCGCGTCGAGGCGTTCATCGCGATGGCGGACGTGGCGGACTTCGCCAGAAAGTTCGGTCTGGAGAAGTTTCTTCCGAAGCTCGAGCAGCTCAAGGCGTTTGCCAGTGACGCGCAGTTCAGCCCGGCGTTCGTGCGACCGTTTCTGCGCTATCGAGGCCCGAATCCACGGAAGGCCAATGCGTGGTGTTACGTCGATCGTCAGCTGATTCCGCGCGGTGATCACCGGCTGCGCGGTGCCTTCGACCCGCATGCGTCGAGTCTCAAGCTGGTGTTCAACGTGCACGAGCTGCCGCTGGCGGCGCATGTGATCGATGAGCCGGGGTGCGTGACGATGTACCGGCACTCGCGGTTTGCGCCTGAGTTCGTTCCGCGCGCGCTGCTCACCGACCCGGGGGCGACACGCTTCGACGTGGAAGATCTGGTGCCGAATCTTTCAGCGCGCGGCCAGGCGTTCGGCTCGACGCGCGCGGTGTTCACGCACATCGCGAAGCACGTGATGTCGAAGCCGTTTCAGGGAGAGTGGGCGCCGGCGTTCGGCACCACGCGGATGCCGATCGTTCCGCTCTGACGAGGTCTGAAGGGGAGCACCGTTCCTCCCGAGAGGGTTGGCCGAAATAGGAACTGAGAACCCCACCGGTCACCCCGAGCCCAGTCGAGGGGGCACTTGCAGATCGAAGCAGAGGTAATCCCTCGACTCCGCTCAGAAAAAACGGTGCGCGCTTCTTATTTCGATCAACCCTGCGAGAGCAGTCGAGGGGCGACGGTGGCGGTTCACCACTTCAGGTCAGATGTAGCCGAAGCGCCTGCGCACGGCCCACTCGAGCCCGAGCACGACGATCAACATCGTCAGCCAGTACCAGCGATCCGACAGCGGCTGATCCTTCGAGCGCCCCACCTCGACCAGCGGCGGCTCACGCAGCGGCACGTCTGAGAGCGAGAACGAGGTCGAATCGAAGAACGCCCCACCCGTCGTCTTTGCGATCTCAGCGAGCAGAGCGCTGTTCACCCGCGCATCGGCCAGCTCAGGCCCGACCGCACGAACAGCCACCGCATCGGAGCTCTCACCCAGCACCTTGTCGTCCTTCGTGGCCTTGCCCACCAACTTGTACGCACCTGCGGGCGGCGGCGGAAACTCGAAGCGTACGGTGCCGTCGTCGTCCGCGATGGTGCTGCTCTGACCGACCACGTGACCGTCATCGGCATCGATCAACTCGACGCTGACCTTCGCGCCGGGTGCGGGCTGATAGTCCGGCTGCCGGGCGATGACGACCACGCCCACGGGCTTCCCCGGCTCGACGCTCGGTGGATCCGCGGTCACCGACAACGTCGTGAGATCGGGGTCGCGCACCAGCCAGCGAATGGCGTTGTTCCAGAACCGCTCGTAGTTGCGCGTCGGCGCGCCGCTGGCGTGCGAAGGAAAGGCCCAGTACCAGGTGCCATCGGTGGAGATGGCCATCGACCGGCCGCGACCGATCTCCGCGATGGTGAGCAAGGGAGCCGGCGTTCCATCGACCGCCACGCTGGGATGAGACAGCAGCACCGTGGCGCCCGGCTTCGCGCGCGTCAGGTTCAGGCCGGGAATCGAAGGAAACGCACCCCACGCGGCTTCACTCGTCACACTGCCCGTACCCAACGCCGTGATCGGGTGACGCTGGCCCGCGGCCGTCAGCTTCGCGACGAACGGCTCGAGGCTGGCGGGCCCCGCGGTGGTCACCGGGAGCACGTTCTCGAACGGGTTGATCGAAGACTGCGATTCGCCGAACGAACGATCGCCGCCGAGGTACGCGAAGGCGCCGCCGTTCTGCACGTACCGCTCGATGTCGTCGCGGAAGCCGACGAGCGAGACCTGCTGATCCTCGCTGCCGAAGTTCAAGACGATCACCACGTCGAAGGTGTCGATCTTCTTCTGGAAGATCTCCTCGCGCGGGAAAGGGATCAGCGAGAGCTCACGGGGTTCATCGAGCGCGCCGGAGTTATCGTTGCCGTTTCGCAAGATGTAGAAGCTGATGAGCTCGACGTTCGCGTCTTGCCGCAGCACGCCGCGCAGGAACCGCTCGTCCCACGTGGGGCGACCAGCGACCAACAGCACGCGCACGCGATCGCGGATCACCTTGAGCGCAAAGGATCGTGTGTTGTTCTCGGCCACGACCTCGGCCGGATAGACCGGCACCGATACCGTGTAGACGAAGCGACCGGTTTGGTCGGGCGTGAAGGTGAACTTCACCGTCTGCGTCTCATCGTCGCTCTTGAAGTTGGCGATCTTGGTGGCGACGATCTGCCCTTCACGTTTGAGCACCACCTGCACGGCCTGGTCAGCGAAGCCGCGCCCGTGCAGCTCGACCTCGGCAGAGATCGAATTGCGCACGAACGCGAAGTCATCGACCTTCACCGCTTCGATGGCGAGATCGGTGAGACCGCCCTTCCCCACCGCGACCGTGGTCACCGGAACGCCGAGCGCCTCGAGCATCTGCTTCGGGCGGCCCGTGAGACCGCCGGCGAGATCCGCGTTGTCGACGCCATCACTGAAGAGGATGACGCCCGAGAGCTTGCGCGCCCCACCGCTGTCGCCCGCTTTGATCGCCCGCAGCGCAGCGAAGAGGTCCGTGCGGCTCGCGCGCGGAGGCTCAGCGAGCATCGACTCAGGGGTGGCCGGAGACAGCTCGGGATCGAAGCCCCACGTCTCGAAGGCGTAGCGATCCTCGAGCGCCTTCATGTCGGGAGCGAGCGCCTCGAGGGCGTTGGCGACCGCGTCGTTGCGGGAAGGGCCGCGGCTCTCGACCGGGAAGCCCATCGAACCCGAACGATCCACCAGCACGGCCACGCGGTTCTTCACGCGCGCGACCTGCAAGCGGCGCAAGCCCGGCTCGAGCAGGAAGAACAACGCGCAGATGCCGGCGAGCACGCGCAGCGTCCACAAAATCCATCGGCGCCGACGCGTCGCCTCGGTGCGCACGCCCCAGCACGCGAACACCACGCCCAGCACGAGCGCGATGACGAGCCCCACCAACGCCGCCAGCGGCAGCGGGGAGAGGCTGACCAACTTCCATTGATCGAAGGACTCCATCACCGACGCCGATTCATGATGACCGGCAGATGCACGGCATCGTCTTTGTAGTCGAGGCACAGCGCGTACATCACGAGGTTGAGCGCGAGCCGGGTGGCCACTTCACGTTGACGCTGGCCCCCAGGAGAAGGCTCGAATTCCCAGGTGCCGGAGACGTCGCGGTTGAGCGCGCCCATCACGTCGTTCTGCGAATAGACGACGGCCGCGCGCTTGTTGATGAGGCACGCCTCGAGCTTGGGCTTGTTGAGGAAGCGCCCCGGCGCGCTGTCGAGCAGGAAGAACGACTTGAAGATCACGTGCGTGGCAGGGAGCGCGGCAGGCGGTGACTGCGGCAGCACGCGCGCGATCTCCCGGCGGAAGGAAGCGTCGAAGCCCGCCCCATCGGACCCATCATTCGCATCGGCGAACAGGAAGCCACCGAAGGTGAGGTAGCGGCGCAAGCTCTCGATCTCGACCTGAGAGAACGGGGGGAATTCGCCGTCAGACGAGAGGTAGAGAAACGGGTGCTCGAACAACCGGGGACTGTCGAGTGAGAGCGGGTGGGCTTCGAGCTGCACTTCGACCGAGGTGCGGCGTTGCAGCTCCCAGGCGAGGCGGCGCAGGCCTGAAGCGCGCACGTCCCACCGGCCACCGTGCTTGACGATGGCGGGAATGAATTTGGAGGCGTCACCGAAGGCGCGTGCAGAAAACGGCAAGGCACCAGCGGCGGCAAGGAATGCGCGGCGCGAGAGCATGGAGAATCGCGGTGGAACGACCGTTGGCGCGTTGTTGTTCCCGCGGGGCACAGACTTCATATAGCCCGTCTCTTCAGGGATCGCCTCGAACTGAAGCCTCCGATGCGCGCGAAGGTGAAATGGGTTATCCGCAGCGCATGGCCAAGGGCAACAAGCAGGACCACAGTCGCTCCGTGCTCCACCTTTCCTTCGAGGCGTTCCAGCGCGGCGATTCAGTGCAGGCACGCGAGCTCGCCAGGGCGGTGCTGGCCGGCAAGGTCGGTAAAGACGAAGAGAAGGTCGCCGTCGAGTTGGCGAAGACGCTGTCGATCGAAGGTCAGGTGATCGCCGAGACCCCCGCGGCCGTGGCCAGCGAAATCATCAGCCGAACCATCGTGCCCCCGCGCCCGTATCTCTTCGTGGCGGCGGTGGCGGCGACGTTCATCGGCCTCGTGATCCTCGCCGCCTGGCGCTACTGAGCGGCGCTTCGACGTGGAGCAACTCCAGAGCGCTTTCGAGCCGTACCGTCACCTCGATCCTGTCGGGTGGGTCGGCGTCTTTCGGTTTCTGCCGGTGTGGGGCGGGCTGATCGCCATCGCCGTCGGCGTGTTGATGATGCTGTTTGGTGGGCGTCAGTTGTTTCGCCTCGTGGCGGGCCCGCTGGGTGCGTTGATCGCTACCGTCTGGGCAGGACCGCTCGCGGCGCGATTGGGTTTCGGCACCAGCATTCGGCAGATCACCCTGGTCGCGACCATCGGCTTGCTGGGGGCGGGGCTGCTCTGGCCGCCGGTCGTGGTGTTCTTCGCCTTTGGTGTTCCGGCGGGTCTGGTCGGTGGGCAGATCGCCGGCCCGAATGACTGGCTGCTCGGCTTCGGGCCCGGTTTCTTCCTCGGCGGCGCGGCGGGCGTGGTGATGCACCGCCTGGTCGGGTCGATCCTTTCGGCGGCGGTGGGCGCGTGGGTGATGGTGCTGGGCGTGATGTCCACCCTCAACCCGTTCGTTTCGGGCGTGAACTGGCTGGCGAGCAACCCGATCGCGGTTCTCTCGGTGGCAGGCGTGTTCGCGGTCGGGGGGGCGGTGTTTCAGATCTTCGTGCGCCCCTCGGAAGAGGAGGCCACCGCGCGCCGGCTGGAGAAGGCGATCGCGAAGAAACGGGCCAGGGAGCAGAAGGCCACCGAGGAGCGCTGGGAGAAGTACAACAACAGTAAGAAGTGAGTAGTGACGCCCTTCGAGTCTTTCTGCTAGCTGCCGCTCGTCATGGCGAAGGCCCAGCGCAAGGAAGACGAAGTGAAAACCGACGCGGTCGCAGCCCCCGTGAGCGCGCCGGTCGATGCGGCCTGGCAGGCCCCCACAAAGATTGGTCGCGGTTCGCTCGCGGCGATCATCGGCGTGGTGATGCTCATCAACCTGCCGATGATTCACTACTTCGTCTTCCGCTCGGCGCCCAAGGCGACCGAGACCCTGCCCTTCCGCGACGACTACTCGAACCCTGACACGGTTTCGCAGAAGTACTTCAGCACCGGCGGTCTCTGGCGTTCGGTCGAAGGCGCGTTGCTCTCGCCGGGCGTGAAGAACAACCCGCTCTGGCTCAAGGCGAGCCTGCCCAACGACGTCGCGGTGGAGTTCGACGTCAAGTCGATGTCCCCCGAGGGCGACATCAAGGTGGAGATCTTCGGCGACGGC
>JBKJSE010000303.1:0-4642 GCA_046595925.1 Archangium sp. | reverse complement strand
GCCTCGCGCGGCAGGTCACCCCTCGACTTCGCTCGGGGGGAACGGTGCTGTTCCTTAGGAGCGAAGTCGAGGGGTCACCTGCCGCGCGGCGCAGAGGTGGCATCTCGATTGCGCTCGATGCGAACGGTGGGTCTGTTCCTTCGGACGAAATCGCCGGCGAAGCCGGGCCCCTGCTCAGGAGGACCGGTCGGTTCAGAGCACGCGCAGCACGAAACACTTGAGGTAGCGCGTCTCACGTAGGCTCAACAGCACCGGGTGATCCTTGCCCGCGCCACGCTTCTCGACGATCTGCACGCGCCGCTTCGCGTCGGCCGCGGCTGAATCGAGCATCTCCTCGAAGCGCTCTTCACTGACATGGTACGTGCAACTGGCGGTGATCAGAATCCCGCCCGGGTTGAGCAGCTGCATCGCGCGCAGGTTGATCTCTTTGTACCCGCGAATGGCGGCCTCGAGCGCGCCCTTGTTCTTCGCGAAGGACGGCGGGTCGAGCACGATGGTGTCGAACTTCTTCCCCTCGTCGAGCGTGTCGCGCAGGAAGTCGAACGCGTTGGCCGAGACGACCTTCACGTTGGTCAGCTTGTTGCGCTCGGCGTTCGCGGTGATCTGCGCGCAGGCCGCGTCAGAGATCTCCACCGCGGTGACCTGTTTGGCCTTGAGCGCGAGCTGCAGCGCGAACCCGCCGACGTAGCTGAAACAATCGAGCGCCTCGCCGAAGGCCCACTCGCTGGACATCACGTGGTTGTCGCGCTGATCGAGGAAGGCGCCGGTCTTCTGGCCGGTGAGCAGGTCGACCTCGAGCGTCACGTGCCCTTCCCGGTACGTGACCGGGCCGGGAAACTCGCCGCGCAGCACGCCCTTCTCGGGCTCGAGGCCTTCGAGCCGTCGCACGTTGGCGTCGCTTCGGTTGATGATCGCCTTGCAGCCGAACTGCTCGGTGAGCAGGTCTGCCAGCAGCTCTTTGCGCTGCTCCGTCGCCTTGTGGAGGAACTGCACCGAGAGGTAATCGCCGAACCGATCCACCACGAGGCCCGGCAGCAAATCGGCCTCGCCGTGCACCACGCGGTAGGTGGTCTCGTCGGGGCACGCGCGCTGGCGCAGCGCATCGGCGGCCAGCAGGCGCGCCTTGAAGAAGTCGCGATCGATCGCCACGTCTTCCCAGGCCAGCCAGCGCAGGGTGATCTTCGATTCCTTCGAATAGAACGCGAGGCCGATGAACCAGCCCCGCTGATCTTCGACGCGCACCACCTCGCCCCCCGAGAGGGAAGCGGGCACGGGCTCGACATCGGCCGCGTAGATCCACGGGTGGCCGGCCTTCCAGCGGTCGAGCCCCTTCCTGGTGATGCGCACGGTGGGCTGGGTCGAGGTCGTCACGCCGGGGCCAAAACCCGATCGACGACCACCTGTCCACTCCCATCGTCCTTCACGGTGCAGATGGCCACCTGGGGGTCGCGGGCGAAAAACAGCTGCCAGCCCTCTTCCACGGCCTGCGCGAGCAGCTGCCGCTTCTCCTCGATCGCCGTCAGCGGGTAGAGATCGTACGCGCTGACCCACGGCGCGTGCAGGTGCGCGGTGGTGGGAATCAGGTCGGCGCAGAACACCAGCGTCTGCTCTTCTGCCTCGAGCCGCACCAGCTGCATGCCCACGGTGTGCCCCTCGCTGACGAACAGGTTCACCCCGGGGCAGAGCTCGGTGGCCCCCTCGAGCAGGTGGAGCAGCCCGCTGCGCTCCAGCAACGCGAAGTCGTCCTTCCGGAAGCTGCCGGCGTCTTTCTCGGCGGGCTGGTGGGCCCACTTCCACTGGCGGCGCTGCAGGTGCACGGTGGCTTTGGGGAATGACAACCGCAGCTCGCCGCCTTCTTCGCGGGTGGTGCCGCCGGCCACGTCGAAGTGCAGGTGGCTGAGCACCACGTCGGTGATGTCGGCGCGGCTTCGCCCCAACTGGGCCAGCGCCCCATCGAGCCCGTTGGTGCCGTGCTCGAGGCCGTACATCGCCCGGTGTTTACCGTCCCACCGGGTGCCCATGCCCAGGTCCACCAGGATGCGCTTGGCGCCGACCTCCACCAGCATCGAGCGGGTGACGAGGGAGATTCGGTTGCGCTCGTCGGGGGTGAAGCGGCGCTCCCACAGCGTGCGCGGCACCACCCCGAACATCGCGCCCCCATCGAGGGCAAGACGTCCTTCGACGAGCGCGTGCACGGTCATCGGCCCCAGGCGCAGCGACATGAGCGCGAGTCTGACAGCGTTACCCGGGGACCGCACGCCTCACGGTTCGTGGGGGGCTTACTCACGGGCGAATCTGCTGGTAGGGGCGGCCCATGAACAAATCCTTCCTCCCCCTCGCGGCCCTCGTCGTCGTCGGTGCAGTCGGCTTCATGAACTGCAGCCCCGCCGGCAACTGCAGCCCCGCGAACTGCGGCGGTTGCTGCGACGCCACCGGCACCTGCGTCACCAGCACCACCGCCAGCAACTGTGGCCGGCTCGGTGAGACCTGCAACACCTGCAGCGGCGCGACCAACGCGTGCCTCATGGGTGTCTGCGCGGCGGGCACGACGGGCGGCGGTATGGGTGGCGGCACGGGTACGGGCGGCGGCACGGCGACCGGCGGCGGTACGGCCACGGGCGGTGGTACGGCCACCGGGGGCGGCACCGGCACCGGCGGCGGTGCGCCTGCGTGCGTGGCCGTCGACTTCTCGCAGGCCACCTCGTTGTTCGCTCAGTACAACGAAATGGCAATGGGCACGCCCAATCACCAGGGCGGCGTCGGGCAGCCGAGCACCCTGCAGGGCCGCTTCGACTTCATGGTCTTCGAGAGCTGGTACTTCGGCCCGAACAGCACTCCGACCTTCCCCCAGACCGTGACGGTCCCCGCGCCGATGGGCGCCTCGTACGCCGATTGCGCAGACTGCATTCTGATCGACGAGGGCTGCGACAACATGGGCGCCAACTGCGCTCGCAGCTACTACGTGCAGTCCGGCAGCTTGGTGATCAACACCGCCACGCGTGACGTGAACGCGGGTCAACTCCAACTCACGGGCACCAACCTCACCTTCAAGGAGTGGGCTTTCACGCAGACCAGCGACATGCCGGTTCCCAACGGCCGCTGCATCACCGTCGCCACCGTGTCCCTCGACGCGGGCTGGGTGCCTGCCGCCGTCGACGCGGGCATCGATGCCGGTGTCGACGCGGGCACCGACGCGGGCACCGACGCTGGTGTCGACGCGGGCACCGACGCTGGTGTCGACGCGGGCACCGACGCTGGTGAAGTCGACGCTGGTGTCGACGCTGGTGTCGATGCCGGTGTCGACGCGGGCCCCTGATTCGCCCGTTGAACGCGCCTCGGCGGTAAGGTGCCGCCGTGGCGCACACGTACGATCTCCTTCTCCAGGCGGGTACCCCGGGTGAGGCTGCGCCAGTCGCCGCGTTGGTGACTGCGTTGACCGCTCGGGGGGCTGTGCTCAGCCCCGAAGGCCGTGGTCTGTGGAAGCTGTCCGATGGAGAGGTCACCATCGAGCCCCTGCTCGAAGAGGGCCTGGTGAAGGGGCTCGACGTTCGGGTTCCGCTGCTCGACAAGACCGGTCTGGTCGAAGACGTCGTCAAGTCATTGGTCGACGTCGCCCAGTTGGTGCAAGGCCGTCTCACCGATCCTCAACGAGGTGACGCCGCGACGCTCACCACGCTCTCGTCCCTGCTCGAGGAATACCTGCGCATGGCGCGCTACGCAGGCGAGTACGGCGCGGTCAGCGGGGCGTTGGGCTTGAGCACCTGGGCCTCGCCGCCCGAAGAAGACTCATCGACGCTTCGATGGGTGCTGCTCCTGGTGGTGTTCGTGATCGCGGGCTGGGCGGGCTGGAGAACGATCAACGCCATCCGCGACGCCAACCGGGCCGAGGAACCGCCAGCAGCGCTGAACGGACCGCCGAAAGTCCCCCGGAAGTGAGTCGAGCTCCTGCGCGTCTTTGAAGCGCGCGTCGAGCTCGAAGCCCAGGAAGTTGGTCGAGAAGTAGAGCGCACCGCTGGGCGAGAGCAGCCCGCGCGCGTGCTCGATGAGCCAGCGGTGATCTCGCTGCACTTCGAAGCGACGCCCCATCTTCTTCTTCGACGAAGAGAAGCTGGGCGGGTCGAGCACGATCAGGTCGAACGGGCCGCGCGCGTCTTCCAACCAGCCCAGCACGTCAGCGCGAATGACGCGGTGTTCGTCGCTCGTCGAAAAGCCGTTGAGCTTGAAGTTGCGCTCGGCCCACTCGCAGTAGGTGTTCGAGAGATCGACCGTGGTGGTCTGCGCCGCGCCGCCCGCCAGCGCGTGCACCGTGAACGAGCCGGTGTACGCGAAGAGGTTCAAGAACCGTTTCCCCTTCGCCTCCTGGCGCACCCGCAAGCGCGTGCCGCGGTGATCGAGGAAGAGCCCGGTGTCGAGGTAGTCAGAGAGGTTGCACTCGAAGGTGAGCCCGTGTTCCTTCACGTTCACCAGGGTCGAGTTCGTGCCGAGGCGCGCGTACTGGCCGCGCCCCCAGGGCTTCTTCTCGTGGGTCTTGGTGAAGATCTTCTCGGGTGAAATCTGCAGCGCTGCAGCGGTGGCCCGCACCACTTCGACGCGCGCCTCGTCGATCGAGCCATCGCGCACCTGCTTGCGGCGCGGGTACTCC
>JBKJSE010000285.1:0-16298 GCA_046595925.1 Archangium sp. | reverse complement strand
CGCACGCCTGCTTCATTCAGGCAGTCAGCGACGATCTGGTCGGCGAGGGCGGCATCTTTGATCTCGTCACCCGCGAGGCGCGCGTCTTCAAGTATGGCTCCGGCACCGGGTCCAACTTCTCGCGCATTCGCGCCGAGGGTGAGAAGCTCTCCGGCGGCGGCACGTCCTCCGGCCTGATGAGCTTCCTCAAAGTCTTCGACCGCGCGGCGGGTGCGATCAAGTCTGGCGGCACGACGCGGCGCGCGGCCAAGATGGTCGTGCTCGACATGGATCACCCCGACATCGAGACGTTCATCAACTGGAAGGCGCAGGAGGAGAAGAAGGTCGCCGCCCTGATCGCCGCCGGCTACTCGTCCGACTTCAACGGCGAGGCGTACGCGACCGTCTCCGGCCAGAACTCGAACAACTCGGTACGCGTCACTTCCGACTTCATGCGTTCCGTTAAGGAAGACGCAGACTGGGATCTGACCTGGCGCACGAACGGCAAGGTCGCCCGCACCGTCAAGGCGCGTGAGCTGTGGCGGCAGGTGGCTGAAGCGGCCTGGGCCTGCGCCGATCCCGGTGTCCAGTTCGACACGACCATCAACGTCTGGCATACTTGTCCTGCAAGTGGTCGCATCAACGCCAGCAACCCGTGCTCCGAGTACATGTTCCTCGACGACACGGCCTGCAACCTGGCCTCGTTGAACCTGTTGCACTTCCGCACCATTGATGGCGACTTCGACACGGAGGCCTTCAAGCACGCGGTCGACATCACCCTGCTCGGCCAGGAAATCGTCGTCGGCTTCAGCCGCTACCCCACCGAGCGCATCACCCGGAACTCGTTCGACTTCCGCCCGCTCGGCCTGGGCTACGCCAACCTCGGCGCGCTGCTGATGGCGTCGGGCCTCGCTTACGACTCGGACGCCGGCCGCTGCTACGCGGGCGCCGTCACCTCGCTCATGGGCGGCCGGGCGTATGCGATGTCGGCGCGCATGGCAGAGCACCTCGGCACGTTCGCCGGTTACGGCGTCAACCAGGAGCCGATGCTCAGCGTCATCCGCAAGCACCGCAAGGCGGCCTACCAGTTGCCCGTCACCGGTGAGCCCAAGCTCTTCGAAGCCCAGAAGCAGGTCTGGGACGAGGCGCTGCAGCTCGGTGAGCAGTTCGGTTACCGCAATGCACAGGTCACCGTGCTCGCCCCCACCGGCACCATCGGCTTCATGATGGACTGCGACACCACGGGCATCGAGCCCGACATCGCGCTCATCAAGTACAAGAAGCTCGTCGGCGGCGGCATGCTGAAGATCGTGAACCAGACGGTTCCGTTCGCGCTCCAGAAGCTCGGCTACCGCAGCACCGAGATCGAGGCGATCATCAGCTACCTCGACAAGAACGACACCATCGAAGGTGCGCCGGGCCTGAAGGACGAGCACCTCGACGTGTTCGACTGCGCGTTCAAGCCGGCCAAGGGCCACCGCTCGATCCAGTACATGGGCCACATCAAGATGATGGGCGCAGCTCAGCCCTTCCTCTCGGGTGCGATCTCCAAGACTGTCAACCTGCCGCACGAGTGCACCGTCGAAGACATCGAGATGGCGTACATGGAATCGTGGCGCGCCGGCCTCAAGGCCGTGGCCGTCTACCGTGACGGTTGCAAGCGCAGCCAGCCGCTCAACACCAAGCTCGACAAGAAGGCCGAAGCGGCCGTCGTCGCCGCGCCGCAGGTGGTGGTCGAGCGCATCGCTCGCAAGCGCCTGGCCGACGAGCGCCGTGCGCTGACCCACAAGTTCTCCATCGCGGGCCACGAGGGTTACCTCACGGTCGGCATGTACGAAGATGGGTCGCCCGGTGAGCTGTTCATCACCATGGCCAAAGAGGGCAGCACGGTCTCCGGCCTGATGGACGCGTTCGCCACGGCGGTCTCGCTGTCGCTGCAGTACGGCGTGCCGCTCAAGGTGCTGGCTGACAAGTTCGCCCACACCCGCTTCGAGCCGTCGGGCTTCACCAACAACCCCGACCTGCCCATCGCCAAGTCGCTGACCGATTACATCTTCCGCTGGCTGGCGCTGAAGTTCCTGCCGGCAGAGGGTGCGACCGAGTCGATGATGGAAGTCGAAGCGAAGAAGATGACCTCGGCTGCGGCGCCTCGCGTCTCGCCCCCGGTCTCGGCGCCTGCCGCGTCTTCGGGCATGCAGTCGGCGTTCTTGAACCAGGCCGATGCGCCGCCGTGCCCGGTCTGCGGCACCATCACCGTGCGCAACGGCGCTTGCTACAAGTGCCACAACTGCGGCGCGACCACCGGCTGCAGCTGACAGAAATACATATTGAGACCATGGGCTCCATGAGCCCTGACGGGGCGGACGCGAAGAGCGGCCCTGTCGATTGATCTCTGGGAGGGGGGGCGGCTTCGGGAAACTGAAGCCGCTTTTCTGTTTCTGCGAGGTACTTCAGTTGACGTAGTCGACGTCGGCGCCGCCGCTGGTGTGCACGCGCGACTGCGGAGGATTACCGCGCACGGTGAGCCCCACGCCGCCCGAGATGTCGCCCACGACCGCTTCCTTCACGGTGAGGTCGGCAGTGCAGCCGCCGCTCGCGTTGACCATCGCCTGGGCGATCTCCAGTGACTTGCCCTTGAGCTCCACGCCACCGGACAAGTTGATCTTCGCGTTCTGCGCCTTGCCCGAGATGTTCACCGTCACGCCACCCGAGGCTTCCAGGTCGAGCGCCTCGAGCGCCACCTTCTGAGCGTCGAGCTGCACGCCCCCAGACAGCTCGACCGAGAACTTCGGCCCCGCCACATCGACGAGCGATGCCCGCACCCCACCGCTCGCGTCCAGCCGGGACAGGCTCGGCGTGGTCACCTTGACGGTCAGCTCGCTGGCGTTCTTGAACCACGCCTTTGACTTGTTCTTGATCTGCAGCACGCCCCCCACGACCTCGGTGGAGTAGTTCTTCACCAGCGCTGCATCACCCTCGATGGTCAGGGAAGTCGGCCCCTTCTTGACCTCGAGGATCACGCCTCCGGACACCTCGATCCCCGTGAAGTCGCCGATCTTCCGGGACTCAGAGACGGCGGCGAGGGCCTGCGTTGAGCTGACGACGGAGAGGAGGGCCAGGAGCGGAAGAGCGCGCATGACGCGCCTACGGGCCGGCGTCGGGCCGATTGCCTGCCGAGGTCAGCCGAGCCTTCAGCGCCACCGCGTCGGGGTTCTTCGGGTCGACGGCCAGCACCTGCTCGACCAGCTGGAGCGCGCGGGGCACGTCACCCTTCGCCTGCCCGGTCGCGAGCTCGAGGGGCTTGCCCACGAAGCGGGTGAAGGCCTTCTCGGTGATCTTCCCGCGCACGGTGGGCGAGATCTTCCGGTCGAGCTCGAGAAAATCTTTCGCCTGTGTGGGCGTGAACTCGTCGATGTGGTTGGCGAGGAAGTTGTACTCGGCCAGCTGCGCGTTGAGCGGGCCACAGGTCTTCGGCTCGCGCTTGAGACCGCGGCGCGCCCATTCCTGCGCGGTGGCGAGATCGCCGGCCAGGAAGAACAGCTTGGCCGTGTCGTACGCCGTGGGCCCCGGAGCCAGCTTCGGGTTCGCCTTCTTCGCCACCGGCGGCGCCACCTGCGAGACCAGCAACGTGAGCGCGAGCGCGAGCAGCATCAGTAGGCGTTCTTCGAGAGGAACCCACCGAGCGCCGTGCGCACGAGGATCTTGAGGTCGAACATCAGCGACCAGTTCTCGATGTAATAGAGGTCGTAATCGATTCGGTCCTTGATGCTGGTGTTGCCGCGCAGCCCGTTGATCTGCGCCCAACCCGTGATGCCCGACTTGACCATGTGCCGCAGGTGGTACCGGGGAATCTGCTTCTTGAACTCTTCGATGAACACCGGGCGCTCAGGCCGCGGACCCACGAGGCTCATGTCGCCTGCGAACACGTTCCAGAACTGCGGCACCTCATCGAGCGAGGTGCGCCGCAAGAACGCGCCGATGGGCGTGCGCCGCGTGTCGCCCACGGTGGCGAACTGGGCGCCATCTTTCTCGGCGTCGACCTTCATCGTACGGAACTTGTACATGTGAAAAAGCTGGCCATCGATGCCCATGCGCTCCTGAGCGAACAAGACGGGGCCTCGGCTCGTGAGCTTCACCAGAATCGCCAGCACCGCCATCCACGGCGCCAGAAAGAGCAGGGCCAGCGAGGCGACGAGCACGTCGAACACCCGCTTGGCGATGCGGTTCCAGCCCTCCATCGGAGCGCCTTGCAGGCTGATGATGGGCAGGCCACCGAACTCTTCGAGGCCGCCGCGCAACGTCACGTAGCTGAAGAGATCGGGAACCACCTTGACGTCGATGGTGCGCAGCGCGAGCACTTCCATCAGCTCGCGCATCTGGGCCTGCTCTTCCAGCGGCAGCGCGAGGATCACCTGATCGACCGGCTTCTCGTCGAGCACCCTCGCGAGATCGCTGAACAGGCCCACCACCGGCACGTTGAGGATTCTGCTGCCGACCTTCTCGGGCTTGCGCGTGAGCAGCCCCGTCACGGTGAAGCCGAGCTCACGGTGCAGCTCGATCGTCTCTACCACGCGCTGACCCAACGTCCCGGCGCCCACCACGAGAATGGTCTTCAGGTTCACGCCGCGGCGGCGCAGCTCGTTGAAGAGGGTGCGGAAGCCGAGGCGCACTGAAGAGACCGCCACGAAGGCGTAGGCCGCGAAGAGCACCACGGTGAGCCGGCTGTAGCGCTCGCGGATGAAGTACGAGACGCCGACCAGCACCAGCGTCGCCAACGCGATGGCCTTGAAGACCTCGAAGACCTCCGAGATGTGGGTGCGGCCGCGGTTGGTCGTGTAGAGATTCGACCCGCGGAACATCAGGGGGAAGATCACCAGGATGAGGCCGATGGTCTCGAGCGTCTCCTGGGCCGGGGGGAGCCCCTCGAACGGAAACCAGGTGAAGCGCGTGTACCAGGCGGCCGCGAACGCGATGACCAGCGCCACCAGGTCGGTGACGAGCTTGATCGAGTTGTAGAAGCGCTGGAACCGGGTGAACACGACTGGGTGGCTCTAGCACGCCCCCCAGCCAATCTGACAGTGCGCGACCCGGCCGAGCGCTGACGAACTGGCAAACCGGGCTGGGTGCGCGGCAGTCAGTTCGAGCGCTTCGCCGCGGCCCTGCCCTTGCTCTCGCAGCGCCCATGCGAACTCTCGTCATATTCACGCTCGTCCTCGCAGCGCCCGCCCTCGCCACCTCGCTCGATGGAAAGAAGCTCGAGCGGTTGTTGGGGCTGGGCCGGACAGGTGACGTGACTCCGGTTGAAGCAACGCCTGCTCCCCTGCCCTGGCGATTGCTCGGAACGATGCGGGCGCGTGATGGGTTCTCCATCGCAGCCGTCGAGTGTTCGTCGAAGAGCGTGACGTTGGCCGTGGGCGATGTTCGCGATGGCGTCGAGGTGGTGTCGATCGAGCAGCAGTTGCTGACCGTCAGGCGAATGGGGCGGCTGGAACAGATTGGATGGAGGGTCGTCGCTCCGACGCTCATGGTTCCGGCGGGCGCGCGACCGTTGTCGAGGGCGGTGGTCGAGCAGTTGATGCAGAACCCCGCGGCGTTGATGGAGCAGGCGCAGCTGTTTCCCGCGTTGATCGCAGGGCGGCTGAGCGGCTTTCGGGCGCGGTGGGTGAAAGAGGGCTCGCTCGTCGCCAGCCTGGGCCTGAAGGCCGGCGACGTGATCATGAAGGTCAATGGGCAGCCGCTCGACAACATGGAGCGCCTGTTCTCGCTGCTCCAGGGGCTGGCGAGTGCACGACGCTTCGAGGTCGAGTTGGAGCGCAACGGTCAACGGCTCGTGGAGTCAGTCGAGCTCGACCGGTAATGGACGGCGGTCACGCACTGTTCCTCCCGAGCAGGGGACCGGCTTCGCTGGCGATTTCGTCCGAAGGAACAGACCCACCGTTCACATCGAGCGCAGTCGAGATGCCACCTCTGCGCCGCGCGGCAGGTGACCCCTCGACTTCGCTCGGGGGGAACGGTGCTGTTCCTTAGGAGCGAAGTCGAGGGGTCACCTGCCGCGCGGCGCAGAGGTGGCATCTCGACTGCGCTCGATGGGTCTGTTCCTTCGGACGAAATCGCCGGCGAAGCCGGTCCTGCTCGGGAGGACCGGTTCTTCGGGTGAAATCGCCAGCGTGCTGCGTCAGCGAGGATCGCGTCGCAGCATCATGTTCATGCCCGAACCCGAGCGTCCGGGCTTGCCGGGGTGCTGCGTGACGAACGGGTTGGTTCCGGGCTTCGAGGTCCGGCCCTTCGCCACCGCGACGGGCTTTTCAGCCGCGGGCTTCTTCACTTCGGGTTTCACCGGTTTCTTCGACATCGCCCTTCCTACTCTCAGTTGGGGCTGCCGCGCGCCTGGTAGAGCGGCACTGGGTTTCGCCGTTGGGCGCACCCCGCAATCTGGGCGCTGCACTGCGCCTTCGCCCGGGGGCCCTCATCAGGCACGCGCCACTTGAGCGCCGCCTCGAGAGCGACTTCAGACGGCTGACCCAGGTGCTGCAGCGCGAGCGCCTGAACACGCAGGCAATCACCATCACGCGGGTGCAGCGCGAGCCCACCTTGAGCGGCCACCAGCGCCTGCGGGTACCGGCCGACGCTCGCCTCGGCCATCGCCACCGACTGCCACAACGCGAGCTCGGTCGGCGCGAGCTTCAAGGCCGCGCTCCACGCAGCGGCGGCCTCCTTCCACTTCCACACCTGGCCGTACGCATCGCCCCGCGCCTTCAGGATCGCCGCCGTGGGTCCCAGCACCTGCTCCGCGGCCTTCAGCTGCTCCAGTGCGCGCGGCAGCTGACCGCGCTTACCCGCCAGTTGGCCCAGCGCCCAACGAGTCACCCCGACGTCTTCACCTGTCGCCAACCCGCTGGCGTGCTCGAAGGCGGCTTCGGCTTCGTCGAGATATTCCTGCAGCCCGACGGAGAGCCCCAGGCCGCGCCGGTACGATCTGAGCCAGGTGTCCTTGCTCGCGATGCCCAGCAACGAGACCTCGGCGCGATCGATGATCGTCACCGGCTGCGCCACGCACGGATCCAGGTTCGCGCCCGTCTGCTTCAAGGCGGCGACCTGAAAGGCCTTACCGCGCGGCGTCTTGAGCTCGTCGCACGCGGCCTTCATCAGCTCGTCGGAGCGCGCACGATGAATGAGACGCGCCTCGACGCGCAATGGGAACGCTTCCGCGGGAAGACCGGGTGGAATGAGGGCTCGCACCCGGGTGATGCGGGCATCACGGGAAGGCACGGTGTGATTCCACACGGCGGTGACGAACTCGTGAGTCTCCCGCTTCTGAACGGGCTCGCCCTTCGCGTTGACCACCTGCGCGCGCACCTCGTGCTCATCGGAGATCGCGAGCACCCCGCCCTTCGCCGTGCGCAGCGTCACCTCGACGCGCGTGCCCTGGTTGTCGAGCACGCCGCCGGGGAACCGGTGGCCCGCGCGCTCATTGAACACGACCACGTCGATGTCGATCACATCACCTGCGTTCGGGCGCGCCGCTTCGGCAGGCATCGACCACGACTCGTCGTTCACCTTCACCGCGGCCACGTCGATGGTGGCGGACCTCTCGAGGAAGGCCTGCAGCCGCGCGACCTGAGCGGAGTCACCTCGCATCGCCGCCAGCGTGGTGTGCGCGCCCAGGAAACGATGCGAAGGCACCGTGCCCTTCTTCGCAGCGACGTCGCCGAGCACGGCCGCTTCGCGCGGCATGTGGCAAGTACGGCAGTCCTGGTTGGCGACGTGATCGGGCCGTTCAGCGGTGCTGCCCGACCAGGCCGAACGTTGCCAGGCGCCGTAGTCGTCCATGCCGAAGAACGCCGAGGCGTTGCCCGTTTCGTCGGTGAGGAACGATCGATGGCACGCGCCGCAGAGCTCGGCCGTACGCAGGGTGGTCGAGGCCACGCGGGCGCGGTGCTTCTCGAGCGTCGACTCTTCAGGGCGCGACGGGAAGACCTCGTCGGCGCGCAAGGTGAGGCTGCCGTTGCCGTCGCGCGTGGCGTGCACCGCGCTGTGACAGGTCGTGCAAGAGACCCCGGCGTGCGAGCGCGGATCTTCGGCGGTGATCTCAGCCGCTTCCATCCCTCCCGAGGTGAGCAGCGCGAGATCGTGACAGCTCGCGCACATGCGACTGGGCGCGTTGCCGCGGTCCTGACGGAGCTTGTCGATCGAGACGCGGTAGATGGGGTTGGTGAACGAGGCGAGCGCGTGCGTGCTCGTCTTCCACTGCGCAGCGATGTCGGCGTGGCAGGTGCCGCAGTTCCTGGCGTCGGTGAAGTTGGCCGAGGGGATGACGAGGTCGTTGCCCTGCACTCGCACCTGCCCGGGTGCTCGCGGTGCGGTCTCGTCGGGGAGGACTTGCGGGGGCACGACAGAGAGGAGCAGCAGGATGAGCGAGGTCATGCCCTCACCCCCACCCTCTCCCAGAGAGGGTGTTGAAGAAGGCTTCGACAATACGAGCGAACACCGTTCCTCCCGAGCGGAGTCGAGGGACTACCTCTGCTTCGCTCGCGAAGTGACCCCTCGCCTTCACTCGGGGGGACCGGTGGTGGGCCTATTTCACCAGTCTCCCAGAGGGAGAGAGCGCTCATTTCTTCCTCATCGGCTTGCCGGCCTGCGGCTTGAGGCCCTTCACCTGCAACTCGGTGATCGCGCTCTCTGCGAGCTTCTCCACCTTCGAGGGATCGCGCTCGACGAACGCAGTGCCTTGCGCCGCTTTCGTACCTTCCGCGATCTTGTTCGCCGGCGGCCCACCCCAACGCCCGTAGACCGGATCCGTGCAGGCCACCGGCCCCGTCCACGGATACCGAATCGCGTACCGCGCCTGGAAGTTGTTGTACCCGTCGGGGCGTGAGCCCTGCTCGAGCGTGGTGCCGTTGGTGAGGAACTCGCGGCCACCGACGATGGGTTTCGCCGCGCGGAACACCAGGTCTTCACCCAGCGATGCCTTGTCGTAGCGCGCGTGCAGTCGCGTCAACACGTACGTCTGCTTTGCGTCGTACTGATCGGTCACCGCGCCCTTCGAGGGCACCACGTCCGCGCCGAGCGTCTGAAAATCTTCCGCGGTCAGCGGCGTGGTGGGGCACGGGTCGCAGCTGGTCGCCTGCCACGCGTACTCCGTCACCACGGCCTTCGGGTTCGCCTTGAGCGTGCGGTCGAACAGGCTCACGTAGAAGAACGGAAACTCGCTCTTCGCCGACGGCACCAGGTCGATGTTCGTGGGGATGGTGACGTTCGGGTAGTTCGCCACCTCGTAGCGCTGGTTGCGCGCGAGCACGTGAACGATGAGATCCTGCTGCGCCTTCGCGTTGATGAGCCCCAGGCGAATCGGCAGCTCGAACTTCTCCGAGTCGTAGTGGAAACGCAGCGGAGACAGCGCCGCCATTCCCTTCTCGAACGTGACCTTCTTCACGTTCACCTTCGCGACGAAGAACTTCATGCCCTGCTGAATGTACGGGCGGAACAACGGCTCAGCGCCTTCGGGAATCTTGTACTTCTCCTGCTTGAGCCAGGTCTCGAGGCCCAGCGCGTCTTTCGCGGACAACACCACGATGTCGTACTCGCCCACCGAGAACTGAGCCTCGATCTTCACCCCGAGTTCGCGGCGCTTCGTCGGGGGAGCCCCACCGCTCTCCATCTTGCGCTCGACGGGGCTGTCTTCTTCCTCGTACCGCGGCTCGACGTAACAGGGGTCCATCTCCCAGTACTCGACGAGCCGAGGAGCCGCGAGCGTGTCGATGCGCGTGAAGATCTCCTTCTTCAGCGTCTTCACGTTCTCCTTCTTGAGCACCACCGGCACCGGGATCACCATCGCGAAGTCTTCCGGAGGGCCCTGGTAGTTGTTCTGCATCGACAGCACGGTCCGCGTGCCTTCGCGCATCAACACCACCTGCGTTGCATTGTTGAACAGCTCCGCTCCACCGCCCGCGACGTAGAAGCCGCAGAACGCGTGGGCACTGGCTGCGACGAGGGTCACTGCTGCAAGGAGGACTCGAGTCATTTCTTCCTCAAAGGTTTGCCAGCTTCGGTCTTGAGACCCTTCACCTGCAGCTCGGCGATCGAACTCTCGGCGAGCTTCTCGACCTTCGCGGGATCACGCTCGACGAACGCGGTGCCCTGCGCGGGCTTGGTGCCCTCGGCGGTCTTGCCTGCAGGAGGTCCACCCCAGCGCCCGTACACCGGCTTTTCGCACTTCACCGCGGCCGTCCACGGGTAGCGAATGGCGTAACGCGCCTGGAAGTTGTTCAGCGAGTCAGGCTTCGAGCCCTGCTCCAGCTTGCTGCCATCGGTGAGGAACTCGCGGCCGCCGACGATGGGCTTCGCCGCGCGGAACACCAGGTCTTCACCCAGCGACGCCTTGTCGTAGCGCGCGTGCAGCCGCGTGAGCACGTAGCCCTGACGGGCATCGTACGGGTCGGTCACCTTGCCCTTCGAGGACACCACGTCGGCGCCGAGCGTCTGAAAGTCTTCTTCGGTGAGCGGAGAAGTCGGGCACGGGTCGCAGCTGCTCGCCTGCCACGCGTACTCGGTGATCACCGCCTTCGGGTTCGCCTTGAGCGTGCGGTCGAACAGGCTCACGTAGAAGAACGGGAACTCGCTCTTCGCCGACGGCACCAGGTCGATGTTCGTGGGAATGGTGACGTTCGGGTAGTTCGCGACCTCGTAGCGCTGGTTGCGCGCGAGCACGTGGACGATCAGGTCCTGCTGCGCCTTCGCGTTGATGAGCCCGAGCCGAATCGGCAGCTCGAACTTCTCCGAGTCGTAGTGGAAGCGCAGCGGCGACAGGGCCGCCATGCCTGTCCCCTTCTCGAACGTGACCTTCTTCACGTTCACCTTCGCGACGAAGAACTTCATGCCCTGCTGGATGTACGGGCGGAACAGCGGCTCAGCGCCAGCAGGGATCTTGTACTTTTCCTGCTTGAGCCACGTCTCGAGGCCCAGCGCGTCTTTCGCGGACAGCACCACGATGTCGTATTCGCCGACCGAGAACTGGGCTTCGACCTTCACGCCGAGACCACCGCCGCCGACGCCCGTGCCGCGCAGGCCCAGGCCCGGCCCGCTGGCAGACAACGCATAGTCCATCGTGTTGGGAGGTTCGACGTAGCAGGGGTCGACTTCCCAGTACTCGACCAACCGCGGCGCAGCGAGCGTGTCGATGCGCGTGAAGATCTCCTTCTTCAGCGTCTTCACGTTCTCCTTCTTGAGAACGACTGGCACCGGGATGACCATGGCGAAGTCTTCCGGCGGGCCCTGGTAGTTGTTCTGCATCGAGAGCACGGTCCGCGTGCCTTCGCGCATCAGCACCACCTGGGTCGCGTTGTTGAACAACTCCGCTCCGCCGCCCGCGACGTAGAAGCCGCAGAAGGCGTGGGCGGAAGCAGAGAGGACGGCGACCGCTGCGATGACAAGTCGAATCATTTCCAGAACTCCCACCAGCGCTTGGTTTCGACAGGAACAGGAACGGGAACAGGAACGGTAACGGGAGAAGGCGAAGGCGCGGCAGCGTCACTGGCTCGAAGCGCGACACCGGAGAGCCGCTTGCGGCCTTTCACCTCGAACACCGGCACGTCGGCTTCAGCGAGCTTCGCCAGCAGCTCGGGATCACGCTTCTGAAACGCGGTGTCCTTCGCGGCGAGGGTCTCCTTGCCCCCGTTGGGATTGCCACCCCACATGCCCCAGAGCGGGTCGCTGCACTTCACCTCACCGGTGAACGGGTAGCGGATCGCGTAGCGGCCCTGGAAGTTGTTGTACGACGACTCGATCGCCGTCTGCCGCAGCCCGGTGTCCTGCCGGTCGTGCTCACGACCACCTTCGATGCCCTTGGCCGCGCGGAAGACGAGGTCTTCACCCAGCGAGCTCTTGTCGTACCGCGCGTGGAGCCGCGTGAGCACGAAGCCGCTGGCCGGGTTGTAGGGATCGCCCGGCTTCACCGGCAACACGTCAGAGCCGAAGGTCAGCATGTCGGCCTCGGTCAGTGGAGCCGTCGGGCACGGATCGCAGCTGGTGGCCTGCCACGCGTACTCGGTGATCACCGCGCCGGGGTTCTGCTTGAGCGTGCGGTCGAACAAGCTCACGTAGAACGGCCCGAACTCGTTCTTGGCCGAGGGCACCAGGTCGATGTTCGTGGGAATGGTCGCGTTGGGGAAGTTGGCCACCTCGTAGCGTTGGTTCTTCGCGAGGATGTGAATGATGAGGTCCTGCTTCTCCCTGGCGTTGATGAGGCCGAGGCGCACGGGCAGCTCGAACTTCTCGCTGTCGTAGTGAAAGCGCAGCGGCGAGAGCATCGCCATTCCGTCCTTGAACTTCACCTTGGTGACGTCGACGCGGGCGACGAAGAACTTCATGCCTTGCTGAATGTACGGGCGAAACAGCGGCTCGGCGCCCGAGGGGATCTTGTAGTTGTTCTGCTTGAGCCAGACCTCGAGCGAGAGCGCGTCTTGGGCCGAGAGCACGACGATCTCGTACTCACCGACCGTGAACTGGGCCTCGACCTTCACCCTCGGCGCGCTCCCTTCGACCATGCCGTTGACGCCCCCCGACTTGCGCAACATCTTCGAGTACTCGCGGTCGCGGGTCTGCTCTTCGCGGGCCGCGCAGGGATCTTTTTCCCAGTACTCGACGAGCCTGGGTGCGGCGAGCTGATCGATGCGGGTGAACACCTCGCGATCGAGGGTCTTCACGTTCTCTTTCTGCAGAACGATCGGCACGGGGATCACCATCGCGAAGTTTTCCGGCGGGCCCTGGTAGTTGTTCTGCATCGAGAGCACCGTCTTCGTGCCGTCGCGCATCAGCACCACCTGCGTGGCGTTGTTGAAGAGGTCAGCCCCACCGCCTGCGACGTAGAAGCCACAGAAGGCGTGGGCGCTGCCAGCGAGGGTCAACATTGCACCGAGAAGGACTCTCATTTTTTCACCGGAAGACCTGCGCGTGACTTGCTGCCCTTGAGGCCGAACTCCGGCACCGGGCTCTCCACCAGCTTCGCGGTCAACGCCGCGTCTCTCTTCACGAGGCCTAAGTCTTCAGCTGCCACGGCCTTCGGCCTCCCGCCCGTCGGAGGCCCGCCCCACTTGCCCCGCACCGGGTTCGAACAGGTGATCGCCCCTTCCCACGGGTAGCGAATGGCGTAGCGCGCCTGGAAGTTGTTGATGCTGTTCGCCGCCGAGCCCTGCTCGAGCGCTTGTCCATTGGTGAGGAACTCGCGGCCACCAGCGATCGGCGTCGCGGCCTTGAAGACCAGGTCTTCGCCCAGCGACGACTTGTCGTAGCGCGCGTGCAGGCGGGTGAGCACGAAGCGCGATCCACCCCTGGCTGCCGAGCGGCGGTAGCTGATCTGCTGCGTCAGGTTGCGGATCATCTGGTCGACCTGCGCGGCTTCTGCCGGCGGCACCTGGTCGCGGTTCTTGAGCTCGAGCTCAGGGTACGGGGGCCCGCCGTCGATCACGTCCATCCCGAAGAGCAGCAGCTCGGCGGCCGTCAGCGGCGGCGTGGGGCACGGGTCGCACGACGCCGAATCCCACGCGTACTCGGTCACCACCGCCTTCGCGTTCTTCTTGACCGTCTTGTCGAAGAGCGATGCGTAGAAGGGCCCGAACTCGCTCTTGGCCGACGGCACCAGATCGATGTTCGTGGGAATGGTGACGTTCGGGTAGTTGGCCACCTCGTAGCGCTGGTTGCGCGCGAGCACGTGGATGATCAGGTCCTGCTCCGACTTCGCGTTGATGAGGCCGAGGCGCACCGGCAGCTCGAACTTCTCGGAGTCGTAGTGAAAACGCAGCGGCGAGAGCGTGGCCACGCCGTCGACGAACGGCACCTTGGTCACGTCGACGCGCGCGACGAAGAACTTCATGCCCTGCTGAATGTACGGGCGGAACAAGGGCGCTGCGCCCGCGGGGATCTTGTAGCGGTTGTCGGTCAGCCAGGCCTCGAGCCCCAGCGCGTCTTTCGCTGAGAGCACGACGATCTCGTACTCACCGACCGTGAACTGCGCCTCGATCGCCACGCCGTAATCGCGCGGGGCTTCTTCAAGGGTGCCGGCGCTCTTCGGGGCCAGGGCGCGCGTCATGCCGCCGCTGCCCGAGTACATGCGCGGCTGGTAGCAGGGATCCTGCTCCCAGTACTCGACGAGCCGGGGCGCGGCGAGCTGGTCGATCTTGTCGAACAGGTTCTTCGTGAGCGTCCTGACGTTCTCTTTCTGGAGAACGATCGGCACGGGGATCACCATCGCGAAGTTCTCGGGCGGCCCGCGGTAGTTGTTCTGCATCGAGAGCACCGTCTTGGTGCCCTCGCGCATCAAGACGACCTGCGTCGCATCGTTGAAGAGCGCGGCCCCCCCGCCGGCCACGTAGAACCCGCAGAAGGCGTGCGCAGCGGCTGGCAGCAGCGTGAGCGCGATGACGACGTGTCTGAGCATGAGCGGCCCCAAGGTGAGGTGTGACACCCGGCCCCCGCGCCAGGTTGCAGCGGGGCTCACCTTAGCCTTGCGCCCTCAGGAGCAACGCCGAATCACGAGCGCCGACGGCCAAGCGCCAGCAGCACCATCGCGAACGGCAGCAGCATGGGTACCGAGGTGCAGCCCGAGGGTACATCCTCTTCACCACCGCCGCCGGCACCCGAGCCTCCGCCCGCACCACCACCAGAACTGCCGCCTGCCAGCACCTCGAAGGTCCTGGTCGACATCGGCCCGCCGCTCACCACCGCGGTGACAGCCACGGTGCCGGCCTGAGTGAAGACGGGCACGTTGATGATCTTGGGGAAAGCGCTCGGGTAGGTGCTGGTCGACCTGAAGTCCGAGGCGGGAAAGGTTCCGGTGTAGTCCGCCCCAGCGCCCTTCACGGTGACGGTGACCGTCTCGGAAGCCCGCGGGGTGGCCTGAACCTGCAGCAGGTAGAAAGCACCAGCCTTCGGAGAAGGCGTGGGCACTGCGATCCACGGGGGAATGTTGACGGCCGACGAGGGGATGTCGATGAAGCCGCCCTCACCCGTGCGACCGCCGCACTGACAGGTCACGCCTTCAGCCTTGAGGCTGAAGTTCGAGCCGGCCTGAAAGATCGTGGTGTCCCCCACCGCCATTCCCGTCGTCCTGACGGCAGACGCGAATGAGAAGCTCAGCCCTCCTGCCTTCTGCGTGGGCTCGGCGACGAAGTGACCGTCGATCACGCTCGCGCTGTAGGTCAGCTCGGGCGCCGAGACCGGGCAGCTCAGTGCGCAGCCGAGGTTGAGCTCGACGTGCGTGTTCGCCTGGCCGAACTCGTTGAAGCCGGTGAACGTCGCGCTCAACGTTCCCGAGATGGCCTGCGCGAACACCGGAGAAGCCATCGAAAGCCACACCGCCATCAGGACCCGTTTGATCATCGGGGCAGCGTACACGGTGAAGCACGTCAATGAGGGCCGTGCCGACTTCGACTCGGCGACTGCCGCCAGCGCCGCGAGCATGCGCGGCACCTGCGGCGCCTTGGCTGGGTCAGCGCACGATCGAGATGACGGCAGAGGGCATGTCGGGCAGGTCGACCCCGTTGACCCGGCCTCGCACGAACGAGCGCACGTTGCGGGTTCCCGGGAAGGACGCCTCGGCGCTGCGGGCGATCACCGTGTTGGTGCCCGTACCCGAGGCGCACTGACCATCGGTGAACGTCATCGTCATCGATGACTGGATGCACACGGAGATCTCGAGCGTCGCGCCGGCCGGGCACGAGAGCGAGCCACCCGCGCGCCCGGCTTTGGTACCCGTCGTGCCAAACTCTTCGATGGTCGCGCTCAGCGTGCAGTCCGAAGCTTTGACGGCGCTCGCGCTCCCCCCGCCTCCGCCCGTCGCGCCGTTCCCGCCACCCGTGTTGCCTTCCGGGGCACCACCGCAGCTCATCAGCAACGCCACGACTGCCACCCACGGCTTCCCGCCAAAGTCGTTCATGCAGTTCGAGACAGGGGGGCCGCGAAGAGCGCGCAAAAAAAAGGTGAGGCGCTCACTGATGAGCACCCCACCTCGTTCACGGCGCGATGTGCAGTCTTACTTCTTGAACTTGCCCATCACGTCGCCCAGGCGAGCCTTGCTCTGCTCGGCCTGCTTCTTGAGGTACTCGCGGTAGTCGTCGCCACCATCGTTGAGCAGCGCCTTCATCGAGAGCGCGATCTTGCGGTCGCTGGTGTTGATGTCGATGATCTTGACCTCGACCTCCTGGCCCTCTGCCAGAACGTCGCGCGGGTTCTCGGTGCGCTCGTCGCGGATTTCGGACACGTGCACGAGGCCTTCGATGCCCGGCTCGATCTCGACGAACGCGCCGAAGTCGGTGACCTTGGTGACC
>JBKJSE010000192.1:0-6628 GCA_046595925.1 Archangium sp. | reverse complement strand
GACGCGGTGCCGGTTCGAAGCGAACACCGGGCGCCAGGGCGGCGCGATTCTCGTCGATGGGCTCGGTGAGCTGCGGCTGGAAGACTCGAGCGTGGTGCAGAACGCGGCGGTCGAAGGCGGCGGCATCAAGGTGAAGGAAGGCGCGCGGCTCGAGGTGTTCGCTTGCACGATCGCTGACAACAAGGTGGTCGGTGAGGGTGCGGCTGGTGGAGCGCTGCACGTTGCGGCGACGACCACTCGCTCGCCGACCATCAGCGTCTCGAACTCGATCATCTCGGAGCGCGCAGAGGGGTTGCCCTGCGTGTTCAACTCGCCCAAACATCCGGCGGCGTTGACCATTACGCGGTCGCTTTTGCCCTCGTGGTGCAAGGCGATCGGTGGCGACAACTTGTTTGGTGAGCCCGGGTTCGTGATGAGCGGTACTGAGCCCTACTTGCTCACTGAGCGATCGGCTGCGGTTGGCGCGGGTGAGGTCAACTTGAAGGACTTGAAGGATCTTTCCGGGCGCGTTCGGAAGGGCTTCGATCTGGGTGCGTTCGCGTTCGTGGCGGGCGGCTCGGGGAACTTGCCCTACTGAGAACGGCAGATCTCGTCAGCGCTCACCCCAGTGCAGCTTCTGACGAAGGATCGCGAAGTAATCGAGCTGTTGGTTGCGCACGAGATGAAGCCGGTGCGCTGACTTCTGCACCTCGATGCGATCACCCTTCTTGAGCGCGTGCCCGACCTGGCCATCGACCGTGAGGTACACGTCCTGGAGATCGCTCGCCAATCGCACCGACATCACCTGATCGCCCGGCACCACGATCGGCCGCTGCGTCAGCGCATGCGGGCAGATCGGCGTGACGACCACGCAGTCGACTGAAGGGTGCACGATCGGCCCACCCGCCGACAGCGAGTACGCGGTCGAGCCCGTCGGCGTGCTGAAGATGACGCCGTCGGCCAGGTAGGTCGCCACGAACGCCCCGTCGAGCCAGGTCTCGTGAGCGGCGATCTTCGCGAGCGCGCTCTTGTTGATCACGACGTCGTTGAGCACCTCGTCTTCGAGGATCAGCTCTTCCTGCCGATAGAGCCGGCAATCGAGCTTCATGCGCGAATCGATCTTCGCCTTCCCGTCGAGCACGGAGCGCAGCGTGCTCACCGCTTCGGCGACGGGGATCTCGGTCATGAACCCCAGCGCGCCCAGGTTGACGCCCATCAAGGGCACCGGCCGGCCCCGCAGCACGCGCGCCGCGTGAATCAGCGTGCCGTCGCCACCGAGCACGATCGCCAGCTCGGCCGTCTGGCTGAGCTCTTCATTGCCGGTCGAGGCGATGCCGAGCGGATCGCCGAGGTGCGGCTCGACGAGGAAGCGCTGGTCGGGAAACGCGTCGATGAGCTCGCGCGCGACGGCGATCGCCTCGGGCTTCTTCGGACGGGCGATGAGGGCGATGGTCTTCACGGGGCCTACTGTCCCTCGGGCAGCGGCGGTCCGCCAATCGCGGGGTAGTCACCGGTTCCCCGGCGGTTGGCCACCTCGACCACCATCGTCTTGAGCTGGCGCGACAGCACCCGGAACATGCCCGCGAGCAGCTCAGGCCGGTCGGCCAGCAGGTCGAGGAAGTCACGGCGGTCGATCACCAGCGCCCTGCTGTCCATCGTCGCCACCACCTCGTTGATACGGGGCGCGCCGTCGAACAACGAGGTCTCGCCGAAAGACTCCTTGGCCTTCATGCGCAGCACGACCTCGCCGTCACGTCGGGCTTCCATCGCGCCCTCGACGATGACGTACAGCGCGTCGCCGGGGTCGCCCTCTGAATAGACCTGCGCGCCCTTGCGGAAGACCTGCTCCTTCGCGACCGCCGCCACCGCCGCGACGTCATCGACGTCACTGCGCGCGAAGATCTCGACGCCCTCGAGCGCGAACAGCCTCTTGACCGTGATCTCGTTCATGTCGTCCTCCCGGTGCGGGCTCGTCCAATGCCCGCTGCTGCGACCGACGAACCGGGCGCAGGCTTTGAGAATGAAATCGTCCGAAGTGCACAACATCTGCAAGTGACCGTGAAAGCGGGCCGCGGCGCCGAAGGGCAACGACCGGTGATGCGCGTCGACGTGATGCGCCACCAGCTCGCGTTCTTCGGGGCTGATCACGTTGTCGATCAGCTCCATCGCCCACGCGCGCCTTCGCGTGTCGGAGCCGAGCAACAAGGTGTGTGCCCGACGCAAACCACGGGCGTCGCGCCGCAGGCCGAGCAGCCAGAAGCTCAGCTCCATCGATTGATCGAGCCGGTCGGCGAGCACGCGGGTCAGCAAGGCGTCTTCACCCAACGCTGCGCGGCAGTCGCGGAAGGGCTCGATCAGCTCGAGCGCGCTCGCCTTGCGCCGGGTGAGGGCCTCGAGCTGTCGCTCCTCTGAGATCTCGAACTCGGGATGTTCGTCATGCAACTGCGCGAGCGCGATACCCACGCGGTAGTGCAGCGAAGGGTCATCGTTCGCGTTCGAGAACAACAGCGCATCCAACGCGGCCTGGGTTCCGATCAAGCGGAGCACGCGCGGCAGCTGGAGCCGCAGCGATCTCGAACGGCTTCGATCATCGAGCGCAGCGGCGAGCAACGGAACGACCGCATCTCCCAGCGTCGCGAGCGCTTCACGGGCCACGCGGCGATCATCACGCCACGAGAGGAAGCGCAGCAGCCGGGGGGCGAGGTCGACGTACTTTCCCTCGCCGGTCGCTTCGATCGCCACCCGGCGCACCGAGAGATCGCTGTCGTCCAGGTACCCGACGAGCGCACGAGAGATCGCGTGATCCGATTCAGGCTTGCCCAGTCGCCCCAGCAGCCGGGCCACTTCCCGGCGCTCCGCGGGAGGCGCATCGGTGCCTCTCGCCAGCAGCCCCTCGAGCATCGCGCGCGCACGCGCATCATCCGGGCCGGGAAGAATCAGCAAGCCGCCGATGGCCGCCGTGAGCACGCCGATGTCGTTCTGCAGGAGCAGCGGTGGCAGCACCTGTCGCGCGCGCTCCGGAGCCAACCGCGCCAACGCCCAGATCGCCCCATCCCGGGGCCTCCGCGAGCCGGTGACGATGATCGCTTCGAGCGGCTTGGCCAACGCCGTGAGCTTGAGCGAATCGGCCAGCATCACGCCGCGCTCCTGCACGCGCTCCTGCCGATGACTGAGCAGGGTGCGCACGTGCACCTCAGAGATCAGCTCGGTGCGCTCCAACAAATCAGCGGCACGCAGCGCATGTTCCGGTGAAGCCGAGATCAGCTCTTCGCTCAACAGCCGCTCTTCTCCTTCGAAGGCACCCGCAGCCTCCAGCCCCGCGACGCGCGCGTGCACGGCCTCGACGTAGCGCGGGCGAATCTTGAACAGCGCCCACCCCACCCCGCCGCAGACCAGCAAGCTCAACCCGAACACCCCGCCCAGCCCCACCACATTGGCGAGCGCGAGGATCGACAGGCCGGCGACGACCATGCCGCCCTTGCGAACCAGCCCATCGATCGTGCGCCGCGCGCCGTCACGCGCGTGATCGGGCAGCGGCGCGTACATCAACTGAATCGCCACCGGCATCAGCGACCAGCTCGACGCGGCCTCGAAGACCTTGAGGGCGAAGGCGCTCCACACCGAAGGAATCGCCCAGGCGCCGATCGTCAACACGGCGAGCGTGGCCGGAACCACGGCGGCGTATTTCAGAATGCCCAGCTTGCGCAGCAGCAGCTCGGCCAGGAAGAACTGGAAGGCGACGCAGAACACGCCGGTCCACAGCTGGTGCGCGGCGAACAGCTCGGCCATGTCGGCCTCGAGCAACCTGTCGGCCGCGCGTTGGCGGAAGATGTAGTCCGTCAGCTGTTGGAGAAGTGACAGCCCCAGCACGAGCACGCCGAGCAGCTGCGTGTACGGCGCGAGCAACACTTCACGCCAACCTGCGCGAAGGCCCGGAGAGCTTTCACGCGAGGGCGACTGCTGCTCGAGCTCGACCCGGTGAAAGCGCCACGCCACGCCCGCGCCGAACAGGAACAACGCGCCCGCCACCATCAGCGTCAACGCCCCCGCGGACCGCGCGAGCAGCTGCGCCAGGAAGCCGCCGGCGATCGCGCCCGACATGCCGATGCCGTTGATCCAACTGAAGGCCTTGCGCGCCTCCCGGGCATCGAAGGCCTCACCCATCGATCCCCAGAACGCGAGCGAGACCTGCGTCGCGAAGGCCTCTGAGAACAGGTACGCCGCCAGCGCCACCTGCGGCAGCTCGAGCCACAGCCCTGCCGCGAGGCCCGCTGAAGTCATCGCGCCCGCGAGCACGAGGTAGCCGGGGTTGCGTCGGCGTTTGCCCTCACCACCGGCCAGCGCGAGGCCCGCGGCGATCACGGCAGCCGCCATGTACAGCCACGGCAACGCGCTCGAGTTGAAGCGCGAGAGCGTCAGCGCGTTCGAGGCGGGCTTGAGCATCGCCACCGCGGCGATGAAGCAGAATTGAAACGCGGCGGCGGGCGCCAGCCGCGAGCTCCAGGAACGAACCCGCTCAGCAGACACGAGGGCTCACTCCGCCGTGAAGGCGAGCTCTGCCTGGCCCAGCGCCGATGCCAGCTTGAGCCGGAAGGTCTGGCCCGCCGCCAACGGCCTCGACGGGAAACGCACCCGGTAGCCGACCCAGAAGCTCTCCATGTACGAGAAGTACGAGCGCATCTCGGTGTTGGTGCGGCCCAGCCGCTCCACGGACACCGGCGGCAGCTCTTCGTTGCCCACCACCAGCACCATGCGCCACATGGTGTTCACCTTGTCGAAGTCGTCGAAGCGGTAGTCGTTGGCGTGCACCGCGAAGAAGAACTCGGTCGCGTCGGTCAGCCGCGTGCGCTCGGCGCCCAGCTTCTTCTCGAGCTCGGCGGGCGGCCACGCCTTGAACTGCCCTTCACGCTTCACGCGCGCGTCGGCGAACACCGGCGAGAGCCAGGTGGCCTGAAAGAAGAGCTTGGTGTCGAGGTTGTCGTAGACGCCCTTGGACGACGTGTGGCGCTCGAGCACCTTCTGGTACGCGCGCTCTTCGGAACCATCGAGCACGGCAGGAGGTGGATCGCCCGGCACGTGCGGAATGCGTGCGCTGGGGCAAGCCGTCAACACCAACACGAGCGGCCCGCCCAACCACCTCACGGAAAGTCACTCCGCGCGAACAACGAGACGACCGGCACGCCCGTGGCCTCGATCGCCTCGAGACCACCCTCTTGACGATCGACCAGCGTGAACGCGCCCACGGGCACGAGGCCTTCAGCGCGCGCACGTTCGATGGCCTTGATGGTGGAAGCGCCGGTGGTGATGACGTCTTCGACGATCACCACGGGTGCACCGGCGGGCAGCGAAGAAAGTCCTTCGATCCACTGGCCGGTGCCGTGGCCCTTGGGCTCTTTTCGCACCAGGAAGGCCTGCAGCGGCGACTGGCCCAGGAAGCTCACCAGCGAGATGGCGCTGGCGATCGGGTCTGCGCCCATGGTGAGGCCGCCGATGGCGATGGCGAGAGGAAACCGCGAACGCACCCCCGCGAACATCAGGGTGCCGACGAGCCAGTGGCCCTCGGCGGTGAGCACCGTCTTCTTGCAGTCGATGTAGAAGTCAGACTCGCGACCGCTCGAGAGCACGACCTTCTTCTTGGCGTAGGAGCGCTCGGTGAGCATCGCCAGCAACCGGCGACGATCGACTTCGAGAGCGGCCGCCGAGACATCCAGCGACGGCGCGGTCACTGCTTGCTCTCCAGGAAGGCGACCAGCTCGCTCGAGTACCGCAGCTGCTTGAGCAACTCTTCGCGGCGCGTCTCGTCGAGCTCGCTGAACACGTCGGCGAGCAGCGAGAGATCTTGATTGGCCTGACCCAGCCGCACGGTGACGTCAGCGGCCAACTCGTCGGCGTCGACTTCTTCTTCCACGCTCTCAGGCGAAAGATCGTCACCTGAAGAGAGCGCCTTCTCGAGCATGTCGCGCGCGCTGGGGGACAGCCGGCCCGACTCTTCCAACGCCGCACGAATCGCGCTGAGCGACTCGAGGCCGACGTTCTTCGAGTGAATCGCAGACGCCAGCGACATCAACATCGCGTCGGCGTCCGAGAGATCGGTGTGCAACCGCGCGAGCACCTTCTCGCGCTGGAGGAACCGAAGCGCAGACACGCGGCGGAAGCCGGCGATGACCTGAAAACGATCGGGCGGGCGCAACCGCACGTCGATGGGGAACAGCTGCCCCAGGCGCGCGATGTCGGTGGCCAGACCGGCGATGTCTTCCAGCTCGGCCCCGTCACGCACCAGGAAGTCGGTGTCTTCGTCGATCCGATCGAGCGGGATCAACGCGGGCGCGACGAAGTGTTTGTGAATGACCGGCGTCTCTTCCACCTGGGGCAACGGCGGCGCGGAAGGCGGCGGAGGCGGAAGCGGCTCTTCCTCTTCCTCCTGCACTGATTCTTCCTCTTGAGCCTGAACGGGTTCCGGCTCGGGAGAAGGCTCAGGCGGGGCCGAAACGTGCTCCTCCACCACCGGGGTGGGGGCCCCGGCTGCTGCCTGCTCTTCGCCAGCTGTCGCTGGCGTGTCGTTGTTCACGCCTTCCGACATGGTCGTCACCGGTTCTCTTACTTCTTCTTCTTGAGGAGGACCTTCTTCTTGCCTGCCTCACCGACCAAC
>JBKJSE010000170.1:0-5544 GCA_046595925.1 Archangium sp. | reverse complement strand
CGACGACTTGAGCGACAACACCGCGCACGCCTGCTCGAGACCGATCAACAGCGCCTGCACGTCGCCGCCTTCGTTGCGGCTCTTGCCGCTGGTCGACGCGGCCGCCAGCACCTTGGTCGATTCGGGCGACGAGAGCTCCAACCTGCAACGCCCCGGGAATCGGACCGCCAGCGAGGCGTTGAGCATCAACTCGCCGCTGTTCCAGGTGATCCCCATCAGGGAAGACACGTCTTTGGCCAGCACCGGCGACACGGCGGCCACGCCTTCGGCCTTCAGGTTGGTGACGGTCAACCCATCGCGCTCATTGGAGAAGCGCTTCAGCACGCCGTGCGACGGCATGATGTACGCCACGATCAACGCGAGGACGGCGGCCTTCATCGGCCCACCCTCGTGCACCCTTGTCGGAACTGGCCAGTCATGACGCGCGGCACATTACTCAGAGGCATGCCCAAGCCGTAGTAGAGGTTGGACCCACGGTGAGAAGAAACTTCGTCCTCCTGCTGTCTCTCGCGTCTTCGCTGGCTGCCGCTCAACAGGTGGCCAGCGTCAACGGGCCTGATCTGCGCGACCTGCAGAGCTCACGCAACATGGCGATGGGCGGCGCGTACGAAGCACTCGGGTACGGCGCAGAGACCATCGGCGGAAACCCCGCGGGCCTCACGCTCTACAAGCGCTACCAGATGGAGGCGACCGGCTCGTGGGACGTGCCCCAGGGCTACGGCTTCGGCTCGGTGGCGCTGGCTGACTCGACCAACCCGTTGGCGATGGGCATCTCGTATCACTTCGCCACCTTCAACAAGCTGATGCCCGACGGCACGCAGGGCCGCGCCTTCGCGCACCTCACCACCGTGGCGCTGGGCTACGCGTTCGGCGACCTCATTCACATCGGCCTGACCACCCGTCACCACGTGCTGGTCGGCGCGTCGAACGCGAACTCGGTCACGATCAACGGCGGCATCATCGCCCGGCCCGCGCAGTGGCTCACGCTCGGCTTCTCGGGTCACAACCTCATTCACGTGTTCAACTCGGACATCACGCGCTACTTCGTCGCGTCGATCGGCTTGCAGATTCTGGGGCAGCTGACGCCCACGTTCGATCTGCGCATGGACTTCAACCAGAAAGATCCACGGCTCGCGTACCACGGCGGCATCGAGTGGCTGATCGCCCAGACCTTCCCCATTCGCGTCGGGTACCAGTTCGACGGCATCGCCAACCACCAGTACCTCTCGGCGGGCGTGGGCTGGTTCTCGGAAGGCAGCGGCATCGACTTCGCGTACCGGCATGAGCTCGGCGGTACGCAGGGCCAGCTGCTCTCGTTGACGCTGAAGCTGCAGCTCTGATTACGGGAACAGCAGCCGCGCATCGCGCAGCACTTCATCGACCGAACCCGGCTCGGTGAAGCGGTACACGCCACGCACCTGAAGCTTCGAGTCGACCAACGCGAAGTAGCTGCCGTGCACGACGGTGTTGAGATCTTTCCCGTCGCCCTGATCCATCGGCTGCAGCATGCCCTGGCGGATCACCTTCTCGAGCTCAGGCCGTTCACCGCGCACGAAGTGCCAGCGCTCGAAGTCGGCCTTGAACTTCTGGCCGTACGCCAAGAGCACCTCAGGCGTGTCGTTCTCGGGATCGACGGTGAAGCTCACGAGGCCTAAGGCAGGCAGCTCGGTCTTGCTGCGATCCTGCAGCGTGCCCATCTTCGCGGTGAACTTCGGGCAGACGTTGGGGCAACGCGTGAAGATGAAGTTCGCCACCCAGACCTTGCCGATGAGCGCCTCTGAGTCGAAGGCCGCTCCCGACTGATCGACGAACGCGAAGGCGGGCACGGTGGACAGCACCGGCAGCTCGACCTTGAGCGAAGGCCGCGTCGAGGTGGCCCGCCAGGCGATGAGGCCGATGAGCGCTGTGGCCAGCAGGCCGACCCAGAACACCGGCCTCTTCGTCACCGGCGCCTTCACCTTCTGGGGCGGGAGCGGCCCCGTCGTCGGTGACGCGATGGCCACTTACTTCGTCTCGCGCTTGATCAACGAGCCGAGGATCTTGTCCATCCACATGTGGCTGATGCCGAAGTTCTTGTCGGGATCGCCGAAGTGGTGCGCCAGGTGGTGTGCGCGCAGCTTCTTGCCCCACTCGGTGATCGGCTCGCGGTGGTGCGTCGACCAGTGAAGGAAGTCGTACCAGAGGTAGCCCGCCACGATGCCCGTCCAGTACGGAATGGTGAGGTCGGGGCGCTGCAGCAGCGACAGGCCGCCCGCGATCAACGTGGCCAGCGTGATGCTCACGGTGAGGGGCATCACCAGCCGGGTGTCGTCGTCAGGGTACTTGTGGTGGAACCCGTGCGCGGTGGGGCCGGGCCAGGTGTGGAAGATCTTCTTGTGAATCCAGTACTCGAGCAGCTGCCAGGTCAGGAAGCCCAACGGGAGCACGGCCACGGTCTCCAGCGGCGTGGTGAGGCCCTGGTACAGCGAGTAGCCGAGCAACGCGGTGGCCACCGGGATCCAGAAGATGAACGGCGTGCGGGGGTGCACCTTGGAGAAGAATTCGAGGAAGTCGCTCTCGAACATCCGGCCGCGCGTATTCCTGACGTATTGCCGCAAGTCCATAGCCCGGGGCTCTAACCGAGCACCGCACAGCAAGGCAACTGGCGCACCCACCTCGATCGTGCTGCGGATTAGCGCTGCTTCGCCTCTGAAGTGGCTGGAGCGGTCTCGGGGAGCACCGTGCGGAACGTGCGGCGCGCCGCGAAGAGCGCCAGCACCAGCAGGAAGCTGCCGGCAAAGAACGCAGCCCCGGGGATCTTCACGGGCGCCTTGTCGCTGATGAAGAAGCCGAACAGGTTGGTGGCGATGAGCGGCCCCAGCACGCTGGTGATGCTGGTCACGCTGGAGAGCCCGCCCTGGAGCATGCCCTGCTCATTGGGTGGCACCGCCTTCGACATCAAGCCCTGGGCTGCGGGGCCCGCGATGCCTCCGAGCGAGCCGAAGACCAGGAAGAAATAGAGCATCCACCCTGAGGAGGCCAGGCCGTAGAGCGCGAAGGCGATGCTCGAGACGATGATGCCCATCGTCAGTGCTTTTCGTTCGCCCAGCTTCGGAATGATCCTGCGCACGAGGCCGCCCTGAACGATCGCGGCCGCGAGCCCGACCACGGCGAGCGAGATGCCCGTGTCCTTGATGTCCCAGTGAAAGCGGTACTCGGTGAAGAGCACCCAGGTGCTCTCGAGGCTGCGCTGCGCCACGCCCACCAGGAACAAGGTCAACGCGAGCCCGAGCACCACGGGGTACTTCGTCAGCGCGCTCAAGGTGCCGATGGGGTTCGCGCGGCCCCACGAGAAGGCGCGGCGGTTCTTCTGCTCGAGCGATTCGGGCAGCACGAAGAGGCCGTACATCGCGTTGGTGAACGAGAGGCAGGCCGCGACGACGAAGGGAAAACGAATGCCCGGCAGCACGGTGTAGCCGGTGAGCTCAGAGATGAAGTGGGGCAGCGGCATCGCCACGCCCCCTAAGAGCGCCGAGAGCAGCGGCCCCGCGATGAAGCCCAGGCCGAAGGCCATGCCGATGAGCCCGAAGTTCTGCGCGCGCTTTTCCGGAGGGCTCACGTCGGCGATGTACGCGGCCGCGGTGCCGATCGACGCACCACACAGGCCAGACACCACGCGGCCCAGGAAGAACCACGCCAGCGAAGGCGCGAAGGCGAGCAGCACGTAGTCGAAGCCGGTGCCGAACAACGAGATCAGCAAGACGGGCCGCCGGCCGAACCGATCCGACAGGCTGCCCATGATGGGCGAGAAGACGAACTGCATCAGCGCGTAGGCCGACGCGAGCGCTCCGACGTAGAAGGCGCCGCGCCCGGGGTCGTTGCCGACGAAGCTCTCCACCAGCCGCGGGAGGATGGGGATGATGAGCCCCAACCCGAGGATGTCGATGAAGAGGGTGACGACGATGAAGCCCAGCCCTGCCTTGCGTGATGCCATCTGAGGTTGGGGGCCTACTTCACCTGCCACTTGAACGTCTCGACGACTGTCATGTCGCCGGTCGGAAAGTGCACGGTCTGGTTTCGCTGAACCGGCAGCCCGTTCGAGTCAGAGATGCACAATGACGCTTCGCCGCTGTTCTGCCCGTCGACCTGAAGGGTGTATTCCACCCGGCGGCAGACCTCTCCGTTGATGCTCTCGGCCGCGCCGTCCTTCATTTCGAGCGTCTTGACGAAGTCGGGGAACCCACCGCCGCTCTTCTCGAGCTGCTGATCCATCGAGACGAGCGCCAGGTTGTGCAGCAGGCCCATGCGCGAGATGCCCAGCGCGACCGCTTCACGCAGCCTGGAGGCGGGTGGATCGCGGTGTGAGGACACCGACGGGCCCTTGGTGGCGGTGCGGAGGATGCCGGTGGGATCGCGGCTGTCGACCTCGAGCTGCACGGGGTCAGACTTGAAGTTGCCTTCGGCGACCAGGTGCAGCGCGTTGCCGTCGACGAACTCGATGGTGCCCGTCAGGTGCGCGGCGTTTTCACCCTTCGAGTCGATCTCGAAGGTGCCGGTGATGTTCCGGCTGTCGAGCAGCGCGCGCTCGGTCAGCTCGAAGCGCTGCGTGGCGGTGGCAGAAGAGGGAACGGGGCGCGGGCCAGAAGCGCAGCCAGCCAGAAGGGTGAGCAGGACGAAACGTTTCACGGGGCCACCACCATCGCAGTCGTGAGGGTCTTGAGCAGACGTTCAGCTTCCATCGCGGTCGGGCCTTTGGGGTCGAGATCGCGGCACCGCTCCAGCGCGGTGCGGGCGGCAGGGTGATCGCCTTTGAGCTTGAGGGCAATGCCCAGGTTGAGATGCACCGCGGGATTTTCGTCGTCCATGTCTTGCGCCTCGCGGAAGGCTGCCAGCGCCTCGTCGAGATCGCCCGAGAGCAGCGCTTCTTTGCCCTTCGCCAGGCGCTTCTCGGAGTCGTTGACCAGCTCGACGTCGATCAACGTGCGGCCGGCCAGCGTGAAGACGAGCGCGCGCAGAATGCCCGCCCAGTAAAAGGTCGCGCCCTCCACGGCGACCACCGCCGCGAGCGGAATGTCGGGAAGCAGCTGCTTGCCGCGGAACTTGAAGCGCACCTTGGTGTAGCGGCCCTTCTTGGCCAGGGTGACGACCTGGTCTTTCAGCTTGTTGAGCGAGGCTTCGATCTTCCGCGGATCGATCTCGAAAGGAAGCGTGGGGGAGCTGCTTTCCTCCACGATCTTGCCCACTTTGGCCTTCGGCTTGACCTCGACCACCGTGGCTTTGACCACCTTGACTGCTGATTTCGACTTCTTGGGCCCTCTGGCCTTCTTCGTCGCCATGAAAAGCACGGTAGCATCCACCGCAGCCATGGCTGCTGCTTCGATGTACACAGAGTCGCTGCGGGCGTTCCTCAAGCCCGTGCTCCCCTACCTCGATGATGAGGCCGTCTCCGAGATCATGATCAATGGTCCGACGGACATCTGGATCGAAAAGAAGGGCAAGTTGACCAAGGTCGACGCCTTCTTCTCGGAAGAAGGCCTGCTCGGCGCCGCGCGCAACATGGCGCAG
>JBKJSE010000148.1:0-6803 GCA_046595925.1 Archangium sp. | reverse complement strand
ACCGCTGCCCACCAGCCCGACCAGCAGGCCCGAGATCAGGTGCATGCGCATGTTGCGCTGGTGCACGACCGTGTGAATCAGCCCGTTCCACGCGTGCAGCACCGACCGGTAGAAGCTGGTGGGCGGGTGCTTCGATTGGAAGGGCGGGGGCGAAGACACGCTCCTTCGAACTAGCACCGTCAGGCGGAAAAGGGAGCCCACGCCGTTGAGGCGTCATCGCCGCATGAAGCGACAGCCTGAGCTACGGTCGCGGACGACATGACAGGTGACCATCAGCGTGGGTTGTTGAGTTGGTGGCACGTGTTGGTCCTCTCTCTGTGCGTCGGGTCGAGCGGATGCTTTGAGCCAGTTGCACAGGAGTGCGTAAGCGGTTCGCTCTGCGAGGCAGGCGGGACGTGTATCGACGGACGCTGTGTCTCGGGCGGAGGGGGGGGAAACGTTGCGGGCGGGGGAGGAACTGTCGTGGGGGGCGGCTTCGGTGGAGCAGGCGGCGGCGCCGTCGTGGGCGGCGGCTTCGGTGGATCAGGGGGTGGCACTGTGGTGGGGGGCGGCGTCGGAGGAGGAACTGGAGGTGGCTCAGGTGGAGGACCCGACAGTGGTTCTGACGGCGGAGACGGCGGCTTCACGGACGGCGGGCTTCCCGACAGCGGCTTTGATGGTGGCCAAGACGATGCCGGATGCCGGAGCTACGTCACGTTGATCGATCGCGACGAAGTCCAAGCGAGCAGACTCGTCGAACTCGCCGGCCGTCCCCGCTTTCTCTCCCAGGGCATGCCGTCCCCCTACCCCGTGACGTATGTCGAGTGCCTTGGAGCGTGCGACGCTCCGAATCCGGTTTACTCAGCTCCGGTGCAGCTCGGCCGAACCGGGCCTGGGCATTCGCGCCCTTCTTTGGCTGTGGTCGGAAACGCAACTCTCGTTGCCACTTGGCCGGCACAGAACATCTTCGCCGACGCTTTTTCATACGCCGAGTGCCCGGGCACATGCGATCAACGGTCCTCGTGGACCGTGACGGAAATGCCTATCGGCAGCGGCTCGGTGATCGAACTTGCCGCACTTGGAAACTTGCGAGCCGTAGCGTGGGTTCGTCCCAGCGTCATGGGAGAGTTGGACTTCTATTCAGAGTGCTCAAACAACTGCGCTGCAGCGGGAGCGACCTGGACCACGGTCTCCCTCCCCGCCTCCCCAGGCATCGGTCTCTCGATCGATCTCGCCGTCGATCCGAATACCGGTCTCGTTTGGCGCGCCGTTGCGAAAGGCAGGGCCCTGAGCACACGCCTTCCTTCCTATCGCGAGTGCGCCGGACCTGATTGCGCAACGTCACTCGCCGACTGGAGCAGCGGAACTTTCGGGCCCGACGGTGGCCAGGCTCTTTACCCTGCGGTAGTTCTCGACCGGGAGACGCTCCCTCGCATCTTCTTCAGCGACAATTTGGGCCACGGGTCACTGACGGTGGCTCGATGCACGCAGCGACCTTGTGCGACGGATCCTTCACACTGGGCCTTCACGGTGCTTGCCACATCCAGCAGTTCGCGGGTGACGGCAGGCAGAGCGCCAGATGGCCGCACTTTCTTCGCGAGCGTCAGCAATGGCACCGTGATCGTTGGCTTGGAAACGAGTGATGGTGGCTACGACATCCAGCCGCTTCTCGGCTGCTCAAGATTTGCTATCCCAACGCGCGCTTATCAAGCCAATCCCTCCGCCCTACTCAGGCCAAACGACAAGTGGAGAGTCTCCTTTGCAGCTGACGTCGATGGTGGCGGGTTTGCGTGTCACTCCGACGCGCCGTGACCCTGCCTCCGCCGCGGCGACTTATTCGTGGCGGCGAAAGACCGTCAGGCGGAAAAGGGAGCCCACGTCGGGTGCTGCGTCGTCAGCCAGACGCTGCGCCGGTTCGTGGTCGGTACGGGAGACCGTTCATCCTTCCACGTCAACGCAGGCGATTCGAACAGCAGGCTGATGGGACACCGTCTCCCCTCCAAGGGAGACACCGGCCTGAAACGCCGGAGCGATAGCTCACTGGTAGAGCACGAGATTCGTCATCTCGCGGATGGAGGTTCGATTCCTTCTCGCCCCACCGGAGGCTGCCGGGTGAGCTGGTGATGCACGGCCTCGAGCGCCGTGTGCAGTGAAGGTCTTGCTTCGAAAGCGTGCTGGTTCCACCTCGACAAGAGTCCGAACCCGTTCGCCCGGAGTACCGCCTTCGCGGCATGGCAGCGGAGCTGTCTTCCGTTGGCTCGAGGTGTCTGGACCGTTCCGTCAGACGACGTCGCGTTCACCCGTGAGCCCGGCAGCTTTCATTTTTTTTCAAGAGCAGCACCCACCCGCAGCACCTCTTCCCGAAAGGAGAGCTCCAATGCAGATCGAGATCATGACCAACGAGCGCGCTTTCCTCGTCGAGGACGGCCGCCCCGTGAAGTACCTCGCGCCGGGCGTGCACCGCGTGTGGGCCGCGTTCAAGGTGCAGCGCGTGGAGAAGGTCTCCACCGTCGGGCTGCTGGCCGAGCTCGATGAGCTGCGCCTCGCGCTGGTTCCTGTCGAAGACCTGCAGCTGATTTCCCTCGCTGCGCACGAGCGTGGGCTCATCACCCGTCGCGGCAAGCCGGCGCTCTGGCTGGGCGCGGGCGTTCACCAGGTGTGGACCGTCGAGCGCCAGGTGGATCGGGCGACCGGCGTGGTGACTCCGCTCATCAAGGTCGAGGTGATCGATACCTCGGCTGTCGAGACGAAGCCCCTCACCACCGACGTCGCGGTGCTCGCCAGGGGCCGTGACTACGTCGAGGCGACCGCGCCGGAAGGCCACGTGGTCGTGCGGTACGTCGACGGGCAGCTCGATGCCGTGCTGCCGGCGGGACGTCACGCGGCGTGGAACACCCTCAAGACGGTGACGATGGCGGTCATCGACCTTCGTGAGCGCGTCCTGGCTGTCAATGGCCAGGAGGTGATGACGAAGGACCGCGTCTCGCTGCGGCTCAACCTCTCTGCGACCTTCAAGGTGAAGGACGCGAAGCGGCTGGCCGTGGTCGCCCGGGCACCGGATGACGTGGTGTACCTGGCGATGCAGCTGGCGGCCCGAGAGGCCGTCACCACCCGCACGCTCGACGAGCTGCTCGGGCTGCGTGATGAGCTGTCGAAGGTGATGACGCCGTCGGTGCGCGATCGCGCCGAGGGCCTGGGTCTCGAGCTCATCGAGCTCGGCGTGAAGGACGTGATTCTGCCGGGCGAGATGAAGGAGCTGCTCAACAAGGTGATCCAGGCGCAGAAGGAGGCCGAGGCCAACGTCATCCTCCGGCGAGAAGAGACGGCGGCGACGCGGAGCATGGCGCAGACCGCGAAGGTGCTCTCTGAGAACCCGCTGCTGGTCCGTCTCAAGGAACTCGAGGCGTACAAGGAGCTCGCGGCGAAGGTCGGCCGGGTTCACCTCGTGCTGGGCGACGGGGCGCTCGACAAGTTCCAGATCAAGGCGTGACAAGGAAGGGGAGGAGCGGCCAGGCGTCGCTCTTCCCCTCTCCCTTTGGGAGGGAGGCTTCGTGCTATGGCCCGCATCGATGCGTCTGCTCTTCGCCGCGCTGGTCCTGTTCGCTTCCGCCGTCTTCGCGCAGTCGTGGGTCGATGACTGTGGCCTCGAGCCGCCCGGCTCACGGCCCTTCGTCCCCATCGAACCGAAACACTGGGAACCGACGCTCACGCCCGACTCGCCCGCGTTGGTGCGCGCCGATCGCGACGCGCCTCGAATCGGCGGTTCTCCCGCGGCCACCGTGCGCGGCGTAGGAGCGCTGCAAGGCAAGGTCATCTACCTGAGCCCCGGTCACGGCTTCACCTACGAAGCCGGGCTCACCGAGTGGCGCACGCAGCGGCCCACCACCAACACGATCGTCGAAGACCTGGTGAGCATCGAGACGCTCAGCCAATACCTCATGCCGATGTTGCTCAACGCGGGCGCGCGCGTGGTGCCGGTGCGTGAGCTCGATCTCAACACCAACCTCGTGTTCGTCGACAACGGTGAGGCGGGCTACGTCGAGACCGGCGCCGTCTTCACGAACTCGAGCCTGATGGGCTGGGGCCGGCCGACGTTCCCGATGACGGGCGCGACGCTGCCGTTCTCGTTGGGCACCAACCGGCTGATGAGCTCCGCGCCGACGGCGACCGCGAGCGCGACGTACACCGCGACCATTCCCCGTGACGGCTATTACGAAGTCTCGATCAGCTACACGGCGTTCTCCGCGCGCGTGACCGACGCGCACTTCATCGTGCGACACGCGGGTGGCGAAACGCATTTTCGGGTGAACCAGCAGCGGCACGGCGGCACGTGGGTGCAGCTCGGCCGCTTCTATTTCAAGCAGGGTGGCACCGCGCAGGTCGTCGCGCAGAACGACTCGACCAACGCAGCAGGCAGCAACATCTCGCTCGACGCCGTGAAGTTCGGCGGCGGTATGGGGCTCATCGAACGCGGTACGGGGGCGAGCGGTCGGCCCCGGTTCGAAGAGTCAGCGCGGTACCACACGCAGTTCGCCGGAGCGCCGACCTCGGTCTGGGCTCCGAGCGCCAACACGCCCGCCGACGATCGCGGCAACGACGTCGGCACGCGCTCACGGTTCGCCGCCTGGGTGCACGAGCCCGGTGAAGACGCGGTCTACGTGGCGTGGCACACCAACGCCTTCAACGCGTCGGCCGTGGGCACCAACACGTACGTCTACGGGCCGGGCGCTCCCCCGAGCCCGCTCTCGCAGTTCAGCGGCGTCGCCGGTGGTGATCGCCTCGGCCTGCTGATCCACGGCGAGATGATCAACGACATCAAGGCCACCTCGGGCTGGAACCGGCCGACCTGGCAAGACCGCGGCGTCAACACCGCCTACTTCGGTGAGCTCAGCCCTTCGAACAACGGCGAGACGCCTTCGGTGTTGATCGAAGTCGCCTTCCACGACGCGGCCGCCGACGCGCTGCACCTGAAGGAACCGGGCTTCCGCTACCTCGCCGCGCGCTCCATCGCGCAGGGCATCATCAAGTTCTACGCAGAGAAAGACGGCGTGGCCGTGCGGCTGCCGCCTGAGCCTCCCACGCACCTCGCGGCGATCAACCAGGGTGGTGGTGAAGCGGTGATTCGGTGGCGCGCGTCGCCCACCGATACGCAGGGTGTTCGAGGCCAGGCCGCCACGGGCTACCGCGTCTATTCGAGCGATGACGGGCTCGCGTGGGACAACGGCGTCGCCGTCAGCATGACGCAGGCGCGCGTGGCCCTTCCGGCGACTGCGGCAAAGTACTTCCGGGTCACCGCGACCAACACGGGCGGTGAGTCGTTCCCGTCCTCCGTGGTCGGCGTGAAGGCCCCCGTGATGGGCAAGCCGCTGGTCCTGGTGGTCAACGGCTACGACCGGCTCGAGGCGGCCATCGGCAAGACCGAAGCGTTCGCCACGCGGTACGCGCTGGGCAACGTGCTGCGCGTCTTCGTGGAGCGCATCAACGACGGGTCTGCGGCGCGGCTCACCGGCCAGGCGCTCGACGCGAATGACGTGGGCTTCGACACGGCCGACACCGACGCGGTGACCTCGGGCGACGTGATGCAGGCGCCCTATCAGTTGCTCACCTGGTTCGTGGGCCGCGGCAAGCAGGGTGGGGCGGCGCTCACCGCTTCTGAGCAGATGGTGGTGACCGGCTTCCGCACGCGCAATCTTCCGGTGTTCTTCACCGGTGATGGCACGGCCGCGCCTGCATTGCTCACGGCGTTCTCCGCCACCGCACCGGGGACGACGGGCGGGCTGTCGGTCAGCGGCGCCGACGCGCTCATGGGACTCAGCGGCATGGTGCTCGATGATGGCACCGCGGGCTCGTTCGATACGGGCACTCCACCTGCGATCGCTGCTGCAGGTGGTGCAGTGCAGTTGGCCACCTACGGCTCAGGTGGCAGCGCGGCGATCGGTACGCCCGGCCAGTCGGTGATGTTCGGCTTTCCTTTCGAGACCCTCGTCGATCGGGCGAACCGGGTTGAGGTGATGCGCCGCGTGCTCGTCTTCCTCTCTCCCACCTCGTTCGACGGCGGCATCATTCAGGTCGATGCGGGAATGGTCATCGACGCAGGCATTGAAGAAGACGCGGGCATCGATGCGGGCGTCACCGATGCCGGAGACTCCGACGCAGGCGTGACCGATGCAGGAACTCCCGAACCAGATGCAGGGACGAACCAGGACGATGCGGGGGTCATTCGCCAACCCATCCTCGCTTTCCAGGGGGGCGGCTGTTCTTCCGCGCCAGTGATGGGTCCCTTGCTCTTCATGATGTTGCTGCTTCGCAGGCGGCGCGGTTAGCCCAGACAAACGCTGGCGGCAGACAGGGCAGAAATATAGGGTCCGCCGCCTCTCACTCCAGGAGCCTCACATGGTCATCAAGTTCGCGATCAACGGGTTCGGCCGCATCGGCCGCATGGTGCTGCGCGCCGCTCTTCTGCGGAAAGAAGACATCGAGATCGTCGCCATCAACGACCTCGACAAGCCGGCCACGCTGGCTCACCTCTTCAAGTACGACTCGGTGCATCGCAACTGGCCCGGCACGGTCACCTCGACCGAAAACAGCATCACCATCGACGGCAAGACCTACAAGGTGCTCGCCGAGAAGGACCCCGCGAAGCTGCCCTGGAAGGATCTCGGCGTCGACGTGGTGATGGAGTGCACCGGCCGCTTCGCTTCGCAGGAGAAGGCCTCGCTCCACCTGCAGGCCGGCGCCAAGAAGGTGCTGCTCTCGGCCCCCGGTAAGGGCGACGTCGACCTCACGGTGTGTTTCGGCATCAACCACACCAAGTACGACCCGGC
>JBKJSE010000138.1:0-3859 GCA_046595925.1 Archangium sp. | reverse complement strand
GTTGACGACATCGCGCGCCGCCTCATCGCGCTTCGCCATGGGCAACTTCGAGAAGTTCTTCTTCCGAATGTCTTCGAGCGTATCGAGCCAGGACATGTGCCCCAGACTAACCCCGGGAGCCGCCCGCTCGTTCCCCAACTTTGCGAGTGACCGGGTGAATGGTCTCGTGACGCGCGCACATGCTCACGAACTTCTCGATGCGCGCCGACCGCGTCTCGGCCTTCACCGCTGACTGCACACGATAGAGAATCGCGAAGCGGTTCGCGGAATCGAGGCTCTCGAAGAAGGCGCGCGCCTTTGCGTTCTTCGACAACGCGGCCGCGAGCTCAGCCGGAACTTCAGCGGTGCGTGAGCCTGAGTACGCGCGATCCCAACGCCCATCTTTCTTCGCCCGGTCCACCTCGGCGAGCCCGGAAGGCTGCATCTTGCCGGCGGCGATCAGCGCCTCGACCTTTGCGCAATTGATCTTCGACCACGGACTCTTCGCCGTGCGCGGGGAGAACCGCTGCAGGAACGCCTTCTCATCGAGCGGGCGCTTCTGGCTGTCGATCCACCCCCACGCCAATGCGCCATCGAGCGCTTCGGCGTAGGTGATGGTCTTCGGCGCGCCCTTCTTCCCGATGATCAACAGCACCGCGCGGACGGTGTCGTGGTGCTTGCGCAGCCACGTTTCCCAATCCGCGCTTCGTTTGACCGAAAGGACGAGCTCTTCAGCCGACATGAATCAAAGACCCTGAACCGCGATTTCCCGGCCCCAATACTTGTTCTCGCGCAGCTTGAGCCCCGCCTTCACCGCCTTCGCAGTCTTCGGACCGACGAAGAAGCCCTTGGGGTGCGACTTGCGGAAGGTCTTCTTGACCCAGTTGTCGATCTCATTGAACAGCGTCTTGAACTTCTCAGGAGCGGGATCCTTGCGGCCGGTCTGCTGGGTGATCTCGAGCTCCGCCCAGAGCTGACCTGCGATGAGCTCGCCTTCGTCGTTCTTTCGCGAGCGCTCCCAGAAAATGACGGGTGAGCGCACTTCATCGATGCGCCACTGGCCCTTGTCCTTGCCTCGCTTGAGCTTGTCGACGAGCGCGGGGCCGATGTCGCTGGCCACCAGGTAGACGTCTTCGTCGGGCAGCTTGTCGTAGTTCGCCTCGCACGCCTTGAAGGTCACCCAGTCGGCTGGGACACGCCGGGGATAGACCTCCATGTTGTTCCGTTCGAGGAATCGGAGGAACGCGAGCTCGTCGTCTCGCTCCATGAAGAGTGCCAGCTGGGTCGCCATGCGTCTGCCGTACTAGAAGACACGCCCATGAACGAGAACCTCTTCGCCCGAATGCAGGAGCTGCGTGATTTGGCCGGTGTGATTGGCCTGGCCAGCTGGGACCAGGAGACCTACCTCCCGAAGAAGGCAGAGGGGGGCCGGGCCGCGCAGCTGGGCACCATGCAGGCGCTCCACCACGAGCGGTTGGTCGACCCCCGGCTGGGTGAATGGCTGGCCGACGCGAAGGCCGCGACGCCTGATGAAGTGGCGATGGTGCGCGTGCTGGCCCGCGAACGCGATCGCGCGGTCAAGGTGCCGTCCAGGCTCGTGAAGGCGCTGGCCGAAGCGCAGTCGCATGCGTTGTCGGCCTGGCGCGATGCGCGCGACAAGAAGGACTTCAAGGTCTTCCAGCCGCACGTGCAGAAGCTGCTCGAGCTGCGCCGCGAGATGGCCGATGCCTGGGGTCACGACGGCGAGCGCTACGACGCGTTGCTCGAGAACTACGAGCCGGGCATGCGGGTCAAGCGGCTGCTCCCCGTGCTCAGCGATCTGCGCAACAAGCTGGTGCCGCTGGTGGCGGCGATCGACGCGCGGCCGCAACCGAAGCGGATCTTCGAGGGCAAGACCTTCGATGCGCAGGCGCAGTGGACCTTCACCATGCACCTGCTCGAGTCGATGGGCTTCGACCTCGAGGCCGGCCGACAGGACCGCAGCACGCACCCGTTCACAGGCGGCACGGGCTTGCGCGACGTGCGGCTCACCACGCGGGTCTTCGAGAACCTGCCGCTCTCCAGCGTGTTCAGCACCATTCACGAAGGAGGGCATGGGCTCTACGAGCAGGGCTTCTCGCCCGAGCACGATCGCACCACGCTGGCCCAGACGCCCTCGATGGGGCTCCACGAGTCGCAGTCGCGGCTGTGGGAGAACGTCATCGGCCGCAGCCAGTCGTTCTGGACGTATTTCTACCCGCGGTATCAGGCCGCGTTTCCCGAGCAGCTCAAAGACGTGCCGCTGCCGGACTTCCTGCGTGAAGTGAACCGGGTCGAGCGCAGCTTCATTCGCGTGGAGGCCGATGAGGTCACCTACAACCTGCACATCGTGCTGCGCACCGAGCTCGAGGTAGAGCTCATTCGCGGCAACCTGCAGGCCGCCGATCTCGAGGGCGCGTGGAATCAGAAGACCAAGGAGCTGTTGCAGCTCGAGGTTCCTTCCGTGAACCAGGGTGTGCTCCAGGACATTCACTGGGCGTACGGCGAGTTCGGCTACTTCCCGACGTACGCGCTGGGAAATCTGTACGCCGCGTCGTTGTGGAAGGCGATCAACCGCGACATCCGCGGGCTCGATGAGTCCATCCGGCAGGGTGAGCTTGCGCCGGTGAAGAATTGGCTGCGCGAGAAGGTGCACCGCGAGGGTTTCCGCACCGACGCCGAGTCGCTGGTCACGCGCGTCACCGGGGCCGGGCTCACCGATGAAGACTTCATTTCGTATTTGAAGATGAAATACGGCGCGCTCTACGGCATCTGAGGACTCACCATGCGCATCGCTCTCGTTTCGCTTCTCGTCGTTCTGGCTGGCTGCAAGCCTTCGAACAACGCAGCGCCCAGGGCCACGTCGGCCGCGGTCGTCGCCGAGCCCGCTGCGGTCGCGCCCATCGAAGGCGCTGTCGCGTATCCGTTCACGCAGGCCGACTCGAAGCTGACCTGGCTGGGGCAGAAGGTGACCGGCAAGCACGAAGGCAGCTTCGGCGTGTTCGGCGGCATCATCGAGGTGGTGAGCGGTGACGTGACGAAGAGCCGGGTGCGGGCGGAGATCGACATGAGCTCGCTCTCCACTGCACCGGAGAAGCTGTCCTCCCACTTGAAGAGCGACGACTTCTTCGGCGTTGAGAAGTTCCCGCGCGCGATGTTCGCCTCGACGGGGATTGCGAAGAGTGGTGAGGCGTATGTGGTCAGTGGCAACCTCACGATGCACGGGGTCACGCGGGCCATCACCTTCCCCGCGACCATCAACGTGACCGAGGCCGAAGTGACGGTGAACGCCGAGTTCGCGATCAACCGCAAAGAGTTCGGCGTGGTGTACCCGGGCAAGCCCGACGATCTGATCGCCGATGACGTGGCGCTCAAGCTCGAGCTGCACGCAAAGAAGAAGATCTAAGAAACTGAAAAAAAATGAAACGGCGCTCCCTCTCCCCGAGAGGGAGAGGGTCGGGGAGAGGGCTTAGGATCCTTCGGCTGATCACGCATCAAGCACACCCAGCATGCGCCGCCCAATCACTCTCTCGTCGAACTGCTTGCGGTCAAACTCACCAGTGACCTTCCCGCCGCACAGCACCACGATCCGATCCGAGAGCTCGAGCACCTCATCGAGATCGAGCGAAACCAACACCACCGCGCAGCCCTTCGCACGTTCCTCCCTCAGCTTCTCTCTCACCGCCGCCACCGCCGCGATGTCGAGGCCGCGAGACGGCTGCACCACGACCAACAGCTTCGGGTTCGAGTCGAGCTCGCGGCCCACGACGAGCTTCTGCTGATTTCCACCCGAGAGGCCACCAGCGCGCATCAGCGGATCGCGAGGACGCACGTCGTTCGCTTCGAGCAGAGAAATCGTCCG
>JBKJSE010000114.1:0-3519 GCA_046595925.1 Archangium sp. | reverse complement strand
GAGGGAGATCGTCTGCGAGGTCAGCGCACCTGAGATTTCCGCGGTGAGGGTGTGCACTCCGGGGGAAAGCGTTTCGGTGCGGGGTGCGAGGCCGACGAGCCTTCCGTCGATGGTGATCGCGGCGCCCGCGGGGACGGTGATGACTTCAAGTCGAGCGTTCTCGTCTGCCATCGCCCCCGTCGAGATGATCAGTAGGAGTGAAAGGCGTCGCACGTGAGCAGTGTATCGGCCACGAGCCGTGGGAAAATGACATCGATTGTCAGTTTCGTAACACGTGAGGGTCTTCGCCCGGCCAGAGAGGCCTGCCCGGGTCGGCTGCGGAGGCAGATCCCAAACCCCACGCGCCCCCCAGGCTGCTTCTCGACTTCGCTCGGGCCGGCCCCTCGATTTGGCACGGGGTGATTGGTGGGCGAGAGGCACGAGGAAGAAACTGGCACACTGCCACCGTGCTGCTCCCTCTCGTCTGCGCGCTCGTCTTGACCCAGTCACCAGCGCGGGTCTCCGTCGGCGCGCACCTGCGCAACGTCGAGGTGATCAACCTCGAGGAGAACTCGTACTTCGCCTCGTTCGTGCTCTGGGTGAGCTGGCGCGGTGAGCGCGACCCCAGCAAGAGCCTGCGCTTCGTCAACCTGCTCGAGGCCTGGTCACTCACGCTCGCGCCGGTCTACGACGAGCCGCTCACGCTGCCCGACGGCCGCCGGTATCAACGCTTCGTGGGCGAAGGCCGCTTCTTCCACAAGTTCGAGCTCGCCGCGTTTCCGCTCGACTCGCAGCAGATCGTGCTCGAGCTCGAAGACGTGCAGCACCCGGAGACCGAGCTCATCCTCGAGGCCGACCCCGCCAGCAGCCTCGCCGCCGACCTCAAAGTTCCCGGGTGGACCGTGAAGGCCCCGCTGCTCGACGTCACCCGCGTGAACTACCCCGGCGCGTTCGGCCTTCCTTCCGAAGGGGCGCACTCCCGCGTGCGGTTCGGCGTGACCCTCGAGCGGCCATGGCGCGTCTTCTTCATCACCATGTTCCCGCCGATTCTCCTGGTGATGATGTGCTGCTGGTTCGTGTTCTTCCTGCGCCCCGTCCACGTCGAGGCGCGCGTGGGCACCGCCGTCACCGCGCTGCTCACCATCGTCTTCCTGCAGCTCGCCTTCACCGACGACCTTCCGTACCTGGGCACCACCGTGTTGCTCGATCAGATCTTCAACTTTTCCTACGCGATCATCACCGCGGTGCTCGCCGAGTGCGTGCTGGTGATGCGCTGGCACGACCGCGCGGTGGCCCTCGAAGCGGCCTTGCCCGCCATGCCCGAGTCGGAGCGCTCTGGGCTCGACGCAGAACGCCGCACCCTGCGCGAGAAGTTCGAACGGTTCGACGCGCGCTCGAAGTGGCTCTTTCCGTTGAGCTACGCAGTGGGCTGCGTGACCATCGTGGGCCTGCACCTCTAGACAAAACGAAACCCCCGGCACCGCAGAGGGCACCGGGGGTCGAAGTGATGACGAAGCGCGCTGCTCGTCAGCGGCTGGCTTCGATCTTCGCGGAGATCTGGCCTGCGACGACCGTGATGTTCTCGTCGAACGTGAAGCTGCCTTCGCTGGTGGTGATGTTGCCCTTGAGGATCACCGAGACGCCCGTGCCGTTCGCGCCGAGATCGCCGACCGCGGCCTGCTGGTGCACGTCGACGTCGAGGAAGTCGTCATACGCGCCCTGCACCAGCACGCGGCCCTTGAAGCCCTGGTCGACCGAGACGTTGCTGCCGCTGGTCATGATGCTCTGCGAGAACTTCAGCTCGCCGTTGTAGATGGCGATGCCGACGTCGCCCTTGGCCACGCCGCAGCCGTTGTACTTCATGTTGAAGCTGGTCCCGACGTCGGCCCCTCCGCTGCCGACGCCGATGCTGATGCCCGCGCCGTTGATCTCAGCGGTGCCGCCGTGGGGGCAGTTCGCGCTGACGTCGATGGGGGACGAAGCCGTGTTGGCCTTCGAGGGCTGCGAGGCGGCGAACATCGCCTCAGCTGCGCCCTGCTTGCCGTCGATCTTCGCTCCGGGACCACACGCCACCATCACCAGGCTGCCGACCACGAGCATCGAGATGCGCTTCACCATGTTGTTTCCTCCAAGGAAGGTTGCACTGCCTGAGTTGCCGGGCACCGGGCGGACGATCCCTCAGAATCACGCACCTGTCACTTCAGCTGTACGTCCTTCATTTCCTGAGCCTTTTCCCGCATGGCCTTCATGAGGGCGTCCCACCCACCTTCTTTCAGGATGGGCTGAACCTGGTCATCGCGGATGCCGGTGAGCATCGAGTCGCCCAGCACCAGCACGTCGACGACCTTCCAGCCGCCCGCCTGCTTGACGAGGTTGTACTTCACCTTGAGTTCCTGCTTTTTGAGCGGGTGGTTGATCAAGATGGTCGAAGCGACGGCGGCCGTCTCTCCCGTGATGACGGGCTCCTCGTAGAGCACCGTGTCGAGGTTCTCGAAGTTCTTCCGAATCTTCGGGAAGGCGATCTTCCCGAACAACTGGAGGAAGAGGTCCTGGAACTCCTTGCGCTGGGCGTCGGTGCCTTTGCTCCAGCTGTCGGCCACCATCAGCTTGCCCTGCTCGTCGCCGGCGAACTGTTTCAGCGCGGCGAGATCTTTGCCGTAGCGCACTGAGTTGATGACCGTCTTGAGGGGCTTGGTGACGTCGTCTTTGGGCGCCGAAAGGGCAGGGAAAGAGAGCAGCAGCGCAGCCACCATCATCGTTCGCATAGGGCCGTTCGTAGCACCATTCATCCCCCCATTGCCGCGATGCGTCTCGCGCGCTAAGGGGCCACCCCTCCGTAACCCACACTCGAGGAACGCCATGCCGAAGGACTACCTGTTTACGTCGGAGTCGGTCACTGAAGGTCACCCGGACAAGATTTGCGACCAAATCTCGGACGGCGTGGTCGATGCGCTGATCGAGAAAGATCCCCGCGCCCGCATCGCCGTCGAGACCCTCGTGAAGACGGGCATCGCGATCGTGGCCGGTGAAGTCACCACCAACGCGTGGATCGACATTCCCAAGATCGTGCGCAGCACGATCTGCAAGATTGGCTACACCGACTCGGCCATGGGTTACGACGGCAACACCTGCGGCGTGATGGTGGCGATCGAAGGCCAGAGCCAGGACATCGCTCGCGGCGTCGACGAGAAGGGCACCAAGGAGCAGGGCGCCGGCGACCAGGGCATGATGTTCGGTTACGCCTGCAACGAGACCGCCGAGCTGATGCCTGCGCCGATTCACTACGCGCACGCGCTCGCGAAGAAGCTCGCCGACATTCGCAAGAAGAAGCACTCGTGGCTTCGCCCTGACGGCAAGTCGCAGGTCACCGTCGAGTACGTCGACGGCAAGATGGTGCGCATCGACGCGGTCGTCGTCTCCACGCAGCACGCGGAAGAAGCGTCCAACAAGAAGATCAAGGACGTCATCATGGAGGAGGTCATCAAGGCCTCGCTCCCCGCCAAGCTGATGGACAAGAAGACCAAGTTCTTCATCAACCCC
>JBKJSE010000334.1:0-20889 GCA_046595925.1 Archangium sp. | reverse complement strand
GGAGTACTTCTGCCTCGCGCGGCAGGTCACCCCTCGACTTCGCTCGGGGGGAACGGTGCTGTTCCTTAGGAGCGAAGTCGAGGGGTCACCTGCCGCGCGGCGCAGAGGTGGCATCTGACTGCGCTCGATGCGAACGGTGGGTCTGTTCCTTCGGACGAAATCGCGAGCGCAGCAACTTTGCGAGAGCGCCCCTCGACTCGTTCACCCCTCGCCGAGGCTCGCTGGCTGCTCTGCGTCGACCGGCACCTGCATTCGCTCTTTGGGGCCCGAGCACCACGAGCGCTCAGAAGTGACGAACGCCCTGAGGTGCCGGGGCTCGCGCTCGAGAAGCTCGAGGCACTCTGCGTGGGGCAGCGCCCAGCGGAGCACCTTCTGGTGGCCCGCGTGCGTCGCCTCGAAGGCCTCGCGGGTGGTCGCATCGGGGGGCTTTCCTGCGTGCGGAACGTGCTGACCGAGGAGCATGGTCATGAGGCCTGAGAGGCCGAAGGTCGGGTCTTGAGGCGTGAAGCGGCGGCCCTCGAGTGAAACCGACGGTCCCTCTTTCTGAACCCAGCCGACCAGCTCATCGAGGCCGCTGGCGTCGACGTCGTTTCTCGCGGCCCGCCAGAACGGCGTGTCGAGGCGGCGGTTGTGTTTGTAGTGAAGCGCGAGGAACCAGCGCAGGGAGTCCCAGTGCGCGCCGACGTTGCGATTGGCGTACTCGACATACTTCGAGAGCGCGGCTGGCTCGTTCGCACGCGCGATGCCGGCGCGCAGGTACGCGAGCTCGATGATCACCATGTGCAACGCGGTCGACTCGAGGGGCTCGACGAAGCCGTACGCGTTGCCCACGGCGGCGACATTGCCCTTCCAGAAGTCAGCGTGCCGGCCCGAGCGGAACCGCACGGTCTTCGCCTCGCCCAGCCCGGGGTTCTTCGCGCGCATTTCGGCGAGCGCCTCGTCTTCCGAGATGAAGGCAGACGAGTGCACGTAGCCGCGGTGGTTCTCGCCGCGCACGGGGATGCTCCAGCACCAGCCGGCGTTCATCGTCTCGGCAGTGGTGTACGGCGCGATGGCGCCCTGCTGAGGAACGGACGCGACGATCGCGCGATCACAGAACAGGCTCGGGGCGTAGCTCTGGAAGTCAGAGCCGAGCGCCTGCTCCATCACCCGCGAGCGGAAGCCAGAAGCGTCGACATAGAAGTCGAAAGACACCTGGCGATCGCGGCCCACGAGCGAGGTGACGCGCTGACCATCAGCCGAGAGCCGAACTTCCTCGATGGTCATCGGCACGTGCTCGATGCCCCGTTCAGCCGCCGCCTTCGCGAGGAAACGAACGAACGGTGCGTTGTCGAGGTGGTAGGCGAACTTGAGGCTGCCGAGCAGCGAGAGCTCCTGCGCATCGGGCCCGCGCACCATCGGCCCCCGCCCCTGCTGCATCAGCAACGAGGTGAGTGATTGCCGGGTGAGGTCTCCGTCGAGCGCGGCAGCGGTGATCGGGTCGGCCTCGCCAAAGGGAAACGCAAAGGCGTAGTCGGGCTGCGGCAGACCCCACTCGAAACGAATGCCCAGCTTGAAGGTGGGCTTGACCGCCTTCCAGAGCTCCACGATGTCGAGGCCGAGCTCCGCGTGGAGAAACGGGGGCATGAGCGTGGTGGTCGCCTCGCCGACTCCGATGATGGGAATGTCGAGCGATTCGACGACCGCCACGCGGAGCGCGGGGAAGGCGCGCTTGAGCGAGAGCGCTGCGAAGTACCCCGCGGTTCCGCCGCCGATGACGCCGATCGACGTGATGCCGTTCATCACGACACTGTACCTGCGAGCCGCCTCAGCGCACGAAGACCCGTGGCCGCACCGCGAGCTTGCGGGTGCCCACGGTCACTTCGATCACCACCGTCTGAGCGCTCGAGGGGGCAGCGAGCGTGCCCCGCCACACCCCGTCGGGATCCCGGTGCATCGGCGCGCTGAACACACCCGCGCTGACGGACACCACGACGGGGGCCGCTGTATCTCCGAGCGCAGCGGGCATGACCTCGAGCTGCACCGGGGCCGAACTGCCGGCAGCCACCCGTCGCGGGGTCACCCGCAGCACGGCCGGCTCAGTCACCTCGAGGAGAGGACCCGGGCCGACGTCGACCTGCTGCACGATGCCGCTGGGCCACTCGATGCGCATCGACCCACTCGGCGCGCGCAGGGTCTCGCGAGTCACGCCGCCCGCGTAGGGATTGCCGCCACCACGCACCAGCCGCTGTTCTCCGCCGGGCGAGGTGAGCCGCGCATCGACGCCATCGGGGTTGGACACCGTGCCATGCAGGACGACCGTGCGGCCCGCGCCCGGCACCACGAGATCGTTGCGAAGCACCCTCACCCGCTTGTCGCAGCCGACGAGAAGATCAGGGTCGCCGTCTCCATCGAAGTCGGTCACCTGGGCACTGCGGCAAGGTTGATGGCCGCCGAGCCCCGCTTCCACGGCGACGTCTCGGAAGCGACTGGGCGAGCCCTGCCACAGGAGCGCGTCGCGCGAGCCCGCCACGTTTCCGCCGGGGTTCGAGGGGTGGTGCGTGACGTAGACGTCGGGTTGCCCGTCGAGGTCTGCGTCGAGGGTGGCCATCGACCACGCGGTGATGAAGTTGCCGTCGGGGTCCGCGACCGCGTCGAGGCCGACATAGGGCGCGATGGACTCGCCGAAGAGGGGCGCAGGCCAGACGGGGCTGTTGAAACACCCGGCGACGAACTCATCGAGCTGACCATCGTGATCGACGTCGAGCACCGCGCTGCCCATGGGCGCCAGGTTGTCCACGGGTTCGACCGCATCGAGCAACACCGGGAGATCGGGGCCATCGGCGAAGCGGTAGTGCTTACCCAGGGGACCGCGCTGGCAGCTGTCCTGATAGGGCCACACGTGCAACGCGCCATCGGCGCCTACCCGATCGATCGCGAAATTGAACGTGTTGGCCTGCGGGAGATCGAGGCTGAGCGCAGCGGCGATGTCGGCGAAGTGAAAGTCGCCCTCATTTCGGAGCACGCGATTGGGAGAGGTGTCGCCCGAGCAGTCCAACCGCGCGAGGGCCACGTCAAGCAGGCCGTCGTTGTCGAGGTCGGTCATGGTGACGCCCTGGTAGTCGCGCAGGGGGCCCTTCGCCTCTGCCACGCCCGAGGCATCGGTCACGTCGGTGAAGACGCCGCCGGTGTTCTTGAAGATGTGGAGCTCGAAGCCTCCGGTGACCAGATCAGGCAGCCCATCGCCGTCGAGATCGCCCAGCCCCGCGGTGTTGACGATCACGTTCAACCGATTGCCGGAAGGCGTGAAGACCAGCGGCGCGGTCTGAAGAAAGAACTGCGCCACGCCAGCGGTGGGTGTCCAGGTGAAGAGATCCACATCTCCATCGCCATCGAAGTCACCGCCGATCACGCCGCGGTAGTCCTGATTCGAAGGGCTGAAAGGCGAGGCGATCGCGATGCCCGGAGCGAGGTCGACGAACGCGCCGGACAGCACCGGTGAGACAACCGGCCCATTGGCAAACGTGACGGTGCCGCGCGCGCGCCGCACCGGGCCTCCACGCGCCCACTCGAGCGTCAGGGTGTGCTCGCCGTCAGAGAACGCGCGCGTGTCGAGCAGGAGCTCACGGTTGAAACCGGGCGGCAGCGGCAGCTCGACGTCGTCGACCTTCCACGCGCTCACGGCCGATTGAGGCCTGACCATCACCGTTCCGACCCACGGCCGATCGATCGCCGGGGCGGTCATGCCCTCGTGGAGAGGCATCGCGCAGTCGTTACAACCCAGCCCCAGCAGCAGCACAGCGGCCATCGCGGCGGGGGGCACGGAACGCATGCCGCATGATGCCAGTCTCGCCCCGCGTGTGGACTGCCAAGCCACACGACCGGTCCACTTGTGGCCTACCAGTTCACAGTTTCGCAGCGCGCTGCGCTCGGCAGTGGTTGGGCGCGCGCCTTGCTAGGCACTCAGTCCCCTCGTTCAGGAGTACCGCTCATGCGCCATGTGATGCTCACGCTCGCCCTGTGTTCCGCCTGTGGCATGCCGGAAGGCGAAGTCGTCTCGCAGGCTCGACAAGACGAGCTGATCCGCCGCTCCGACGACGACGGCATCATCATCATGAACGGCCTCTCGCCTGCCCAGCTCGGCGAGAACCTGCTGCTCAACGACGCCGTGACGCGCGCGAAGTTGATCAACTCGCCGCTGACCACCCTCAGCTTCTCGTCGGGTGCGTTGGCGTTGGCGGTGCGCGAAGACGCGCGTGCGCGCGAGGTGCTCAAGTACGTGGTGCGTTGTGCGCTCGGCCCGACCGCGTCGATCACCGCAGGCGGCCGCACGTACTTCGGTGACGCCGACCTCTGCCCGAGCTGGGCGACGGTCGGCATTGACTCGAACCCGACCTGCCAGCGCGAGGTGACGGCGTGTCTGCTCGGCGTCTCCAACGTGCTCGGCGCGCACGTGCCGGTTTCCATGCGGGGCGTCGCGCGGCCGGCGGCGGCCTCGATGCACCCGCGATCGTTCCTCTCCAGCGGAGCCACGGTCAACAGCCTCAAGCCGTGTGAGACGACCGCCTTCGGCATGGACAGCGACTGCGGTTGGGACCCCGTCGACGACGCCGCGGCCGACAGCGCGAACGCCGAGATGATCTTCGCCTGCGCGCCGGGCTCGACCGTGACGCTGGGGGGCGGCAGCACCTGTTCGGGAAGCATGTTGGGCACGATGAGCCCGGGCTCTGACAAGGTGCTGCGCGTATGCGCGGGCCTCGCCGCTTGCGATCGCGCCACGGCCATCGCGGCGAACCAGGGCGACTGCGGTTCGTACCGGCCGTACGTGGAGTTCACCTGTCCGGTGGGTGGCCTGTACGTGGTGATGCAGCGTGACTACGCCGTGTACGTTCCGGCGGGCCCGCGGGGCGCGATGACCGTGGGTCAGGTCGGCTCGTTGGGCCCGGTACCCGAGACGACGCTCTTCCCGGTGCGCGAAGCCGCGTTCTACGGAACGCTGTTCGAAGGCGCGATCGGCCGGAAGGTCACGTTCAACGCCGCGACGGGCATGCTGGAGACGACGGTAGCGACGTACAAAGCGCCGATCTTCGAGCGCCTCTACTCGTGCCTCGATGCCGACTGGGCGTCACCCGAAGCGTACCGTTCGCGCCGCATCTGCAGCCTCGGTGGGCAGTGCCTCTCTGACAACCTGGGCGTGTGCCAGACGGGCGTCTGTGGCGGCGTGGTGGGCGACTCGCCGGTAGGCAGCGGCGCGTTCTCGTCGTGCAGGGGGCGCGATGGACTGCTCTACGACGACGCGCTGACCACCTTTCTGCGCGCCCGCTGCGATCTGATCTCCCCAAACCCGATGGACCTGGCCTGCAAGAGGCCGTGATCGACAAGGTGGCCGCAGTGGACCCGAGCTGAGGCGCAAAGAGCGCTCGCTGAACGCTACGGAACGATCCACGCGAGGCTGAGCCGCAGCACCTGAACGTCACCAGCGCGCGGCAACGCGACCTGCTCGAGGAAGCGCCGGGGGTCGACCTGCTCCTGCTCCAGGAGCGACTTCTCCAACTGCTCAATCGCCAGCGCGAGATCTTCCACCCTGGCCTCGGTGCCGCCCTGCTGGCGGTTGCTGCTCAACGCGCGCCCCACCCCGCTGAGCGAAGAGCGGCGGCCCGAGAACAGCCCCAGCACGCCCGCGCCGACGTTGAGCCACTTCTCGGCCTTGCGTGAAGAGAGCTCTTTCTCGGCTTGCGCGAGGTCGGTGCGCTTCTTCTCCAGGTCGCGCACCAGCTTCAGGCGATCCTTCGAGACGCCCTGCTTCTCGATCACCCGCGCAGCGAACGCTTCGGGGCTCTCCAACGGCCCCGAGATCAACTTCGTCTGCGTGTCCTGCGTGAGCTTGGTCTCGAGCTTCGAGGGCAACCGCTCCTTCACCGCCGCCAGCAGCTTCGCCGCCTTGAGCCCGCTGACCCACGACGGCGACGCGCCGAGCACCATGCCCGCGGGCTGCGTGGCTTGAAAGGCGACGCCCTTCACAGACAGCGGCGGGCCTTCCAGCGCTTCCGCCATCGAGTGCACTCCCTCGAGCGGAAACGCGAGCTCGTGCACCGTCTCTTCGCTGACCGAGGTGCCCAGGCGGTAGCGCACGCCGAACTTGAGCAGCAGGTACGGCGGGGCCTGACCCTGATCGACCTCGAACAGCGGGCCCAGCTCTGGATCGATCGCCGAAGGCGTCGTCGAGGAAACCGGAGCAGCCACGACAACGGGCGCGCCCTGCTCGAGCTGACCTGACAGCGCCCTCAACTCGTCGGCGCTGTAGGGCCCGCGCAGCGAGGTGAGCGCATCACGCGACGAGAACACCGCGGGCTGCGGCCGATGCACCGAGTGGAGGAGGAACTTGCGCGGCTCGAGCTTCGAGATGAGCTGGTCCAGCTGAGCCCCCGTGATGCCCGTCGCCGCGGCAGCCGAGAGCAGCGCGTCACGAATGCGGGCCTTGTCTTGATCAGACTGCAGTCTTCCGATGAGCCACGTGCCGATGTTGCTCAAGCCGCGGTAGTCCAGATCGATCGGGTTCTGCGTCGCCAACACCACCGACACGCCGAAGGCACGGGCCTGCTTGAGCAGCCCAAGCAGCGGCGGCTTGGTGGGCGGGTTCGAAGGAGCCGGCGGGAAGTAGCCGTAGATCTCGTCGAGCAGGATCACCGCGCGCAACCCGGTCGAACCACCCTGCCTGCGCATCCACGCCTGCGTGCGCTCCAGCAACTGGGCCACCGCGAAGATGCGCTCCTCTTCCGCGAGGTGCGCCACAGAATAGACAGACAGCCGCGGCCGGCCATCAGGTGCACGGAGCAACGCGCCGGGGTCGAGCGGAACTCCAGTGCGCCAGGCCGCGAACTTCGGAGAGGCCAACAACCCATTGAGCCGAACCATCAGCCCGTTGCGGTCCTTCTGCGGAAAAAAGTCCTCCAGCGACAACGCGCCCACGGTGGCAAACGGAGGATTGGCGACCTGGCGAACGAGGTCTCCCAGCGTGGGCGTCTGACCCTGCTGCCACGCGCCACTGAGCAACTGCACCAGCAACAGGTACTCGCGTGAGGTGAGCGGATCGGCCTCGAGACCCAGCAGGCCGAGCAGGCTGCGTGCCGCGGCATCCGCAGATTCGGCCAGCGCCTCCGGCGTCCCGACGGCAGGAGGAGCCAGGCTGCCGAGCAAATCGATGGGCGTGCCCAGCGTCGCGCCCGGCGTGAAGAGCCGCGGTTGGTAGCTGGCGCGGAAGGCGGCGAAGGACTCCGCGGTGAAGCCGAGCGCCTGCAGCGTGGCAGGCGCGGGTTGATTCGGCGCGAGCAGCGTCGCGAGATCACCTTTGCTGTCGACGGCGAGCACCGGCACGCCTTCGCGCAACAGCTCCTCGACCAGCACGACGCACAAGCCCGTCTTGCCCGAGCCCGTCATGCCGAGAATGAACCCGTGCGTGGTGAGCGCCTTCGAGTCGAGCGTCAGCGGGGTCGAGTCGAGCGCGGTTCCCAAGGTCAGCATCGTGACGACAGCTTAGCCAGGATCGATGGGGCTGCCCCACACAGCCAGCCGCGGCCCGCGAATGGCTGGAACAGGTCGTCTGACCACGCTCAGTGCGTGGTGGAGTTCTCGGCTTCATCGGCGGTCTGCGCCGCTGAGCTGGGCGCTGCAGCGAGCAGCCACCGGCCAAGACCCAAAGCGAGCGCCGACGCCGCTGCGCTCGCGAGCAGGACGCCCGCCTTCGCAGCCGCGAGCAGACTCGGCTCAGTGAACGCGAGCTGGGCGATGAAGATGGCCATCGTGAACCCGACTCCGGCCACGCTGCCGAGCACCACCAGGTGCTTCGTCGTCAGTCCCGTGGGCAGCGACGCGAGCTTGAGTCGCAACGCGAGGGCGCACGCGACCAGCACCCCGAGTGGCTTGCCGAGCAACAAGCCCAGCGCCGCCCCGCCCAGCACGCGCCACTCCGGCTCGCCCAGGGAAGCGCCGCCGAGCGCGACCCCGGCGTTCGCGAGCGCGAAGATCGGCATGATGCCGAACGCGACCCAGGGGTGGAGCATTTCAATCAGGCTCTCCGCAGGCGACATGGCCTCTCGTCGTGCCAGGGCCACTCGCCGAAGGCTCGCCGCCAGCTCGTGGGAAGAGAGCGCGTCGGGACCTGTTCGGCCCAGCTCGTCGACTTCCTTCTGCAGGCCGTCGAGAAAGCCGCTGGGGCCGAGCCAGACTTGAACCGGCGTGACGAGCCCGATGATGACGCCCGCGATCGTGGGGTGAATGCCCGCGGCGGCGACACCGGCCCAGGTCAGCAGCGCGGGTACCACGTAGAAGGCCTTCGCGCGCACGCCCAGGCGCTGCAGCAGAAACACGAGGCCCAGGCCTGCCGCTGCGACGAGCAGCCCGGTCGCGGACAACCCCGAGGAATAAAAGAGCGCGATGACGATGATGGCGCCGAGGTCGTCGATCACCGCGAGCGCCAGGAGCAGCACTCGCAACGCCGGTGGCACCCGCTTCCCCAGCAGCGTGAGAATGCCCACCGCGAACGCGATGTCCGTCGCCATGGGTACGCCCCAGCCCGAGCGCGTGGGGGCTGAACCCGCGATCGCCAGGTAGAGCAGCGCAGGCACCACCATCCCTCCGAGCGCGGCCACTGCGGGCAACGCCGCTCGACGCAACTCTGAGAGCTCACCGTGATGGAGCTCGCGGCGAATCTCGAGCCCCACGACGAAGAAGAAGAGGGCCATGAGCCCATCGTTGACCCACCACTCCGCGCTCCGCTCGAAGGCGAAGTCACCGATGCGCAGCCCGACCGGTGCATGCCACAGCGCCGCGTAGCTCGCGGCCCACGGCGAGTTGGCCCAGAGCAGCGCGATCGCAGCGCTGACGATGAGCACGACGCCGCTCGCAGCCTCGATGCGAAGAAATCGCTCGAGCGGTCGAGTGGCGAGGCGGGCGGCGCGAAGAAGAGGTGTCCAGGCCTGCGGCGGCGTTTCGGTGCTCATGTCGTCCCCTGCCGGAATCCCGGCAAGGTGGCGGCCCGACCACCCCGAAGTCCTGCGGACGACTGCCGCACCCAAACTCAGCTGGCCCCACTATGTCAGGCGACCTGGTCGGGGGCGACGAAAGTCGAACGGTGCAGTTCCCGCACCAGCAGGCCCGAGGCGCGGCTGACGCGCTGAAAACCGAGCGCCCGCCCTTCAGATCGTGGGCACGCGGCTTGCGAGAGCCTTCGTCACCCCTCACCCAGGAGAATCACATGACGAACGTTACGCAGCGTTGGGCCGAAGAACTCAAAGAGAGCGTCGACCTTCTGAAGACGATGAGAGACGAGATGAAGGTGCAGCTGCACCTCGGCAGCATGGAGGCCCGGGCGAACTTCGAAGCGCTCGAGACTCGCCTCGACAACGAACAGCTCGCGGTGCGGAAGAGCTTCAGCGAGCTGCTCGAAGGCTTTCGCGACGTGAAGTCGAAGCTCGAGCAGAAGACGACTCGCTGACGGGGCGCGTGGTACTCCAACAGTCTCAATGCAGAAGATCCTCGTCGTCGACGACAACGCGGAGAACCGCGCACTCGCAAAGGCCACCCTCGAGGACGAAGACTACGAGGTGCTCAGCGCCACCAATGGCGCTGAGGGCATTCGTGTCTTCGAAGCGGCGCACCCCGACTGCGTTCTCCTCGACGTCAGCATGCCGGGCATGGACGGGTTCGCCGTCTGCGCGCAGCTTCGAAAGCTGCCCTTCGGCAAAGAGACGCCCATCGTCTTCCTCACCGCGCTGCGTGACGTCGACACGTTCGACGAGGCGCTGCGCGCGGGCGCCGACGACTTCCTGACCAAGCCCGTTCGCCCCACCGAGCTCGTCGTGCGCGTTCAAGCCGCGCTCAAGCTCGGGCGCATGACCGCCGAGCTCCGCGAGCACTACGAGCTCGTTCGCCGCCAGCGCGACGACCTGATGCGTCTGCAGTTGCAGAAAGAGCGGCTCACCTCGTTCGTGGTTCACGATCTCAAGAACCCGGTCACCTCGATGGATCTGCATGCCCAGGTCTTGTTGCGCGGCGCGGGGCTCACCCCACCCCTGCGTGAATCGGCCCAGCACATTCGAGACGAAGCGCGCTCGTTGTTGCGCCTGCTGCTCAACCTGCTCGACATCAGCCAGAGCGAAGAAGGCAAGCTGGTGGTGCGCCCCGCCGAGGTGAACCTGAAGCAGCTGGTCACCGACCTCTTCGATGCCTTCTCGCTCAAGGCACAGAATGGCCACGTGAAGCTCGAGAGTTCAGTCGAGCTCGTCGCGCTGCAAGCAGACGCGGCCCTGCTCCGCCGGGTCTTCGAGAACCTCCTCGACAATGCCATTCGCCACTCGCCCGAAGGCACCACCGTGAAGCTGAGCGCCCAGGCACGGCCAGGGGCCATCGAGCTGCGCGTGTCAGACGAGGGCCCGGGCATTCCCCCCGAGCTGAGGGACAGGCTCTTCGAACGTTTCGTGCGCGGCGAAGCGGGCGGCACGCGCGCGGGCACCGGGTTGGGCCTGGCGTTCTGCAAGCTCGCAGTCGAAGCCCACGGCGGCACCATCTCGGTCGAGACAGGTACTCGGGGCGCGGTCTTCCTGATGAGGCTTCCACATGGGTAACGCCCTGTTCGGCGAGGAGATCTTCAAGCTGCTCCTCGACGCTGCGCCGGACGCCGTGGTGGTGGTGGGAGAGCGCGGCCTCATCTCGCTGGTGAACCTTCAGACCGAGCGCCTGTTCGGCTACGCGCGCGCAGAGCTCGTCGGCCAGCCGATCGAGATCCTCATTCCTCAGCGGTTTCACGGCGCCCACGTCGGCCATCGAAGCCGCTTCGCCAGCGCCCCCACGGTTCGCCCGATGGGTTCAGGCCGCGAGCTCTTCGGCTTGAAGCGAGACGGCACCGAGTTCCCCATCGAGATCAGCCTGAGCCCGATTCACAGCGCGCAGGGGCAACTCACCTCGGCGGCGATCCGCGACATCAGTGATCGCAAGGAGGGCGAGGTGAAGGTGCGGCGCATTCAAGGCCACCTCTTGAGCGCGGTGGAGAGCGTTCAAGGTGGCTTCGCGATCTTCGATGCCGAGGATCGCCTCATCCTCTGCAACAGCACCGTTCGCGCGCTGCTGGGTGAAAAGCTCGAGGGCGAGATCGTCGGCAAGACGTTCGAAGAGCTGGTCGAGCGCAACCTCGCCGCCGGCACCTTCGACCTGGGCGACCTGCCAGCCGCTGAGCTGCGCTCGAGGTTGCTCGCCTACCACCGCGCGCCGAGCGGACCGTTCGACGTGAGATCGAGCAGTGGTCGCAGCCTGCGGTTGGTCGACAGGCGCACCCAGGAAGGCGGCACGGTGCTGACCATCTGGGACGTGAGCGACGAGGTGGTGCACGAAGAGGAGCTCCGCGGAGCGCGCGCCACGGCAGAAGCAGCCAGCTCGGCCAAGTCCGAGTTCCTGGCGTCGATGAGCCACGAGCTGCGCACGCCCCTGAACGCGATCCTCGGGTTCGCCCAGCTGCTGCAGCGGGACAAGAAGGAACCCTTGTCCGAGCGGCACCGCGAGCGCATCGACCACGTGCTCAAAGGCGGCGAGCATCTGCTGCGGCTGATCGACGACGTGCTCGACCTCTCGCGAATCGAAGCGGGCCGCGTGCTCGTCTCGCCCGAGCCGGTCGACCTCGCGCTCGTCTTTCCCGAGGTCAAGACCACGCTCGACCCGATGGCTGCCCGCGCGGACATCGAGCTGTCGACCGCCCCGCTCGACGCGAGCCTTCCCGCGGTCGTCGCAGATCGAACGCGCTTGAAGCAGATCCTGATGAACTACGGCTCGAACGCGATCAAGTACGGCCGGAAGAAGGGCACCGTCGTCTTCAAGACGTCCACGCGCGGCGATTGGGTGCGCATCAGCGTGATCGATGACGGCATGGGCATCGCGGAAGACAAGCAGGACAAGATCTTTCAGCCCTTTCATCGCGCAGGTCAGGAGACCGGATCGATCGAAGGCACCGGCATCGGGCTGGCCATCACCCGGCGGCTGGCCGAGCTGATGGGCGGGACCACCGGCTTTCAGAGCACCGAAGGCGAAGGCTCCACGTTCTGGATCGACCTGCCCATTCACCGCCACGCGGGCTCGGTTCCAGACGCCAAGGGCACCCCGCTCGCAAGTGGAAGCCGGCTCATGGGCGTCGCGGGCCCCCGCTTCTCGATCGTCTACATCGAGGACAACCCCTCGAACATCGCCTTCATGGAAGACCTGCTGTCCGACTTCGAGCGCGTCGACCTGGCCACCGCACCGACGGCCGAGATCGGTCTCGAGCTGGTGCGCGCGCGCAAGCCGAACGTCGTCATCATGGACATCAACCTGCCGGGCATGAGCGGGTTCGAGGCCACGCGGCAACTGCGCGAGTGGCCCGAGACGCGCCAGATTCCGGTCATTGCGTTGAGCGCCGCCGCGATGGTGCGTGACGAAGCGCGGGTTCGCGAAGCCGGGTTCTACAAGTACCTCACCAAGCCGGTGAAGGTGGACGAGCTGACGGGCGTTCTCGAGGCGTTGCTCACCCGCTGACGGGCGCGCTCAGCCCTTGCCGACGCCGTATTCACGCACGCGGTACTGAACGGTGCGCAGGCTCATGTCGAGGATCTCGGCCGCCTTCACGGTCGAGCCTTCGACTGAGTCCAACGTCTTGAGAATCGCGAACCGCTCGAGCTCGGCCATGGTCGCGCCGGGAATGGTGATGCCCTCGAGGCTCTCGGCCGTCGCCGAGGCGAAGGGCAGGTGCGTGTCGTCGAGCTTCGACTCTTCGCAGAGCACGACGGCCCGCTCGATCGCGTTCTCGAGCTCGCGCACGTTGCCCGGCCAGCGATGGCTGCGCAGCTTCGTCCTCGCGCGGCTGGTGAAGCCGTCGATCTGCTTGTGGTTCTCGAGGGCGAACTTCTGCAGGAAGTGTTCGGCCAGCACGTTGATGTCACCCCCGCGCAGCCGCAACGGCGGCATCTCGACGCTGACGACGTTGAGCCGGTAGTACAGGTCTTCGCGAAAGCGTTTCGCGGCCACGTCGGCGGCCAGATCGCGGTTGGTGGCGGCGATGATTCGAACGTCGACCTTCACCAGCTCATTGCCTCCGACGCGCTCGAAGCTGCGCTCCTGCAGCACGGTCAGCAGCTTGATCTGAGTGGACGCGGGGATCTCGCCGATCTCATCGAGAAACAGCGTGCCTTCATGGGCCTGCTCGAAGCGACCGATGCGGCGGCGTTCGGCCCCCGTGAAGGCGCCCTTCTCGTGCCCGAACAACTCGCTCTCGAGCAGGCTCTCGGTCAGCGCGGCGCAGTGCACCGAGATGAACGGCTTGTTCGCGCGCGGGCTCAGCGCGTGAACCGCCCTGGCGAGCTCGCCCTTGCCGGTGCCGCTCTCGCCCGAGATCAGCACCGTCGCGCGCGCGGGTGCGACCTGGCGCGCCAGGCGGTACACCTTCTGCATCGGAGCGCTCGCGCCCAGCAGCCCCTGAATGCCTTCTCCGTGCCGTTCGCGGAGCTGACGCCTGAGGTTCTCGTTTTCCAGCCGCACGTCACGCTGCTCGAGCGCGCGCTCGACCGCGATCGACAGGTCGTCGAAGTCGATGGGCTTGGTGACGTAGTCCGCCGCACCGGCCCGCATCGCAGCCACGGCCGAAGTCAGCTCGACGTTCGAGGTGAGCACGATCACGGGCAGCTCTCGTACCCGCTGACGCAGCTCGGCGAGCAACTGCATGCCGTTCATGCGCGGCATGTCGAGGTCGGTGAGCACCAGATCAGGGGGCAGCTCGGAGATCCGTTCGAGCGCCGAGACCCCGTCGATCGCGAGATCGACCTCGAACCTCGGTGAGGCGAAGAGCCCCTTCAGGGCCGAGCGGATGCCGGCATCGTCATCGACCACCAGGATCCGAACCGTCGTCGTGGGAGTCATCGTGCCTTCATCGCCCGGCCCAGCGAGGCGTCCTAACGGAAACTGCGCGGCGAACGCCTGGGTGCAAACGCCGCGTCCCGACGGCCGCTCAAACCGTGCTGAGGCGTGGCGCAGTCCCTGCACTGGCGGCAGCGCAGACGTGAGCGCGCGCGACTTGAACAAGAAGATCGTCGTCGTGGGCTCGAACATCGCGGGCTTTGTGGCTGCCCTCGAGCTCAAGCGCGCCCTGGGTGACCGGCACGCGATCACGGTGATCTCCAGGGCTCACGAGCTCTCGTTCACGCCTTCGCTCGGCTTCTCGATGCGCGGCCCCTTCGCGAAGCACGGCATTCGATTCTGCGAAGAAGAGGTCACGCGGTTCGACCTCGAGCGCAGACGCGTCTTCACGAAGACGAAAGAGGAGCCCTACGACCACCTGGTGATCGCGACCGAGCCCAGGCCCAACTACGCCGCCGTTCCAGGCCTGGGGCCACGCGGCTACACCCAGTCGATCTTCTCCGTCGCCGATGCCCAGCGCGCGGCGCTCGCGTTCGAGCGGCTCTTGAAGGCGCCTGGCCCCGTGGTCATCGGCGAGGCTCCCGGTGCGAACTCATTTGGCGCCGCACGCGACTTCCTCCTGGGCACCGCCGAGCGGCTGGCGCTCGACGGCGTCGACGTGCCGATCGTCTGGCTCACGCCGGGTACGCAGCCCATGGCCGTGCATGGCGTCGAGTCGGTGACCGGCGCGGTGATTCAGCGCGTGTCCCGCGAGGAAATCGCCCTCACCGACGGTCGCAAGTACCCCTTCGCGTACGCGATGATCGCCCCGCCGGTGCTGGGCGTCGATGCCGTGAGGGCGTGCGAGTCGATCACCAACGCCTCGGGCTTCGTGCTCGTCAACGACTGGCTCCAATGCGAGCGGTACCCCGAGGTGTTCGCCGCGGGCTCAGCTGCCGCGCTGCAGCCCTCGGTTCCCAAGTCGGGTCAGCTGGCTGAAGAGATGGGCAGGGTCGTCGCCCAGAACATCGCGGCGCAGCTCGACGGCGGAGAACTGGTCAGCCTGCCCTCCGTGGAACGTGGCGCTGACCCCTACTGGGCCCGGCTGACGTACGAGAAGTACTTCGGCTCGCCCTGATGCGGCCCTTGCGCCGGTGAGCGGCTGCTGCAGTTGCTGCATCACCTGGCTGCACTGCTGACGCGCGCCCGTCGCGGGGCTCGCGCTTGCACGGGGTGGAGGTTCACCCCAACGCACCCGAAAGGGCTCTTCCCCATGTCCGGATCAACGATGAAGGCGCTCGTCTACAAAGGTCCTGGCCAGAAGGACTGGCAGGACGTGCCGATGCCGAAGCTGCTCCACCCGACCGACGTCATCGTGCGAATCGATGCGACGACGATCTGCGGCACCGACCTCCACATTCTGAAAGGCGATGTTCCGGCGGTGAAGGTCGGCCGCGTTCTCGGCCATGAAGGCGTGGGGACGATCACCGAATTGGGCAGCGCGGTCTCGACGCTGGGGGTCGGCGACAAGGTCATCATCTCGTGCATCAAGTCGTGTGGCCGTTGCACGTTCTGCAAGCAGGGCCTCTACGCGCACTGCCTGGGCGAGGAGGGCGCTGTCGGCCTCGGCTGGGTGTTCGGCCACCTGATCGATGGAACGCAGGCCGAGTTCGTGCGCGTGCCCTATGCCGAGAACTCGCTCTATCGGCTTCCCAAAGGCGTCAGCGACCAACAGGGCGCGATGCTCAGCGACATTCTCCCGACCGGCTTCGAGATCGGTGTTCAGTACGGCGAGGTGAAGCCGGGCGACGTGGTGGCGGTCATCGGGGCAGGCCCGGTGGGGCTGGCGGTGATGATGACGGCCTCGCTCTACGGCGCGGCGAAGATCATCTGCATCGATCTCGACGCCAACCGCATCGAGCAATCGAAGAAGTTCGGCGCGACTGACGGCGTCGATTCGGCCGATCCCGAGTGGAAGAAGAAGGTCATGGCCCTGACCGATGGCTGGGGCGTCGACGTGGCGGTCGAGGCCGTCGGAATTCCCCGAACCTTCGAGATGGCGACCGAGATCGTCCGCCCCGGAGGCCACGTCGCCAACGTGGGCGTTCACGGCAAGCCGGCCCAGCTGCGCCTGCAGGACCTGTGGATTTTGAACATCACCATCACCACCGGCCTGGTGAACACGAACAGCACCGCGATGCTGCTCAAGCTGGTCGCCGAGGGGAAGTTGAACGTCGACAAGTTCGTCACCCATCACTTCAAGCTGCACGACATGATCGCGGCCTACGACACCTTCAGCCGCGCGTCTGAGACGAAGGCGCTCAAGGTGATCCTCGAGCGTTGAGTCGTGAACCGCTCGCTACTTCGCGGGCGGAAGCAAGACGCCGTCGATGACGTGCACGATGCCGTTGCCCGCGCGCGCCGAGCCCACGATGAGCGCGTCGTTCACGTACGTCTTGCCGTCCTTGACGTGAAACACCACGTTGCCCCCGTTGGCGACACCGAGCTTCATGCCCTCCTTCATGAAGCGCACTTCGTAGACGGACACCGCCACGTGGTACTTGAGGATGTTCTGGAGCGCTTCCTTGCTCTCGGGCTTCACCAGGTTCTCCAGCGTTCCTTTGGGCAGCTTGCCGAACGCGGCGTTGGTCGGCGCGAACACGGTGAAGGGCCCCGCGTTCTGCAGTGAACGCACGTAGTCAGCCGCCTTCAGGGCCGTGACCAGCGTCGAGTGATCGTTCGACGCCACGGCGATGTCGACGACGGTCGCTGGTGGTGCCGGGTCGGCGGCCCCCGCGAGGGAAGCAATGAGGCACGAAGAGACGAGGGCTGTTCGAAACATGGGTGAGGCCTTTCCGGTTGGCGACGTGCGGGGTTGCACGCCGGGTTCTTCAGAGGACGGGGCGGGACACCGGCCAGCGCGGGTCCGAAGGCGCGCGCCGGGGCCAGGGCATGCTCTTCACGAGCGCCGCGGTGACGAGCGACATGCCGAGCAGCGCGAGGCCGCCCGACGCGCCGGCGAGCGCGAGCCCCAGACGCGTCATACTGAACAGCTCACAGAGCCGCAGCGCCGCGGCGAGCACCACGGCGACGATCCCCGCGTCGTACGCGCGCCGCCACGTGAGCGGCTGCCCGCCGAAGCCCGGCACCATGCGCCCCGCGAAACCGAGCACCAGCAGCGTCACGCCACCGAGCGTCAGCGCGTGACGACTGGCGTCACGCAAGAGTGGAGGCGCCCACACCCCGAGCGCCTCGAGCCCGCGCCACGCAGAGAGCAGCGCGAACATCAGCAGGAAGCACAGGCCCGCCTGCACGGCGCGCGGCGCGAGGTTGTCCTCATCGCCGAGGCCCTGGCCTGAGAAGGGCCGAATGGTGAACCAGACCAGCCCCACCGCGGCCGCGACGCCGAAGCCCTGCGCTGCCTGCAGCCAGTCGGCGTCGAACCAGGGTGCGAGCACGGCCAGCACCGACGCGAACTGCCAGGTAGAGAAGAGCCTGCGCTGTGCCTGCTCCGAAGGACGTTCGACGTGCAGCGTGCACACCCCGGCGCGAAAGAAGATGCCCCAGAGCCACGAGCTGGTGCCCCCGAGCAACGCCATCGCCCAGATGCTCTCGAGCGGCACGTCGAACCCCAGGGTCCAGACGAAGACGAGCACCGACGCGAGCCACCACCAGCCCACGCCCGCCACCAGAAATCGATGCAGCGTCTCGCGGCGCGGTGCAGGCGTGGCTCGCCAGAAGCCCACGAGCCACTGGGCCCACGAGGTCATCGCCAGCACCACGAGCAAGGCCCCGCTCAACGCGAGCAGCCTCGCTCCGGGAAGAAGGGCGCCGAGCCGGCCCGCGACGAGCAGGAGCACGCCCCCGATGCCGGCCCACGCGAGCACCGTTCGGCGCTGACGGGTCGCCGGCTGCGCTCCAAAAAAGCGCGGTGCGAGGTGAAGTGAAATGCCCATGGTGAACAGCCACAGAAAGCCGAAGAGCTGCGCGAAGGCGTGAGCACGGTGGTGCTCGAGCGGCACCGCACGCATCGCCACGCGCAGGTTCCACAGGTCGATCGCTCCCGTGAGCGCGCCCAGCGTGAGGGTGAAGACCAACGAAGCCAACACGAACGGCTTCCAGGGGTACTCGGGCGCCCGCGGCATCAGCCTCATGGCGCAAGCTCGCTCACCGCCGCTCGACGGCCCGACACGAGGTGCCACAACAACACCGCCACCGTGCCCACCACGAACGTCATCAAGAAGTACGAGCCTGCTTGCGGCCAGCTGTGGGTGGTGAAGTTGGCGATCTGCTTGCTCCCGAGCACCGCGGGCATGAAGCCCGGCACCTTCACGGGCGCGTCGGCCTTGAGGTGATGCCCGAACACGTAGAGCGTGTAGACGAAGCGCGCGAAGGCGAAGCCGCTCACGTAGGTGGTCATCACCACCAGGTCGACCAGCGCGCCCACGTTGCCGATGGCCGCGACGCGCAAGGCGAAGATGAACAGCGCGCCCAGCGCGAAGGGCAGCCAGTCGAGATCGCTCATCGCCTCGCGATCGAGCGTGCGCATGCCGATGTAGTGATTGAGGACGTTGATCTCCTGGAGGTGCTGGCCTCCGTTCCCGCCCTCGACCGTCCACGCGAAGATGTCGAGGTGGAGGCCCGCCGGGTACTGCGGCGCCTCCATCGAGATGCGCCACAGCGGCTGGGTGAAGGACAACGCCAGAGGAATGGCCAGCGCCGCCAAAAGCACCCGGGCTCGCGGCTTCAGCGGGCCGCTGAGGAACTCGTAGAAGGCGTCGAGGTAGAGCCGCATGCCAGTCCCCACTGCAAACGACCCGCCAGCTCTTCCGAAAGCCGATGGTTGACGGCCCTGTCGCGCGGTGTTTCAAGTCGGAACATGGGTGAACAACTCGCCGGGCCTTTCAGCTGTGAGACGCCGTTCGAGCGCGGCGGAGGACTGTGCAAGGCGTGCCGCCTGCTCCCCGAGATGCCCACGGGCCGCAAGTGCAACCGCATGGTCGCGCGCAGCCCGGCGATGGTGGCGCTGCTGCGAAAGGCGGCGCTGGTGGCGAACACCGATGCCTCGGTGGTGCTGCGCGGAGAGAGCGGCTCGGGCAAGGAAGTGGTGGCGCGCGCGCTCCACGCCAACAGCAGCCGCAAGGCCAGGCCCTTCCTCGCGGTGAACTGCGCCGCGCTGCCAGGCGAGCTGCTCGAGTCAGAGCTCTTCGGTCACACCCGAGGCGCCTTCACCGGCGCACAGAGCGCCCGCAAGGGTCTGTTCGAAACGGCCGATGGCGGCACCCTCTTCCTCGATGAGATCGCCGAGATGCCGTTGGTGCTGCAGGCCAAGCTCCTGCGTGCGCTGCAGGACGGTGAGATTCGGCGGGTCGGTGAATCTGAAGCGGTGCACGTCGACGTGCGGGTGGTCTGCGCCTCACACCAGAACCTGCTCCAGTGCGTTCGCGAGCGTCGCTTTCGTGAAGATCTCTACTTTCGCTTGAAGGTCTTCACCTTGCTGGTGCCACCGCTGCGTGAGCGGCTCGAAGACATCACGGTGCTCGCCACGATGTTCCTCGAGCAGGAGCGCCCCGGCGCCCGGTTCGCACCGCGGGCGATGGCGGCGCTGCTCAAGTACCCGTGGCCCGGAAACGTGCGCGAGCTGCAGAACGCGGTGAAGCACGGCGCGGTGCTCTGCCAGGGCGCGGCGGTCGATCTGGAACATCTGCCCGAAGAGCTGAGCTCGCCCGCGCTGCCTCCGGCGCCTGAAGACGAAGGGGCGCTGCTCACGCTCGAGCAGGCGGAGCGCCGTCACATTCTCCGGGTGCTGGAAGCCTGCGGGGGCCAACAGCTCGACGCGGCCCGCGTGCTGGGCATCGGTCGCACGACGTTGTGGCGAAAGCTGAAGACCTGGGGCTTCGCCGCCTGATGCAGAAGCTGCACCGGAATGAGGCACGCGCGGCGGCTGCGTCGAGCTGAGAAACGAGGGTTCCACCTCGCTCCCAGATTGAAACACCCACGGGGCGACGGTCGGTCTTTCCCGAGCGGGGAGCAGGTGGCACGGCGATGGCACTGAGGGGTGCCGCTGATTCATCCCCGGAGCTTTCCCCATGAGAAACAAATTGGTCGCGTCCCTGGCTTGCCTGCTGCTCGCGGGCGCCTTCGTCTACGGCTGCTCGAGCGGAGGCACGGGAGGTGGGTCGCCAGCCACCGCGCAATCGAGCACCGGTCTCAAGCAGATCATGACTGAGCGCAAGCTGAGCGAGGCCGATGTCGAGGCCGCCCTGCTCACCTACAAGCCCACCGGTCAAAAGGACGAGTACGTGATCTTCGCCTCGGGTGGCCAGTCGGGGCAGATCCTCGTGATCGGCGTGCCCTCGATGCGCCTGCTCAAGGTCATCGCGGTGTTCACGCCCGAGCCCTGGCAGGGCTACGGCTACGGCGGTTACGGCAACAAGGTGCTCGCTCAGGGCCAGCAGTACAAGATCGGCGAGAAGTTGACCTGGGCCGACGTGCACCACCCCAACTTGTCTGAGGAAAAGGGCGACTACGACGGCCGCTTCCTCTTCGTGAACGACAAGGCCAACGCCCGTATCGCGGTGGTCGACCTGCGCGACTTCGCCACCAAGCAGATCGTCCCCAACAAGCTGGTGGCCTCCGATCACGGCGGCGCGTTCGTGACGCCCAACACCGACTACGTGATCGAGACCAGCCAGTACCCTGCCCCGCTCGGTCGCGATTACGCGCCGCTCTCGGAATACAAAGAGAAGTACCGCGGCCTGGCGATGTTCTGGAAGTTCGACAAGGTGAAGGGCCGCATCATCGAGAGCGAGTCCTTCGGGGTCGAGCTGCCGCCCTACACTCAAGACCTCGCCGACTGCGGCAAGCTGGCTTCCGACGGCTACGTCTTCATCAACAGCTTCAACACCGAGATGGCCACCGGCGGCATCCTCGAGGGCAACCCGCCCGTCGAGTCAGGCGCCTCGCAGAACGACACCGACTTCCTGCACGTCATCAACTGGA